>NZ_JBVHTA010000012.1:0-176531 GCF_055566095.1 Streptomyces sp. NPDC027962
AGATCTTCGGCGAGCCGTAGGTGCCGCCGGAGTCGTCGAACTCCTCCTTCACTGCTTCGATCAGATGCTGTCTGCGCAGCTCACGCCGGGTGGGCTGGCGGGTGCGGTGCTTGTAGAACCATGCCTCGCTCACGCCCAGAGCGCGGCAGGAGACGCGGTGCGAAATGCCGTGCTCGGTCCTGAAGTCGCTGATCACCCCGACGACGGCCGCCGGGTCCGCCACGGCTACTTCACCCACAGGACCATGCAGCGTTTGAGGACATCACGCTCCATGACCAGTTCCTTGTTCTCCCGCTTGAGCTGGGCGACCTCCCGCCGCAGACGCTCCACCTCGTCACTCCCGCCGGCCGGAGCGATTCCTGCCCGACGGGCGCGGGAGACCCAGCTCGCCAGGGTGGTCTCGTTGATCCCCAGGTCTTCGGCGACCTCGGCGATCGTCTTGCCGGTCTCCGTGACGATCCGTACGGCCCCCTCACGGAACTCCGGATCGAACTTCCGTCGCTTCTCCGCCATGACTCCCAACTTCCCCTGCAGTCACGGTCTTCACGCTACGAGGGGAGGGACACTCGTCAAGTACCTCGTGTCCGTCTTCGAGTGGATGTGGCACCAGGCTTCGCCTCTGCTGGGAGCCACACCGCTGACGTCTTCTCTGGGCAGCGTGTCAGAGGGTCAGTTCGCGATATCCCGCCTGCTGGCGGAGGGGCACACCGACGAGGTGGTGGCCCGGCGGCTAGGAATCAGTGTGCGGACGTGTCGCAAGCACATCGCGCACCTCGCCCAATTGCTCGGCAGCGCAAACCGCGTGCAGCTCGGTGTGCTCATTGCCCGGTCGGGGATGCTCGAAGTGGCGTCGGGGCCGCGGTGACCACGGCCGGCAAGGCCATGCGCACGGCCGATTGTGCGCGGCCACGCGGTGCAACAAGATGACGAGGGCCTCCGGTCCATTCCCGGGCGTTGTGCACGGGGTTCGCCATGACGGGCCGGAGCGTGCCATGTCAGTCCTTGTCGTCCAGAATGCCCGACTGCGCGATGAGGTAGCCGAGTTGGGCCCGGCTGCCGCTGCCCAGGGTGGCGTTGAGCTTGGCGATGTGGGCGCGGCAGGTGCGCACGTTCATCCCGAGGCGGCGGGCGATGGAGTCGTCGACGTGACCTTCGACGAGGAGCCTTGCGATGGAGCGCTGTATACCTGTGACGCCGTTGGAAGGCGGTGAGTAAGGAAGTTGCTCGTTGAGTGGTGTGGCACGCCGCCAAAGGTGTTCGAAGACTTGAGCCAGGTAGTCCACCAAGCCGGGGTGGCGCAGCTCCAACGCGATCCTGCGGTCCGAGCGGGCAGGGATGTACGCCACAGTGCGGTCAAAGATGATCAAGCGTTCGATCAGCTCTTCGAGGGTGCGGATTTCCACCTTGCCCTCAGCGAGTTGTTCGGCATAGGCGAGGGTGCCCAGACTGTGCCGGACCGTGTGCTGATACAAGGTGCGGATGCTGATGCCGCGTTCGACGACGGCCTTCCCGCGTTCCAACGCCTCGCTCAGCACATGTTCGCTGCGCCCTCCGCCGGGTTGGACGGTCAAGACTTCTGTGTGGCATTCCATGGTTGCCAGGTCGAGCGCCGCGTTGATGCGACTGACGCCCTCCAGCACAGTGATGGCGTGCGTGGTTGAAGGGTCCTGCGCACTGATACTCATGAACGGCTCGAATGAGTCGGTCAGTTCGACGGTGAGGTGCCGCCGCTCCTGGATCTCTCGCTCGATGGGCTGGAGGCGCTGCGCGAGTGCTGCGGACGGCGGAACGGGGCGTAGCCACTCCGGGTCGTCTGGATCCGGGTGCAGAAGCGCGAAGTCCATCAGGCAGGGAGCGACAGCGGCCTCGGCGCGGGTCACACGGCCCGAGCGCAGTGCACTGGCGTAAAGACGCCTTCCTGCCTCGCACATATCGGTTACGCCATGGGGATGCGCCCGATTTGTGGTTTCTATGCTCAAATCTCCACCCCCCAGGGTCCTGAACGTGCAAGAACATGATGCATCGCTTCTGTGGCATTCGTGTCCTTGGGTGAGGCATCGTCGAAAGGGCGGGGGAGAGGAATCCATCAAGTGAGGACGAAGCTGAGTATGTACAGGAGAATGCTTCGCTCGGTGCTTGCCACGACCTTCTCCGCGGCTGTGATCTACGGCGGCGTAGCCGCCGCTGGCGACATCGGTTGGGACACCGCACCGGCAGGGATGACTACGGCTACTGCTATCGGAACAACGTCGGGTGGGGACATCGGCTGGGACGTCGCACCGTCTCGGGCGGGTTCAAGCAGCTCGCAGACGGGTTCAGGCGCATGACCATTCCCCCGGATGATCGCGTGTTCCGGCGCGAGATGGCGACGGCCTACCGCTCCGGGTGGCATTTCATCGACCTCGTCACGGCGATTCCGCATCGTGGCGACTCGTTGATGGTCACCCTGTTCGGCGAGCCGATCGTCGTCGCACGCGAGGAGGACGAGGATGTCCGTGCCTACCGCTGCCTGCGCCGGCCCCGAGGGGCTCCTCAGCCCGTCCGCTGTGCCATTCGGTACGGCATGATTTTTGTCAATCTCGACCAGCGTGACCACCAGCTGGCCGAGCCGGACACCACCGCCACCCCCCGCAGTGCCTGAGCGATTCCCCCGTCGTTTCAAATCGCTCAGGTGCTTCCCCCACACAGCGGCGCCATCGTGGACCTGAAACACGATGGCGCCGTTGTGCTGCCCGGAAACGCCTCGGGCGGCAGGCGCGCCTGAAATCGGCCGGCCCGGCCTGTCCCGCCCCGCTCGCCCCGGCCGGCCCGCCCCCGGCCCGGCCTGTCCCGCCCCGGCGCGGCTACGCCCGGCCCATCGCGCGGGTCAGTGCGATCTCGATGACCACCCGGTCCGGGTTCGGCTTCGGGGTGCGTCCGTACCGCTCCGCGTAGCGGCTCACCGCGTCCGCCACCACCTCCGCCTCCGTGCGGATGGTCGCGACGCCCTCCAGCGTCGCCCAGCGGCCCTTGTCGACCTGGCAGACCGCCACCCGTGCGCCCTCGGGGCCGGCGGCCAGCACGTTCGCGACCTTGCGGCTGTGTTTGTTGGTGATCACCCGCGCCTTCCCGCCCTCCGGGTCGTAGGTCACTCCCACGGCGACCACGTGCGGAGTGCCGTCCGGGCGCGGGGTCGTCAGCGTGCACATGTGGTGGTCGCGCCAGAAGCTGAGGTAGGGGGCGTCGGGGTTGCGAGGGTCGATGGCCATGGGGCGGAACCTACCTCCGTGGGGCGATGTCCTGTCCGGCAGCACCCTGAGTGGATTAGACTCAACTTTGTGCACGTTGTCGGAGTCAGTATGGATGTGACAACCCCATCGGCGAGGAGGAGAGAGCGCACGTGGACGCAGAGCTGACCAACAGGAGCCGGGACGCGATCAACGCCGCGACCAGCCGGGCCGTGTCCGAGGGTCACCCCGATCTGACCCCGGCGCATCTGCTCCTGGCGCTGCTCGAGGGGCAGGACAACGAGAACATCATCGACCTTCTGGCAGCCGTCGACGCGGACCAGGCCGCGGTGCGGTCGGGGGGCGAGCGCGTCCTCGCGTCGCTGCCCAGCGTCACCGGGTCCACCGTCGCCCCGCCCCAGCCCAACCGCGAACTGCTCGCCGTCATCGCGGACGCCGCGCAGCGCGCCAAGGAGCTCGGGGACGACTACCTGTCCACGGAGCATCTGCTCATCGGCATCGCCGCGAAGGGCGGCGCCGTCGGCGAGGTGCTGGACCAGCAGGGCGCAGGTGCGAAGAAGCTGCTGGCCGCGTTCGAGAAGGTAAGGGGAGGGCGCCGGGTGACCACACCCGACCCGGAGGGTCAGTACAAGGCGCTGGAGAAGTTCGGTACGGACTTCACCGCCGCGGCCCGCGAGGGCAAGCTCGACCCGGTCATCGGCCGGGACCAGGAGATCCGCCGCGTCGTGCAGGTGCTGTCGCGGCGCACGAAGAACAACCCGGTGCTCATCGGCGAGCCCGGCGTCGGCAAGACCGCCGTCGTCGAGGGCCTCGCCCAGCGGATCGTGAAGGGCGACGTCCCCGAGTCGCTGCGCAACAAGCGGCTCGTCGCACTCGACCTCGGCGCCATGGTCGCCGGCGCGAAGTACCGCGGCGAGTTCGAGGAGCGGCTGAAGACCGTCCTGTCCGAGATCAAGGACAGCGACGGCCAGATCATCACCTTCATCGACGAACTGCACACCGTCGTCGGCGCCGGAGCCGGCGGCGACTCCGCCATGGACGCCGGCAACATGCTGAAGCCGATGCTCGCCCGCGGCGAGCTGCGGATGGTCGGCGCGACCACCCTCGACGAGTACCGCGAGCGCGTCGAGAAGGACCCGGCCCTCGAGCGGCGCTTCCAGCAGGTGCTGGTCGCGGAGCCGACCGTCGAGGACACCATCGCGATCCTGCGCGGCCTCAAGGGGCGCTACGAGGCGCACCACAAGGTCCAGATCAACGACAGCGCGCTCGTCGCCGCCGCCACCCTCTCCGACCGGTACATCACCTCCCGCTTCCTGCCGGACAAGGCCATCGACCTCGTCGACGAGTCGGCGTCCCGGCTGCGCATGGAGATCGACTCCTCGCCCGTCGAGATCGACGAGCTGCAGCGCGCCGTCGACCGGCTGCGGATGGAGGAGCTCGCCCTCAAGAACGAGTCGGACCCCGCCTCCAAGCAGCGCCTGGAGAAGCTGCGCCGCGACCTAGCCGACAAGGAGGAGGAGCTGCGCGGCCTCACCGCCCGCTGGGAGAAGGAGAAGGAGAGCCTGAACCGCGTCGGTGAGCTCAAGGAGCGCCTCGACGATCTGCGCGGCCAGGCCGAACGCGCCCAGCGCGACGGCGACTTCGACACCGCCTCCAAGCTGCTGTACGGGGAGATCCCCGGCCTGGAGCGGGAGTTGGAGGAGGCCGCGCGGGCCGAGGCCGAGCAGGAGGCGTCGAAGGACACCATGGTCAAGGAGGAGGTCGGCCCCGACGACATCGCGGACGTGGTCGGCTCCTGGACCGGCATCCCGGCCGGGCGCCTCCTCGAGGGCGAGACGCAGAAGCTGCTGCGGATGGAGCAGGAGCTGGGCCGGCGGCTGATCGGCCAGAGCGAGGCCGTGCGGGCCGTCTCCGACGCCGTGCGCAGGACGCGGGCGGGGATCGCCGACCCGGACCGGCCCACCGGCTCGTTCCTCTTCCTCGGCCCGACCGGAGTCGGCAAGACCGAGCTGGCGAAGGCGCTGGCCGACTTCCTCTTCGACGACGAGCGGGCGATGGTCCGCATCGACATGTCGGAGTACGGGGAGAAGCACACCGTCGCCCGCCTGGTCGGCGCGCCTCCGGGCTATGTCGGCTACGAGGAGGGCGGCCAGCTCACCGAGGCGGTCCGCCGCCGTCCGTACAGCGTGGTGCTGCTCGACGAGGTGGAGAAGGCCCACCCCGAGGTCTTCGACATCCTGCTCCAGGTCCTCGACGACGGGCGGCTCACCGACGGGCAGGGCAGGACGGTGGACTTCCGCAACACCATCCTGATCCTGACCTCCAACCTCGGCAGCCAGTACCTGATGGACCCGACGACCGCGGCGGAGCAGAAGAAGCAGCAGGTCTTGGATGTGGTGAGGGCGTCCTTCAAGCCGGAGTTCCTCAACCGGCTCGACGACGTGGTGGTCTTCTCCGCCCTGTCCGAGGACGAGCTGGCGCACATCGCCGAGCTGCAGATCGGCCGGCTCGCCAAGCGCCTGGCGGACCGCCGGCTGACCCTGGACGTCACGCCGGAGGCCCTGGCCTGGCTCGCCGAGGAGGGCAACGATCCCGCGTACGGTGCGCGGCCGCTGCGCAGGCTGATCCAGACGGCGATCGGCGACCGCCTCGCCAAGGAGATCCTCGCGGGCGAGATCAAGGACGGCGACACCGTACGGGTGGACCGTGTCGAGGACGGCCTCGTCGTCGGCGCGGCGCAGTAACGGCTCGCGTGCGACATCCCCGGCCGCCGGTGCCCTTGTGGTCCGGCGGCCGGATCTTTGTCAGCCCGCAGCGGATCGCGGGCGACGGGGCTTGCCACCCCCCGCCGGGGATGGGAGAGGATGGCCGCATCCGTACGAAGGGAAATACACGGTGACCATCGATCCGTCCTCGATTCCGAATTTCGGGGGCAAGCCCCAGCCCCAGGCCGCAGGACCGGCGGGCCCCGTCGTTCCCGATCAGGATCTCGTCAAGCAGCTTCTCGACCAGATGGAGCTGAAGTACGTCGTCGACGACGAGGGCGACCTCGCGGCGCCGTGGGAGGACTTCCGCACGTACTTCATGTTCCGCGGCGAGGACGAGCAGCAGGTCTTCTCGGTGCGGACCTTCTACGACCGGCCGCACGCGGTCACGGAGAAGGCCAAGATCCTCGACGCGATCGACGACTGGAACCGCAGGACCCTGTGGCCGAAGGTCTACACCCACCTCCACGAGGAGGAGGGCGCCGAACTGCCGACGATCCGTCTCATCGGCGAGGCGCAGATGCTGATCGGCACGGGCGTGAGCCTCGAGCACTTCGTGTCGTCGACGGTCAGCTGGGTGCGCGCGTCGATCGAGTTCGACAAGTGGCTCGCGGAGCAGCTCGGCCTGGCCGTCCAGGAGGACGAGAAGCCCGCCGACGACGCCTGAGGCGTCCCCACGCGACAAGGCCCGGCGGGGCCGCGGTCTTCACGACCGCGGCCCCGCCGGGCCTCCGCGTTCGCGGGGCGGCTCGCCCTCAGGAGACCGGTGACTTGAGGCGCGCGACCGCCTCCTCGAGGACGTCGACGCGCTTGCAGAACGCGAAGCGGACGAACGGGGCGCCCTGCCCGGGTTGGTCGTAGAAGACCGCGTTCGGAATGGCGACCACCCCGCAGCGCTCCGGGAGCGCACGGCAGAACGCGAACCCGTCGGACTCGCCCAGCGGCCGGATGTCCGTGGTGACGAAGTACGTACCCGCCGGACGCTGCACCCCGAAACCGGCCGCGGCGAGCCCCTCGCTCAGCAGGTCGCGCTTCGCCCGCAGGTCCTTGCGGAGCCCGTCGAAGTACGAGTCCGGCAGACGCAGCGCCTCGGCGACCGCGTACTGGAACGGGCCCGCGGAGACATACGTCAGAAACTGCTTCGCCGTGCGGACCGCCGTCACCGGCTCCGGTGACGCGGTCACCCAGCCGACACCTTGCTGGCCTACCTATTCCCATGTCGTGCGACAGGCCCCGCTGCGGATCTCCGGCAGCGGCGGTGAGCGGGCCGCACAACCTGTCCGGACCGGTCTGCCGGCCGTACCGACGGGCTCGGTGACGCGGCACTGTCCGTCGTATCCTGACCACACACGGGAAGGAGCCGTCCATGAGCGTCGACGCGATCGTGCACACCGAGTTCCCCAAGGGGTACACGGTCCTGTTCGGGGCCGACGGAAAGGTGATCATGACCCCGCAGAGCGAAGAGCACTCCAGCACCATCAGGTCGATGCAGATCGACTCCGCTCTTGCCCTTGGCCGTCACGCGAAGGTCACCTCCGACGTCTACATCGACTTCCCCGCCGACGAGAACTCCGCCCCCGACCTCGCGATCCTGCGCGAGGACGCACGCAAGGTAGGCAAGCGCTACAGCTTCGAGGACGTCCTGCTGATCTCCGAGGTCGTCTCGACCTCTTCCGCACGCAAGGACTACGACGACTGCACCGCGAAGTACGGCAGCTACGGAATCCCGATCTACCTGGTCGTGGACCCCTACGCCCAGGAAGTCGTCCTTCACACCCAGCCGACCGCCACCGGTTACATCGCGGCGCACACCCACAAGTACGGCACGGGCAAGCTCCCCATCCCCCTGGCCGACGGCCGCACCTTCACCCTCGACCTCGACGAACTCCCGCGTCCGGAGCCCGACTCGAACGCCCGCTGACGAAGGGCTCCCGGCGGTAGCGTGCCACCGTAAGGACTGCGGCGGACAGGTGGGACGGGGGAGATGCGGATGAGGTCCGCGCCCGAAGCCGAGGAGGAGTTCGAGGCCGCGACCGGGCTGCTGGTCGACCGCCTGGTCCGGTGGGCCGGGGAGCAGGCTGCCGGTGGACGGGTTCACGGCCGAGGCGATGCTGGACTACCGGCACCGGGCGACGGCCGACGGCCGGCTGGGTCTGTGGGAGGCGCGCCACGTGGACGAGGTCCTGCTCTCCTGGCTGCCCCGGAACGTCACCGAGCTTCCCGGGGAGGAACGCTCCGACGCAGCCACGAACGCGGGCACCCTGCTGCCAGGAGCGGCCACAAGCGACGCCGCTGACCAGCGGCGTCACCGCCCGGTGCCGCGGACAGTGACGAGTGCGAACTCGCAGCGCGGGTCTGCGAAGACGGACGTCATGGTCGGAGTCGGACACCGTGGTCCCGCGGTTCGGTGACGACGACGAGGTTCTGGGCGGAGCAGGAGAGCCGGTCGAGCCGGCTCAGGCCGTCGCGCTGCGGCGCTGGTACGCGACTGCGCCGAGCCAGGCCGCGACGACGGTCGTGGCCGCGACGACCGTCACGGCCACGCCCCGGTCCGAGGCGCACCACGCCACCTGGTTGACCAGGGCGCCGGGAGTCAGCCCGCGCAGTGGCTGCCAGACCGACAGCAGCGGGTCGACCAGGAGTAGCGTCACAAGACCGATCCCGATCGCGGCGCCGCCCGAGCGGGTCACGAGCGCGACCAGCGCGCCGAGAGCGCCCAGACAGCAGGAGGCCAGAGTGAGCCCCGCCCACTGCTCGACGAGCGCGCCGAGCGCTGCCGCCGATGCCCACGAGTCCAGGGAGGCGCCGCGCGAGAGTGCCATCGCACCGCCGGTCAGCATCGAGAGCAGGAGGGCCAACGCGCCCACCAGGGCCGTGACCGCACCCAGGACCAGCAGTCTGGCGAAGTGGATGCGCCGGGCCGAAGGTCCCTGGAGCCGTGCCGCGCGGGCTGTGGCATGGGTGAGGTCGCGTCCGGCGGAAAGCGCGAACAGACAGTAGGCGACGATGGCGAGCTGTGGAGCGAGCAGCCGGACCGCGGCGGACGCTCCCTCCGGCTCGGTCAGTGCCACGAGGTCCATCGGCATGCGGGCGGTGCCGTCCGCCATCGCCCCGGGCGCCGCTCGCCCCGGCACCAGCAGGGCGAGGACGGTGACCGCGAGGACGGGCGCCGTGACTGCGCACAGCGCGGTCACGATGGGGGACGGCCTGGACAGGCGGGTCAGTTCGGCCGTGAACACTCCGGTCATGCCTTGCCTCCCGGGTGGGGGGCGCCACCGATCGCCGCGGCGAACGCCTGGAAGAGATCTGCCTGCTGCTCGCTGACCTCGACGACGTCGATGTCGGCGGTGATCAGGGCGCGGTTGAGTTCCGCCGCCCTGCCGCGGTCCGCGGCCACCACGACGTGGTCGTCGTACGGGGCGGCCGTGAGACCCAGAGACTGCGCGGTGCGTACGACCGCGGCGAGCATGGCCGGGTCGGCGGGGACGACCCGCAGACCGCTCCTGCCCAGTCCGAGCACCTGGGCACGGGGGCTGTCGATACGGCAGGTGCCGCCGTCGATCAGTACGAAGTGGTCGCACACCGACTCCAGGTCGGCCAGGACGTGGCTGGAGATCACCACGGTGTGGCCCGTCTCCGCCTGTTCCTTCACGAGGTTCAGCAGCCGGGCGGAGCTGAACGGGTCGAGGCCGTTGGTCGGTTCGTCGAGCACCAGCAGCTCGGGGTCCTTCAGCAGGGCGCCGGCGATACCGAGGCGCTGCTTCATGCCGAGGGAGTAGCCGCGTACCTTGCGGCGGGCGGCGTCCGTGAGCCCCACGGTCTCCAGGAGTTCGTCGATACGGTGCTCGGGGGTGCCTGACAGGCGCGCCAGGACCCGCAGATTGGCGCGGCCGGTGAGCGCGGGGTCGACGGCCGGGCCGTCGATGAACGCCCCCACCTTCGGCAGATAGGCCGCGGGGTCGGACAGCGGGTGTCCGAGGATGCTGCCCTCGCCCCGCTGCGGCCGCAGCAGGCCGAGCATCACGCGCAGCGCGGTCGACTTCCCCGCCCCGTTGGGGCCGATCAGGCCGGTGACCTGGCCGCGTGGGATGCGCAGGCTCAACGAGTCGAGGACAGGGCGCCCGCCCAGTTGGACGCCCACGCCGTCGAGTACGACAGCCGGTCCGCTCACAGCGCGACACCTCCGACGAGCGCGCCCACGGCGCCGATGACCGTGGTCAGGGCGGTGACGACGGCCGATCGGGCGAAGGTGAGCCCCAGCCCCTTGCGACAGCCGATGAAGAACAGCACGGCGACCGCGGCCAGGAACGGGTCGGCCACGCCGATGACTCCGGCGTGCGCCGTGAGCCACTCGGGGCCGGCGGTGGCGATCACCAGCACATAGCAGAGCTGACGCAGAATCAGCGGGAAACAGGCGTAGGCCCAGACGGCGAGCATCTTCCGGTGCGCGGGTTTGGCGTCACCTCCGATGCGTACGACCACAGCGAACATGGCGTAGTTGGCGGTCATGAGCGCCACCTGCACCACGCACAGCACCACTCCTGCCAGCACCGCGAGATAGCCGGCCGCGCCCGCCCGGTCGGCGAGTGCCGGATCCTCCAGGAGCGCGGACCGTATGCCGCCATGCACCAGGAAGGCGAAGACGACGGGCATGAGGGGCAGGGTGAACAGCAGGGCGCGCAGGGCACGTCGAGGTCCGCTGCCTTCGGCCACGGCCTGGAAGACGGCGCCGGGCGCGGCCAGAACCAGCCATGGGCGGGGTGCCTGCGGACCCGCCGCCGTGCCGTCCTCCGCCTCCGGGAGCCGGGGTGGGGACGCCATCGAGGTCGTCACGACGCCTCCGCCACGATCAGAGCCAGTCCACCGAGCATCCCGAGCACGCCGCAGATACGCAGCAGCAGACAGGGGCCGGGAGCGAGCATCCCGGAGGTGAGTACCGCTCCGGCCGCCAGCAGACCGAGCGCGGCGCCAGGCCCGTACAGGCCGGGCAGCAGGATCAGGGCGAACAGGGCCGCGGGTGGTGGCACTACGGCACCGACCAGGGCGATACCGCGCCGGGGGCGGCTGGGGTCGGGGGTGTTCATGGGTGAATCTCCATGGCGCGAAGGGTGGTCGGGGTGGCAGCGGACGGCGGGGTGGTCAGGTGGCCGCTTCGAGGACTGCGGCGGGTATCAGGAGAACCGTCGCCGCCGCGAGGCGCAGCCCGCTGTCGCGGGCCCACTTCCGCCGGGGTGGGAGCGGGCGACCTCGGACGGACGCCAAGGCGCGCGCGGCGCCGGACAGCCCGACCGCCGTGGCCAGGACGAATGCGCCGAGTTCCGGTACCAGATGGGGCATTCGGCTCAGCAGCTCGGCCAGATCGTGTCCGCTGCCCAGGTAGGAGCCGAGGGCGTACCCGTTGACGAACCATCCGACGCCTGCCATCAGCAGGGTCAGCAGCCCGAGCGAGAGCAGGCCCAGGACAGCGGTCGTCACGGCGAGGCCGGCGTTGTGCGCCCAGATGCTGAGCGCGCCACGCCCCTCGGCTCCCAGGTGCTCGGCCGTACCGAGGAGTCGGCCGGACTGCGCACCCGCGAGCAGTGGCAGGACGACGGCTGCGGCCGCCGCCAGAGCCGTATGGGAGGTACGGGAGGAGGACACCGGAGCGTCCACCGCCTGGCCGGTCATGGAGAGGCCCCCTCTTCTTCCATCGCCAAGTGCCGGCGCAGCGCGGCAAGGGCATCCGGGTCCTCGTACTGGCCGACGAGGCGGCCCCGGTCCACCCGGAGGGCCCGGGTGGCGATGGTGACCAGCGGTTCGAACGTGTGGGTCGCGACCAGGACGGCTCCTCCGGTCGCGAGGTGGGCGCGCAGCGTCTCGCGCAGGATCCCGGCCGTCGCGGCGTCGAGGCCGTTGAACGGCTCGTCAAGGAGGAGGAGTTCGGGCTCGTGCAGCGTCGCCACCGCCAGGGCGAGGCGCTGGCGCTGGCCGAGGGACAGGGTACGTACGGGACGGTCGGCGACCTCGTCCAGCCGGAACCGCCGCAGCCGGTCGGCCGTTCCTGGCGTCAACTGCCACAGCCGGGAGAGCAGTTCGATGTGTTCGACGGGGCTGAGGACGTCGTACAGCGGGGGCTTGTCGGCGACGAAGCCTACTTTGGACCGGGCGTCCGGTGATCCGGCCGGTGCTCCTGCTATCAGCGCCAGGCCCTCGTCGGGCTCGGTGAGACCTGCCGCGGTCCGCAGGATCGTCGACTTGCCCGCGCCGTTGCCTCCGCCGAGGACCACACAGTCCCCCGGGGAGACGCTGAAGGAGACGCCGTCGAGAGCCGCGGTCCCTGTCTGCGGGTAGCTGACGCGGACCGATTCAAAGCTGAGCATGGGCATCCGTTTCGGGGCGGGCTGGGGCATCCGGTGCGCGGCGCGTCGCGGGTACGGGCAGGGGCGGGTGGGCGGAGTGGGTGCCACGGGCGGCCCACCAGCGCGGCAGGGCCGCTCCGGCGGGGCGGGCGAGGACGAGGACGAGCAGACAGCCGGCCACCGCCAGCGGCCAGAAGTCGGGTACGAGGTAGCCGAGACCTGCCGCGAGCGGGCCGCCGAGGCTCACCCACAGCGCGGTCGCCGTCATCGAGGCGGCGCGCACCTGGGGTTCGGGGTGAGGCAGTACGATCTCGGGGCGCAGGGGCGCCGGATGGTTCCCCGAGACGATCACCAGGACCGTGGCGTCGATGGCAGCGCTGCCGAGGACCACGGGGGCCAGCGCGGCGACCGCCGACGGTGGCAGGGCCAGGGCCGGCTGCGCCACGAGCAGCATGCCGATGCCGACGGCGGTGCCGACCAGGGTGCAGGCACCCGCTCGCACCGACCGCAGCCGGTCGAGCGCACCGGGGATGGTCCGCAGCAGCTGACCGGCGGGGCCCTCGGTGTCCATGCTGATCACCGGGGCGAGCACCTCGCCGAGCAGGCCCAGGACCGTACCGATGAGTGAGGCCACCAGCATGGTGACCAGAGCCTGGGCGAGCGGTCCCGAGCGGGCGGAGGGGCCGAGCACGGCCAGCGAGCCGACGCAGACGGCCAGGGCCGGCACGAAGACGGCGACTCCGGCGAGCAGCTCCCACACCTGGGGGCCGCGGCGCACCAGCACGCGGAGGTCCTTCGCCCGCAGCGCCGCGTCGGGAGCCGTCGGGAGCGGCTGGGTGACGCGCCAGGTGCCGGGGGTGGTCATGCGCTGCTGGACGGTGTGTGGATCGGTGCGGCGCATCGCGAACACGGCGAGCGCACCCGCGGCACAGCCCACGGTGAGCAGGACCAGCGCGGAGGCGGCACCCGGAGTTCCCGCCCGGCGGGAGATCTCGGCCGCGAGCGCGCGGACCGGCTCCTCGGCGTCGCGTACGTCCCCGACGAGGGCGAGGGCGGCCGCGGCGAGCACCAGGTGCCGGCAGCCGCCGAGCAGGGTGAGCAGCGGGGCGTTCCAGGCGGCGGGAGCCAGGAGGCCGAGTCGGAACAGGAGTACGGCGCAGGCGCGGGCGAGGAGGGCGACGCCGAGCGCGCACACGGTGCCCCACAGCAGCATGCCTGAGGCCGAGCCCAGCGGGAGCACACCTGCCAGTACGGCACCGGTGGTGACGCCGCCCCCGATGAGCAGGCCGCCACATGCCGCGTACAGGGCCGCCGGCAGGAGCAGCCGGACCACGGCGATGTGTACGCCGGATACCGGCAGTCCCCGCAGCAGCGCGGCATCCGGTACGAGCAGGGCGTCGCGCACGGATGTGACCGAGAACCCGGCCAGCGCGACCAGGACGACGAGCCCGGCCCAGGTGACATCGAGCGCGGGCCGGGAGCGTTCGACTCCCGCGAGCTGGCCGGCCCCGGCGCAGACCAGCGCGACCAGGAGGAAAACGGCGGTCGCCGCAGCGACCGCCGTTCCCCGTATGCGGGCAGGACCGGACGGCAGCCAGGGGAAGCGCGCGCACCACACACGGATGCGGCGCTGCCGATCCAGCCGCCACAGACTCCAGATGGTCATTTCCCGGTCCTCTGCCGATCCGCCCGATCAGTGTCGTGCTCTGTCTACTACCAGCCGACCATGGCGCCGGTGGCGGCCTTCTTGCCGATGGTGGCGACGAAGGTGGCCCAGGTGGCGCGGATGGTCAGCGCGGCACCGCCGAGGCCCAGCGGCAGCAGGGCGACACTCAGCGCCATGGCCCACGGGCTGTTGACCGCGTCGACGATCTTCTTGGCGGCGTACGCGCTGACGCCGAACGTCGTGGTCAGGTCCGCCGAGAACGCCGTCGGCAGGGCCTCGGCGTGGGACGCGCCACCGGTGGTCAGCAGCGCGACCGACGCGACGGCCAGCAGTGCGGCGACCGAGAACGCCATGAGGGCGCGCGGCAGCGTACGGATGTGAGGCATGCTCATTCCCCTGTTCAAAGTGGTCATTCCGGACCGACGAACGGTTCCGGTCCGGCGAATGGGCAGGGTAGGCACACGCAGCCCTGCCCAACCTCCGCCTGTCGAAGGTCCCGCCCCCGCCGAGCGGTGGCTCCTTCCCCCGCCGTTCGGCGGGGTTCTATCGCCTGGAATGACTGATCTCAGGGTTGCGCGGCCTTGTTATGTTGAGGTGACCGCAAGACACAGGGGGACCCACGTGATCCGGGTGTTGATCGTCGACGACGAGGTGCTGTTGCGCTCTGGCCTGCAACGGATTCTGGACGCCGAGCCGGACATCACGGTGCCGGTGACCTGCGACGGCCCGGAGGCGGTCGAGATGGTCATGCGGCACCGCCCGGACGTGGTGCTGCTCGACGTGCGGATGCCACGCAGGGACGGTCTGAGCGTGCTCACCGAACTGTATGCCCGTCCCCGCCCTCCTGTGGTGGCCATGCTGACGACATTCTCCGGCGACGGGGAGATAGCAGCAGCTCTTCGTACGGGCGCGGCAGGCTTCCTGTTGAAGGACACCGCACCACAGGGGCTGGCCCACGCGGTCCGCACGCTCTTCTCGGGCGGAACGGTCCTGTCACCCGCCGTGGCCTCCAACGTGGTTGGCGGCTACCTCAGCGGCCGGCAGCTCGACCCCCGCATGGACAAGCTCACCGAGCGCGAACGAGAGGTGCTGTCGCTCCTCGGGGAGGGCCTGTCCAACGCGGAGATCGGCCACGAGCTGCTGATGAGTGCGGCCACCGCCAAGGACCACGTCAGCTCCATCTACACCAAGCTCGGCCTGTCCAACCGTGTCCAGGCGGCGGTACTCGCGCACCAGAACGCCCGCACCGCCCCCAGGCCATGAGGGTCTCTCCCCGCCTCGAATCCGCCATAGTCCTGGTCCCGTCGGCGGCCGAGCTGCTGACCGTCTGCCGCGTCGCCACCCCGCTGGAACTCGCCTGGCACACAGCGTCCGTGGCAGTACTGCTACTCCGCCACCGCCTGCCGGTGGCCGTGCTCGCGGCGACGCTGCCCGCGGCCCTCACCGGCTACCTGCTGATCGCCCCGATGGCCGCCCTCTACCAGGTGGCGAAGGACATCCGCCCCCTGCGGACCGTGGTGTGCTGCGCTGTGCTGGTCTTCCTGGCGGGTCTCTGGCCGTGGTGGCCGACCCAGGACGGCGAGTGGACGTACGAGGAAGTCCTGTTCGGCGTGCTCTCGGCCGCGATGCTGAGCGCCGGCCCGACCGCGGTCGGCCGGCTCGCGCGAGCCCGTGCCCAGCTGTGCGAGCAGATCGCGGAGCTGGCGCGTGCCCGGGACCGGGAGCGGGAGCTGCTCTCCGAAATGGCCGCCGCCGAGGAACGGGCACGCCTGGCGCGGGAGATGCATGACGTCGTCTCCCACCAGATCAGCCTGATCGCGGTCCAGGCAGGGGCACTTGAGGCGACGGCGAAGGACAGGGACAGCCAAGAAGGCGCGATGACGATCCGGAGACTCAGTACCGCCACCCTGGAGGAACTGCGGCACCTGGTCGGGGCGCTCCGGTCGCCACGCAGGACACCTGGCCTCGTGGACCTGCCGGCCTTGGTCGAATCAAGCGGCCTGCCGGTTCGTTTCGATGCGGTGGACGTCTCGTCCCTCTCGTGGACCGGGGCGGTGGATCACACGGCATACCGCACCGTGCAGGAAGCCCTGACCAACGTACGAAAGCATGCTCCGAACGCCGAGGTGACGGTCGCCGTGAGCACGGTGCCGGGAACCACGTCCACGCTCGTCGTCGAGATACGCAACAGCCATTCCGCTGGCGCGAACCCTTGTGAGTCACTCCCCACAGGTGGTGGCCACGGACTGTCCGGACTGCGAGAGCGTGCCGAGCTGCTCGGAGGGAAGCTGGAGGCAGGGCAGACGGAGGACGGAGGCTTTCGTGTACAGGCAATCCTGCCCGACTCAATCCCCTCGAACTGTTGAGTCCTTCCTCTGAAGCCGGTTCCACGGTGAGGCCGGCCCAGTATCCGTTCTCGTAGACGGTCGGGCCGGCCGCACGGAGAGCGATGACCTCAGCCGGCCAGGCGTCGCAGGCGGGTGGTGGCCTCGTGGAGGACGTCGTCCCTCTTGCAGAACGTGAAGCGGACATGGGTGCGGCCGGCGTCGGGGTCGTCGTAGAAGACGGAGTTGGGGATGGCGACGACGCCGCAGCGTTCGGGGAGGGTGCGGCAGAAGGTGTAGGCGTCCTTCTCGCATGGCTGAATCCGTCGCCCGGATTGACGCCGGCTCAACATGATTGCCTTGCCCCGCCATTCGTGCCCTGCTTATGGTGACGGCGGCGACCAGCGGCTCTGGCCAAGCCGCCGAGGTGATGCACGGTGGAACGGACGGGTGCTGCGGGCCGGAGTCCTGAAGTCCGCCCCCGTCAGAGTGTTCGCCGTGGTGGCGGCCGTTCTGCTCCTGGGCGTCATGTGCACCGCCTCGTACTACTTCCTCAAGCCCCTGGTCGATGAAGCGGCCGTGTGGCGGCTGCTGTTCGATACCTCGACGGTGTCCCTCCTGCTGTGGGTGCAGATCGCGTTCCTACTGGTGAAGGTGTTGTTCATCAACGCCGAAGGGATGCTCCAACTCAGCTATCAGCTACCGGTCACCAACCGGGAACGCTCGACGGCGTTCCTCATGTACGAGGCGGCGATGACCGCCGTCGTGGCCGCCGTCGGCCTGGTCTCCCTCTGCGTCAGCGCGCTGATCCTCCTCGGCCCGTCCGCGACCGGGTACATCACGGCATCGGTCATCCTGCCGGTCGCCCTGACCTACCTGGTGCTGTCTGTTCTATACCAGCTGCTGACCCGGCTGTGGATGCTGATAGGGCTCAGCCGGATGGCGGGCGTCCTGAACGTGCTGGTTCTGTTCGCGGTGCTCGATCGAGCGGACAGCGTGGCGCACGTCGGTGATCCCGGAAGGGACGATGAGTGCGAGGCAGACAGCCGTGGTGGCCCTGGTCGGGCCGTCTGCTTGCATCACGGTGGGCGCCCTTCTGTGGCTCCTCGGCCTCGACCGGCCCTTGGCCTGGTGGTACCTCGCGCACATCGTGTTCCTGCTGCCGTTCTTCGGCGATGGCCGGGCCCTTTGGCACGGCTTCGGCGCTACCTGGAGGCGGCCAGAAGGCAGGAGTTGACATCGTCCGCCCCGTGACCAGGAGAGCACCCCGAGGCCGTTCTGCTGGGCATGAGCGCACGCCCTCCCGGCCTGCTGTCGCGCGAGCGGTGCCGGACAATGCATGCGTGACGAACGACAACAGACCTGGCGGTCCTGGCCGCAAGACCCTCGCGGCGATGGGGCTCCCGCTCGGCCTTCTGGCCGGTGTCGTACTCGGCCTGATCGTGTTCGACGACATCGACCTCGGCATCGCCCTCGGCCTCGGCGCGGGCGCCGTGATCGCCGGAACCGGCGTCGCCCGCGGCAGCCGGCCGGACACGGACCCGCAGCGCTAGTCCGCGGACGCCAGGCCCGGACGCTCCCCGGCAGGCGCGGCCAGCTCGGGGGCGTACAGCGTCGCGAGCGGCTCCGGACCGGCGTACCGACGGCACGGGCACCGGCCCTCCGCCTTGCCGCCGGCACCGCTCGCAGCCTTGGCGACCTTCACCGACGCGTAGCACAGACCGTCCCGCGCATCGTGATACGCGAGATGGTGCCCGCACCCACACACCGGCTCCGGGCCGCTCAGCGCCCGCTCACGCGCCTTCCGCCGCTCAGCCGCCGCCTTCTTCAAGCGGTCGTACGCGCCCCCGGCGACATAGCCGCCCGCGAGTATGACCAGTGCGATCTCGAAGCCCGTCAACGCTCCCCCTGCCGAATCGACGTCCACCGCGACTCACCGGATCTTCGCACCTCCGCACGGCTGGCGAGCGTCCAGATCCCGGTACCCGCAGCCATTGACACCCGACAGCCCTAAGATCCACTCCGAGTCGACGCCCCAGCGGGCCCGTACAGGAGTGGAACTGATCCGATGCCAGAACGAACCGGGCAGTTACGGCACACGCTGGCTTGCCGCACCCGCCGCATCGTCGACTCCGAAGCCTTCGGCACCGCGGTGTTCTGCCTCATCCTCGGCAACGCCGTCCTGCTGGGCGTCGAGACCTACGACGGCGCGATACGCCAGTGGCACGATGCCTTGAAGGCCGCTGAGCACTTCTTCCTGGCCGCCTTCACCACGGAGGTACTCCTCCGTGCAGCCGCCCACGCCGACCGGCCCAGAGACTTCTTCCGTGACCCGTGGAACCTCTTCGACCTCGCCGTAGTCGCTCTCGCCTTCGCCCCGTGCGCCCGCGAGAACGCCACCGTGCTGCGACTGCTGCGCCTCGCCCGTGTCCTGCGCGCCGCGCGCTTCCTCCCCCAACTGCGCATCGTCATCGTCGCCGTGGGCAAGAGCCTGCCCGGCACCCTCAGCTTCCTGCTCGTGGGCACACTGCTGCTGTACGTGTACGCGATGCTCGGCTGGGTCATTCTCGGCGACGAGGACCCCGAACACTATGGCTCCCTCGGCCGTGCCGCGCTCACCCTGTTCCTGCTCATCACCCTCGATGGCCTCGGCGACACGGTCCGCGCCGGCCTCGATATCTCCCGCTGGACCATCCTCTACTTCGCCTCCTACGTCCTGTTCGGCTCCTTCGTCCTGGTGAACCTGCTCATCGGTGTCGTCATCAACTCCCTGGAAGAGGCCCGTGAACTCGAAGCCGCGGCGCGCCGCCCGCAGGAGCAGCCCGCCCCGGCTGACGGCGCTCGCGTGCGTGAGCGCATCGCGGCAGCCCGCCAGGCACTAGACACCCTCGAAGCCGAACTGGCCGCGCTGCCCGCGCCCCGCCCTGCCGACACCCCGCGAAGCCCACCGAGACCAACACCCTGACCTGCGCAAACAGCGCCTGGGCAGGTGTCGGTCCTGTTCATACCCCGTTCGGGACGGGAGAGGGGCGTGAGTCAGGACGCGAGGCGTCGCAGGCGGGTGGTGGCCTCGTGGAGGACGTCGTCCTTCTTGCAGAAGGCGAAGCGGACCTGGGTGCGGCCGGCGTCGGGGTCGTCGTAGAAGACGGCGTTGGGGATGGCGACGACGCCGCAGCGTTCGGGGAGGGTGCGGCAGAAGGCGTGGGCGTCCTTCTCGCCGAGGGGGGTGATGTCGGTGGTGATGAAGTACGTGCCCTGGGGCTGGTACACCTCGAATCCGGCCGTCCTCAGGCTGTCGCCGAGCAGGTCCCGCTTGCGTCGCAGGTCGGCGCGGAGGCCGTCGTAGTACGCGTCCGGGAGGCGCAGCGCCTCGGCGACCGCGTACTGGAACGGGCCCGAGCTGACGTACGTCAGGTACTGCTTGGCGGTTCGGACAGCGGTCACGAGTTCCCGTGTGCCGGTGGCCCAGCCGACCTTCCAGCCGGTGAACGAGAACGTCTTTCCGGCGCTCGAGATGGTGACCGTGCGCTCGCGCATCCCCGGGAACGATGCGAGCGGCACATGCTCGCCGTCGAAGGCCAGGTGCTCGTAGACCTCGTCGGTGACCACCAGAAGGTCCCGTTCGACGGCGAGTTCGGCGATCCGGGAGAGCTCCTCACGGCTCAGGACCGTGCCGGTGGGGTTGTGCGGGGTGTTGATCAGGAGCAGCCGGGTGCGTCCGGTGACGGCGGCGCGCAGCTCGTCGAGGTCGAGGCGGAAGCGCTGCTCGTGCGGGCGCAGCGTCACCGGCACGCGCACGCCGCCCGCCATCGCGATGCACGCCGCGTACGAGTCGTAGTACGGCTCCAGGGCGATCACCTCGTCGCTCGGCTCCACGAGCGCCAGCAGGGCGGCCGCGATCGCCTCCGTGGCGCCCGCCGTGACGAGCACCTCGGTGTCGGGGTCGTGGACGAGGCCGTGGAAGCGCTGCTGGTGCTCGGCGATCGCGTGCCGCAGCTCCGGGACGCCGGGGCCGGGCGGGTACTGGTTGCCGCGCCCGTCCCGCAGGGCCCGTACCGCCGCTTCCCGCACCTCCTCGGGCCCGTCGGTGTCGGGGAAGCCCTGGCCGAGGTTGATCGAGCCGGTGCTCAGGGCCAGTGCCGACATCTCGGCGAAGATCGTCGTGCCGAACTCCGCCAGCCTGCGGTTGAGCAGCGGGCGCGGGCCCTGGTCGCGTGCCGTCCTGTCCGTCGTCATGGCGGCCATCCTGCGCGGAACCTCTGGAGTTGCTCAAGTCTGCTTTGGGGCCGCGTGGCCGAGGGCATCCCCATGCCACGCAGATAAGCGGCCCGTAAAACAAGAAGCGGTCACGCAACGTCGCGGGGGTCTTGCTTCGGGGGAACGAGAAGGACGGTGGGAAGATGACGGGTTTCTTGATCGGGTTGATCTCGATCGTGATGGTGATTGTCGTGCTCGTGGCAGTGAGCGCGTCCGGTTCGGGCGGTCGCAAGGTCGGGCGCAGCCGCAGCCGCAGCCGCAGCCGCAGCGGCGCCGGCGGCAGCTGGTGGGCCGGCTCCGACAGCTCCAGCGGCCACGCGTGCGGCGGCAGCTCGTCGTCCTGCAGCAGCAGTTCGTCCTGCGGCGGCGGAGGCGGCGGAGGGTGCGGGGGCGGAGGCAGCTGACACGGGGCAGCTGACTTCGCGGCCGGGGAATGTGCCCGGTGGGTGTGCCGAGCGCACGACCAACACCCGCCGGGCATCTTCCTGTTCGAAGAACGTCCGGGCGGCGTGTTGACTTCATACCCTGGTTTTCCGTTGAACAGTTGAACCGTTGGGCCCCCGAGGGGATGGAAACCACGCCACGTTGGGTAAAACCGCTGTGGGCGCCGTCCACTTCGTGATTTTCTCCCTGTCGGAACCTGTTGGATCCATCCAGCCCTCGGACCTCACGTGGACACGAGCAGGCCACCCCCCACACGTCCAGAGCCTGTCCGGCTGATCGCTGCCGGGCGGGCTGGGCACTCCGTTGCCGGAGTGCCGGTCCACGCGTCCATCCCCCGCCGAAGCGCGCTTGCGGAGCCGACCCATGCTCACGACCATCGATACCGCCTACACCGACACCCGTGCCGACGATCTCGCCTGGGCCCTGGGAAGGGAGCCGCTGCCTGCCCTGGCCGTGCTCGACCTCGAACTGGCGGGCGCCAAGCTGCAGTTGAGACTGCTGGGTGCATCCCACCAGGTGCTGCTCGAGGAGGGGAAGGGCGCCTGTTCGGAGACAGTCGCCTGTATCCCCGGCAGCAGCACCCCGCTTCCGCTGGGCGTGGCGAAGCGGCTCGGCGACTGGGAGTACGAGTTCGCGGCCCGGGTCGAGACGCTGTCGCGGCGCTCGTTCGCCGGCCGTGCCCAGGAGCTGCTGGCACTGGTGGCCGACCATCCGCACGGCCTCGCCGGTACGTTCCCCGGTTCGCCGCACGCGTTCACCGCGATGGTGGCGCAGCGCGGCGAAGGCCAAGTGCGGTGGCGCACCTGGCACGCGTATCCGCAGGAGGGCCGGCTGGTCGTCACTCGTACACGTGTCGGTGCCGTGCAGCCCGCCCTGCAAGGCGACCGCGCCGAGCGTCACCCCGAGCCTTTCGGCGCGTAGTTGACGCGTGTGGGTGACAAGCGGTGCGTCTGCCGTGACGTAGCGTTTCCGGGGTGATCGACCGGACGCAGCCCTCGCCGCCTCAGGGCAAGGTGCTGCTTCCCGTGCGTCCGGACGCCGGCCGCCACATCGTGCTGGCCGTGGTCTTCGTCTGCGCCGCGTGCGGTCTGGTCTACGAGCTCGAGCTGGTCGCTCTCGCCACGTACCTGCTCGGTGACTCGGTCACCCAGGCGTCCGTCGTCCTGTCGGTGATGGTCTTCGCGATGGGCGTCGGATCGCTGCTCGCCAAGCGGCTGCGCTGCCGGGCGGCCGTCGGTTTCGGGCTGCTGGAGGCGGCGCTGGCCCTGGTCGGCGGCACCTCGGCCATGGTGCTGTACGCGTCCTTCGCCTGGTTCGGCGAGTCCCGGTGGGTGCTGGTGTGCTTCAGCCTGACCATCGGGGTCCTGATCGGTGCGGAGATGCCGCTCCTGATGTCGCTGATCCAGCGCATCTCGCGGCGGGACGCGGACGGGACGGTCGCCGACCTGTTCGCCGCGGACTACGTGGGCGCTCTCGTCGGCGGGCTGGCCTTCCCGTTTCTGCTGCTGCCGTGGCTCGGCGAGCTCACCGGCGCGCTGGTGACCGGCGCGGTCAACGCGGTGGCGGGCGGGGCGGTGGTGCTGTGGCTGTTCCGCGGTGAACTCACGGCGCGCTGGCGGGCACGGCTGCTCGCGGTCAACGTGCTGGTGCTGATGCTGCTTGCGGGCGCCGCCGTGCTGGTCGACGACTTCGAACAGGCCGCACGCCGGGCGGTCTACGGAGACGACGTGCGGGTCGCCGTGCGCACAGAGGTCCAGGAGGTGGTGCTCACGGGCGGACCGTCCCAGCCGCCGGACCTGTTCCTGAACGGGCGGTTGAAGGTGCGCGGCCGCGACGAGCACCGCTACCACGAGGCGCTCGTCCACCCGGCGATGCGCGGACCGCACGAGCGCGTCCTGATCCTCGGCGGCGGCGACGCACTGGCGGCGCGCGAGGTGCTGCGCTACCCGGACGTCCGCGCGCTCACCGTCGTCGAACTGGACCCCGAGGTCGCCCGGTTGGCCCGCACCGAACCGGCGTTGGCGAAGCTGAACGACCATGCCTACGACGACCCGCGGATCAGGGTCGTCACCGCGGACGCCTTCTCCTGGCTGCGCGGGCACCGAGGGACCTACGACGTGGTCGTCTCCGACCTGCCCGACCCGGGCATCACCGCGAGCAGCAAGCTCTACTCCTTGGAGTTCTACGGGCTTGCCCGGCGCGTCCTGGCCGACGGCGGCCGGCTCGTGGTCCAGGCCGGGCCCACCGCTCGGCCGCGGACGTTCTGGACGGTCGACGCCACGCTGCGCGCGGCCGGGTTCGCCACCAGCGCGTACCGGGTGCGCGGGACCGAGTCGGGTGCGGCGAGCGGCCCGGACCCGTTCAGGGCCGCCGGGGAGGCGTCCGCGGACTGGGGCATGCTGCTTGCGGCAGAGGGCGGTGCTCCGCGCCTCGGCCTCGCCGCCGACGCACCGGGACTGCGCTCGGAGGTCGAGTACACGCTGGCGCGGGATGCTCTCGCCGCGGAGCGCACCAGGCTGCGGGGGCTTCCGCCGTCGACGCTGGCCCGGCCGCGCTACACGCACTGACCGGCGGCGGGTACACACGTTGACCGGCCGGGGGATGCGCGCCGGGCGCGCGCCGGGCGGCGCTGCACACGCTGACCGGCGGCGGGTACACACGTTGACCGGCGGGGGGATGCGCGCCGGGCGCGCGCCGGGCGTCGGAAAGGCAGACGTGGCGCGCCGTGCTGAGTAGGCTCGGATCCCATGGAGCATGAGGTGTTCGTTCCGGTACCGGCTGAGACCCTCCGACAGACGCTGCGGGACCCCTCCCGGGTCGCCCGCTGCATCCCGGGGCTCCAGCGGGACGCAGACGAGTCGGCCGGCCCCCTCGCCGGGCGGCTCAAGGTCAGAATCGGCGGCCACACCATCACCTACCGCGGCACCCTCCACATCACGGAGCAGGACGGCGAACGGGGCGGGGTCTTCGCGGTCGAGGGCGAGGGCGCCGAAGCACGCGGCACAGGTTCGGTGAAGCTCACACTGATGATCCGCCCGGCGCCGACCGACGGCGGTACGACGATGACGTTCACGGCCTCGGCGCGCGCCGAGGGCCGCCTGGCCGACCTTGCGGCAGGTACGAAGGTGTCGGCCGCGCACCGTCTGCTCGACCGGTTCGCGGAGGCGCTGTCGGCCGCCGCCTTCGAGGACCCGGAGCCCACGCGTGGCGCCGCCGACGCGGCTCAGTCCGTCGACGCGGCCGACGAGACCGGCTCGCCCCGGGCCGACGACGCGGCCGACGAGACCGGTACGCCCGTCTTCGACCCGCCCGTCCCGCCCCCCTCGCTCCGCCCCGACGCCGACGACGAGTTCGACGACCTCGACGAGGTGGAGGACGTCGACGGCATCGAGAGCGTCGACGATCTCGACGACCTCCCCGACGCGGCCCCGGCAGAGGCCGCCCATGCGCGGCGCACCATGATCGGCCGGAGCGCCGAGGAGGTCGACCACGCGCCGCCGCGCGGGCGTTACGCACCCACACCCCCGCTCGACGCGGGCTCTGCCGGTACGACCCTGCGCTGGCTCGCGCCCGCCGCGGCCCTCGCACTGGCATCTGCGGTCGTGGTCGGCAGGGCGCTGCGCCGTCGCCGGTGACACGCCGTAATGTCGTCGTGTGAGTAGCGAAGAGAGCATCCGGCTGGCCGCCGGTGACGTTGAGTTGACCGTGCATCCAGCGCTCGGCTGCCGCATCGGGAGTCTGCGCATCGGGGCCACAGAGGTGCTGCGCCAGGGCGAGCGCTACGGCGTGTTCCCCATGGTTCCCTGGTGCGGCCGCACGCGGGACGGGCGGTTCCGCAATGGCGGCGTGGAGCACCAACTGCCGCTCAACGCACCGCCGCACGCCATCCACGGCACCGGCCGCGACACCGTGTGGCGCACCGCCAGGGCCGGCAAGGGCGAGGCGGCCTTCACGTACGACCTGGCAGACCCGTGGCCATACAACGGGCGCGTCACGCAGGCCTTCGAGCTGGCGGACGACGCGCTGACCATCAGGATGGGTGTGGAGACGTACGGGACGTCGTTCCCCGCCCAGGCAGGCTGGCACCCCTGGTTCCTGCGGAAGCTCGGTCGCGGTGCGGGCAAGGGTGAGGGCGAGAACGTACGGGTCGACTTCACGCCCGAGTGGCAGGAGGAGCGCGGCGAGGACCATCTGCCCACCGGCAAGCGCATCGCACCGCTGCCCGGTCCGTGGGACGACTGCTTCGGGATGCCCGACGGGGTCGCCGTGACCCTCACCTGGGCCGGACAGCTCGAGCTGACGGTCAGGAGTCCGGCCGAGTGGGTCGTGCTCTACGACGAGCAGCCGGAGGCGGTCTGCGTGGAGCCGCAGTCGGGTCCGCCGAACGGCCTCAACACCCACCCCCAGCTCGTCACGCCGATCGAGCCGCTGGAGATCGCGACGACCTGGACCTGGCGACGGCTGTGAGTCGACGGCTCTAAGCTCATGGGCATGACTGACGTACGTGCTGAGCTGCTCGAGCAGATCAAGGACAAGGCCGTGGTGCACGGCAGGGTGACCCTCTCCTCGGGTATCGAGGCCGACTGGTACATCGACCTCCGCCGGATCACGCTCGACGGCGAGGCCGCGCCGATGGTCGGTCAGGTGATGCTCGACGCCACCGCCGATCTGGACTACGACTGCGTGGGCGGTCTGACGCTGGGCGCCGACCCGGTGGCGACGTCGATGCTGCACGCCTCGGCCGCGCGCGGGAAGCGGCTCGACGCCTTTGTCGTCCGCAAGGCCGGCAAGGCGCACGGCATGCAGCGCCGGATCGAGGGCACGGACGTGAGGGGCCGCCGCTGCCTGGTCGTCGAGGACGTGTCCACCACCGGCGGCTCGCCGCTGACCGCCGTCGAGGCGGTCAGGGAGGCCGGCGGCGAGGTCGTCGCGGTGGCCGTCATCGTCGAGCGCGGCGCCGCGCCCAAGATCGCGGAGGCGGGCCTTCCATACGTCAACGCGTACTCGCTCAAGGAGCTCGGCCTCGCCTGATCATGGCTTGACCTGCGCATACATCCAGGGTCGCGCTGTTTCACGTGAAACAGCGCGACCCTGTCGCATATCGCCTGGCCAGGCAGTCTGGTGCCGACGCGGGAGTCTGGAAAGATAGGCCGCGACGATGACGTCGCCCAAGGTCAGGGCCCAGCACCACATACCCGCACATCACAAGGAGCGGACACATGCCCATCGCGACTCCCGAGGTCTACAACGAGATGCTCGACCGGGCGAAGGCAGGCAAGTTTGCCTACCCGGCCATCAACGTGACCTCGTCCCAGACCCTGCACGCTGCACTGCGTGGCTTCGCGGAGGCCGAGAGCGACGGCATCATCCAGATTTCCACCGGCGGTGCCGAGTTCCTGGGTGGCCAGCACAACAAGGACATGGTCACGGGCGCCGTTGCCCTCGCCGAGTTCGCACACATCGTCGCCGCCAAGTACGACGTCACCGTCGCGCTGCACACCGACCACTGCCCGAAGGACAAGCTGGACGGCTACGTACGTCCGCTGCTCGACATCTCCGCCGAGCGCGTGAAGGCCGGCCGCAACCCGCTGTTCCAGTCCCACATGTGGGACGGCTCGGCCGAAACCCTCGCCGACAACCTGGCCATCGGCCAGGAGCTGCTGGCGCAGGCCGCCGCCGCCAAGATCATCCTCGAGGTCGAGATCACCCCGACCGGCGGCGAGGAGGACGGCGTCACCCACGAGATCAACGACGAGCTGTACACCACCGTCGACGACGCGCTGCGCACCGCCGAGGCCCTCGGCCTGGGCGAGAAGGGCCGCTACCTGCTGGCCGCCTCCTTCGGCAACGTGCACGGTGTCTACAAGCCGGGCAACGTCGTCCTCCGCCCCGAGCTGCTGAAGGACCTGCAGGCCGGTGTGGCCGCCAAGCACGGCAAGGCCGAGCCGTTCGACTTCGTCTTCCACGGCGGCTCCGGCTCGACCGCCGAGGAGATCGCCACCGCGCTGGAGAACGGCGTCGTGAAGATGAACCTCGACACCGACACCCAGTACGCCTTCACGCGTCCGGTCGCGGACCACATGTTCAAGAACTACGACGGCGTCCTGAAGGTCGACGGCGAGGTCGGCTCCAAGAAGACCTACGACCCGCGCACCTGGGGCAAGGCGGCCGAGGCCGGCATGGCCACCCGTGTCACCGAGGCCTGCGCGGCTCTGCGCTCCACGGGCACCAAGATCAAGTAAGGCTTCGGCCCTTACGTCGGGCCCGGCGTCCCTGCGAGGCTGTGAGGGAGCCGGGCCCGCGGTATGTCCGGCGTCCGACGAGGGTGCCGCTGCCCGGTCGTAGGGCGGCGGAGCTGCTGCGATGATCCCCGTATGGACAAGAGCCCAGGAGGCATCAGGCTGGCGTCGGCCGCCGGCCGCTGGGTGGTCCTGACGACCGTCCTCGGGTCCGGCATGGCGCTGCTGGACTCGACCGTCGTCAATGTCGCCCTCCCCCGGATCGGTGAGGACCTCGACGCCGATCTGGCCGTCCTGCAGTGGACCGTCAACGCCTACATGCTGACGCTGGCGGCGCTGATCCTGCTCGGCGGCGCGCTCGGCGACCGCTACGGCCGCCGCCGGATCTTCGTGCTGGGCGTCATCTGGTTCGCCGTCGGATCGCTGCTCTGCGGGCTCGCGCCGAACGGCGGAGTGCTGGTCGCAGCCCGCGCCCTCCAAGGCATCGGCGGCGCCCTGCTCACACCCGGGTCGCTGGCCCTGATCCAGGCGAGCTTCCGTCCGGACGACCGCTCCCGGGCCGTGGGCCTGTGGTCCGGTCTCGGCGGGTTCGGCGCGGCGATCGGGCCGTTCGTCGGCGGCTGGCTGGTCGACGGACCCGGCTGGCGGTGGGTGTTCCTGCTCAACGTGCCGCTGGCCCTGCTGTGTGTGCCCGTGGCGATGCGCCATGTGCCGGAATCCCGCGACCCGAGGGCGACGGGCCGTTTCGACATCCTGGGCGCGTTCCTCGGCGCGGCGTCCCTCGGCCTCGTCACGTACGCGCTCATCGCGGCGACGGTGTGGGCGGGGCTCCTGGGCGCGGCCGTGGGGGTCGCCTTCGTCCTGGTCGAACAGCGGGCGCCGGAACCGATGCTGCCGCTGTCGATCTTCGCGTCGCGCCAGTTCACGGCGGTCAACGTGGTGACGCTGTGCGTGTACGCCGCCTTCGGCGGATTCTTCTTCCTCATCGTCCTGCAGCTCCAGGTGGTGGCCGGCTACTCGGCCCTCGGCACGGGCACGGCGCTCCTGCCGACCACCCTGCTGATGCTCCTGCTGTCCGCGCGCTCGGGAGAGCTCGGCGAACGGATCGGCCCGCGCATCCCGCTCACCGTCGGTCCGCTGCTCTGCGCCGCCGGGATGATGCTGACGCTGCGGGTGGACGAGGACGCGTCGTACCTGACCGATGTGCTGCCTGCGCTGCTGGTGTTGGGGCTCGGCATGGTGACGCTGGTCGCGCCGCTGACGGCGACCGTGCTGGCGTCCGTGGAGACCGGTCGGGCCGGCATCGCGAGCGGCATCAACAACGCGGCCGCCCGCGCGGCGGGCCTGATCGCGGTGGCGGCGCTGCCGCTGCTGGCGGGCATGGGCCCGGAGGCGTACCGCTCGGCCGCCGAGTTCGGGGAGACGTTCCGGCGGGCGATCCCGATGTGCGCGGGGGTGCTGGTGGCCGGCTCGCTGATCGCGTGGTGGACGGTGCGCCGGCCGGACGACGCGCGCCGCTGCCACCCCGAGTGCAAGGTCAACTGCGGCGTGACGTCCCCGCCGCTGGAACCGCAGACGTGACGACTCTTTCGGACCGACGCCGCGCGGTCCCGCCCGACCTGTGAGACTGGGGGCCATGTCCATCCACGAGAACCTGCTCGGGGGCCCGCCCCCGACCCACCTGCCCGACGAGCCCGGACCGCGAGAGCTCCTGGCCGGCGGAACCGCTGCCGCCGAGGTCGCGGCCAAGTACCCGACCAGCTCGCTGGCCTGGGCGCAGCTCGCCGACGACGCCTTCGAGAACGGCCGCGTCGTCGAGTCGTACGCGTACGCACGGACCGGCTACCACCGTGGCCTCGACGCGCTGCGGCGCAACGGCTGGAAGGGCCACGGCCCGGTGCCTTGGGAGCACGAACCCAACCGCGGCTTCCTGCGCGCGCTGCACGCGCTGGCGCGCGCCGCCGGTGAGATCGGCGAGAAGGACGAGTACGAGCGCTGCAGCACCTTCCTGCGCGACTCCTCGCCGACCGCGGCCGAGACGCTGGGCTGAGCCGGGACGGGGCCGGCCGACTGCCGCGACGTCCGTTGGACGAAGGCGCGTTCCGGCCCCGACTCCGCTTGGGCGAAGGCGCGTTCCGGCCCCGACTCCGCTTGGACGAAAGCGCGTTCCGGCCCCGCCACGATCCGCGGGCCGGCGACCCGGACCGGGTCCGCCGGCCCGCGGCCGGTACGATCGCACGCACTGCCGAATTCACGCTTGCACGGCCGGTGCAGAGGCCCCCACCCACCTCTCCCCCCAAAAAACCGGCCCGAACCAGGGAGAGGTCTGTCTTGGGCCAGCGCGCCGCCGCCCGCAACGGGCGCAGCCGCCGACGGAGCCGCAGCAGCACGGTCCGGCGCCGGCCGGTTGGCCCGATAGTGCTGCTGGGCCTGTGCCTCGCCCTCATGTCGGTGGGCGGCGGCGCCGCCCTCGCGCACTGGCAGGGAGGCCGGCCGGCCGTCGCGGAGGCGGCGGGCCTCGCCGGAGAGCCCGAGGTCTCCCCCCTGATGTCGCCCGAGGCGTCACCGAAGGCGCCGCCGAAGGCGTCGGCGTCGCCGTCCCCGTCGAAGAGCCCCAGCAGCTCCCCCAAGCCCAAGGCGCCCCAGCCCAGCAGCAAGCCGCCCGTCGTGCCCCGCTCCGGCCCGGGGACGTTCACCGCGGCACGGGCGAACGGCGCTCCGGCCGGTGAGGGAACGCTCCGTCGCTACAAGGTCGAGGTCGAGGACGGCATCGATGTCTCCGCCGCGCAGGCGGCCGCCGAGATCCAGCAGATCCTCGCCCATCCGCGCGGCTGGGCCGCGAACGGCCGGGGCCGCTTCCAGCTGGTCACCTCCGGCGCCGACTTCGTGATCAAGATCGCCACGCCGTCCACCGCGGACAAGCTCTGTCTCGCCGTGGGCCTCAACACGCGTGGCGAACTCAACTGCGAGACCACCGAAGGGGTGGTCGTGAACCTGCGGCGCTGGCTGCTGGGCTCGCCGACGTTCGCCGGGACGCCCGCCGAGTACCGTCATCTGATCATCAACCACGAGATCGGACACGAGATCGGGATCCGCACGCACATGGGCTGCCCCGGCGCCGGAAAGCCTGCTCCGGTGATGATGCAGCAGATCAAGGGCCTGAACGGGTGCGTTTCCAATGCCTGGCCCTTCGCCGAGGACGGGACATATCTCACCGGCCCACCCGCGTGAACTTCTGCTTATGATGCCGGTGGGGACCGGGGCCCACACCGAGAAGGAAGGGGCGGACCGCTACCCGGATGTCGAGGAGACAGCAATGTCACATGACTCCGCCCCGAATCTGGACTTCGCGGGCACCACGCCGTACGAGGACTACGTCCAGGCGGACGTCCTCACCCACCTCCAGCATCCGCGGTCGGACGACCCGGGCGAGATGGTCTTCCTGGTCACCACCCAGGTCATGGAGCTGTGGTTCACCGTCGTCGTGCACGAGTGGGAGACCGCCGCACGCGCGTTGCGTGAGGACCGGATACCCGTAGCGATGGACGCCCTGAAGCGGTCCACGCGCGAACTGGAGGCGCTCAACGCCTCCTGGCGGCCGATCGCCAACCTGACACCCGCGCAGTTCAACGCCTACCGTGACGCCCTCGGCGAGGGCTCCGGTTTCCAGTCGGCGATGTACCGGCGGATGGAGTTCCTGCTCGGCGACAAGTCCGCCTCCATGCTTGTGCCGCACCGCGGCGCACCGAGGGTCCACGCCGAGCTGGAGAAGGCGCTCCACGAGCCGAGCCTCTACGACGAGGTGTTGCGACTGCTCGCACGCCGCGGGTACGCGGTGCCGGCCGAGGTGCTGGAGCGCGACCTGTCGCAGAAGTACGAGCCGTCCGAGGCGGTCGAGCGGGTCTGGGCCGAGGTGTACTCGGACGCCGAGCAGGACACCGAGCTGGTGCGCCTCGGCGAGGCGCTCACCGACGTCGGCGAACTGGTGTGGCGCTGGCGCAACGACCACCTGGTCGCGACCCGTCGGGCGATGGGCTCGAAGGTCGGCACGGGCGGTTCTGCCGGTGTGTCCTGGCTGGAGAAGCGCGCCCGCAAGAACGTCTTCCCCGAGCTGTGGACGGCGCGCAGCCATGTCTGAGTCCCTGGCCCGGCGGGCCGCGGCGCTGGACGCCGCAGACGAACTCGCAGGTGCGCGAAAGCTTTTCGCCCTCGACGACACGGTGTACCTCGACGGCAACTCGCTCGGCGCGCTGCCGGCGCATGTCCCGGACCGGGTCGCCGACGTGGTGAACCGCCAGTGGGGGCAGCTGCGCATCCGCTCCTGGACCGAGGGCGACTGGTGGACCGCGCCCGAGCGCATCGGCGACCGGATCGCTCCCCTGGTGGGGGCGGCACCGGGCCGGATCGTCGTCGGCGACTCCACAAGTGTGAACGTCTTCAAGGCCGTTGTGGGCGCGGTGCGGCTCGTCGACGACCCTGCGCGCACGGACGTCCTCGTCGACGCGACCACGTTCCCGACGGACGGGTACATCGCGGCCTCGGCCGCGCGGATGACCGGCCACCGGATCGTCCCCGTCGACCCGGCCGACCTGCCGTCCGCGCTCGGGCCGGCCACGGCGGCGGTCCTCCTCAACCACGTCGACTACCGCTCGGGCCGGCTCCACGACCTGCCGGCCCTGACGGCGGCGATCCACGAGGCGGGCGCGCTCGCCGTCTGGGACCTGTGCCACAGCGCGGGCGCGCTGCCGGTCGGGCTCGACGAGCACGGCGTCGACCTGGCGGTCGGCTGCACGTACAAGTACCTCAACGGCGGCCCCGGTTCGCCCGCCTACCTGTACGTGGCCCAGCGTCACCAGGCGTCGTTCGACTCACCCCTGCCGGGGTGGACGTCGCACGCGGACCCCTTCGCGATGACCCCCGGCTACGAGGCCGCGGACGGCGCGGTACGCGGCCGGGTCGGCACGCCGGACATCCTGTCCATGCTCGCCCTGGAGGCGGCGCTGGACGTCTGGGACGGGATCGCCATCGAGGCGGTACGTGGGAAAAGTCTGGCGTTGACGGACTTCTTCCTGGAGTGCGTCGAGGCGTATCTCCCGGCGGGTCGGGTCGCTTCGCTGACCCCGGCCGCGCACGCCGAGCGCGGCAGCCAGGTCGCTCTGCGCTGCGACGACGCGCCGCGGGTCATGGCGGAGCTGATCGCCCGCGGCGTCGTCGGTGACCTGCGCCGCCCGGACGTGCTGCGGTTCGGCTTCACGCCGCTGTACGTGGGCTTCGCGGACACCGAGCGTGCGGCCCGGGTCCTGGCGGAGGTCCTGGCCGGATGACGCAGCGGCGGGTCCGGGGGCGTGTGCCCCCGGACCCGCCGTGTCAGTGCTCGTCTTCCGCCCGGTCGCGCAGGCCGGTCGCCAGCAGGTCGAGCGCGTCGGGCGGCCTGGAGAACAGCGGCGCGCAGCCGACGCAGGCGTAGACGTTGAACCCGGGCCCGGAAGCGGAGTGCACCTCGGAGACGAGTACCGGCTCGGTGGTGATCCGGTCGCAGCGCACGCACATCCGCACCGGTTCGCGGCGACCGTCGGCGTCGTTCGTCATGCGGCCCCCTGTGCTCCGACGAGATGGTGGTCGAGGTCGAGACCGAAGTCGGCGGCGAGCACCAGGGCGAGCCGCCGCTGACGTTGTTCGTCCGCGAGCAGGTACGGCCGGACCAGGGCGTTCTCGTGGCCGTTCAGGGGGACGTCGAGTCCGTACGGCGAGCGGAGAGCGGGTAGCCGCGACGCAGGACGGGGCGGCATGGTCGCGGCCCTGAGGTGAGCCGGACGCGGCCGATGCCGGCCGGTGCCCGGAGGGATGAACAGGAGCCTCGCCCACCGGACGAGGGCACGGATAAGGTCGTACACGTCGACGCTCCTTCGAAGCGTTGGCCATGCCCCGGGGGTGCCGCCAGCACCCGCCGGGGTCTTTCCTTGCCGGCCCACGCTATCGGGCCTGGGTAGGCCTGTCTATCCTTAGCTATGCCTGTACGCATCTATGTTCGGCTGAGGGTTGCTGCATACAGTCCTGCGTGTGATCGAGTTCGACCCCACCCGACCCAAGTGGGCACAGATTGCCGACGTCATCCGGGAGCGGATCGCGAGCGGCGAGTACCCGCCGCGCCATCTGATCTCCGAAGTGCAACTGGAGCAGGAGTACGGCGTCGCGCGCATGACGGTCCGGAAGGCGACGGCGGCCCTCCGGGAGGAGGGGCTGATCACCACGACCCCGGGCATGGGATCGTTCGTCGCCGGGCGGCCACGGCAGGCCGACTGAACCCCGACGTCCAGTGGTAGCGTCCGCGCTGATCAGAGCGAACACATCGGCCCCGCAGGACTGTTGGAGCACCACATGCCGGACCTCGTCGCCAAAGACGCCTCCGAGGAAGCCTCGGCGCTCTCGCACCCCGCCGTCGAGCCGGACGCGTCCGCCACGTACGGGGACGATCCCGATCAGGTCGTGGACTTCTACGCGCCGCGTGGCGGGCGGGACGGTGCGCCGCTCGTGGTCGTGCTGCACGGCGGGGCGTGGCGCGCACCGTACGACCGGTGGCACATCACGCCCTTCGCCGCGTTCCTCGCCGACCGCGGACTGGCCGTGGCCAATGTCGAGTACCGGCGGGGCGGTGGCGACGGCACGGAGGCCGAGGCGGTCGCGGGCCGGTGGCCGGAGACGTTCGACGACGTGGCCGCCGCAATGGACGCGCTCCCGGACCTGGCGCGGCAGGCGCTGCCGCAGGCCGACCTGCGGCGCATCGTGGTGACCGGGCACTCCGCCGGCGGTCATCTCGCGCTCTGGGCCGCCGCCCGGCACGTGCTTCCCGCCGACTCGCCGTGGCGGCTGCCCGCGCCGCCCGCGCTGCGCGGTGTCGTCGCGCTCGCGCCGATCGCCGACTTCGCGGCGGCCGTCGGGCGCGACGTGTGCGGCGGCGCGGTCCATCAACTGCTGGGTGGCGCGGGCGAGTACGAGAAGCGTGCGCCGCACGCCGATCCCGCCGTTCTGGTGCCGACCGGTATCGCCACCGTCGTGGTCCAGGGGCGTGCGGACATCGTCGTCCCGCAGGCCGTCGCGGAGGCATACGTCTGCGCGGCGGCCAAGGCGGGCGAGACCGTGGGGTGGACGCTGCTCGACGAGGTCGGGCACTTCCCGCTGATCGACCCGGCGGCCGACGCCTGCGCGGTGGTCGCGGAGGAAATCGCCCAACTCGCTTGGTGACACGGGATCGCGGACAGAAGCTGACCGCAAGGCTTCATACGTTCTTCCCATGACGAATCTCGTGACCGGAGCAACCGGAACCGTAGGCCGCCAGGTCGTGGCGGAGCTTCTCCGCCGTGGACATTCCGTCCGCGCCCTGACCCGCGACCCCGCGAAGGCCGACTTCCCCGAAGACGTCGACGTCGTGCAGGGCGACCTCACCGACGCCGAGAGCCTGGCCGCCGCCCTGGAGGGCGTCACCGGCCTGCACCTGATCACCTTCGGCGGCCCGTACTTCGCCCCGCTGGACACCGGCTCGCGCATCGTGGAGCTGGCCCGGAAGGCCGGCGTGCGTCGGGTCACCGTGCTGCACGGCGGCGGTCCGAGCCCGCTGGAGGACGCGGTCAGGGGGAGCGACCTCGCCTGGACCGTGCTGATGCCCGTCGAGTTCATGGCCAACGCCCTTGAATGGGCGGAAGGCATCCGCGCCGACGGCGAGGTACGCGAACCGTTCGTCGGCAGGCTCAGCGCCATGGTCCATGAGGCCGACATCGGCGCCGTCGCGGCCGTCGCCCTCACCGAGGACGGGCACGACGGCCAGGAGTACGTGATCACCGGGGCGCAAGTGCTGACCGTCGAGGACAAGGTGGACACGATCGCCGCCGCCCGGGGCCGGAAGATCCGGCTGGTGGAGCTGAGCGAGGAGCAGGCGGTCGCGCAGTGGAAGGCCGCGGGACAGTCCGAGGAGGTCATCGGGTTCCTGCTGGACGTCTATGGCAACACGCCTGTCGAAGGACGCACCGTGGCCGACACGGTCGAGCGGGTCACGGGCCGCCCGGCCCGTACCTTCGCCCAGTGGGCCGAGGAGCACGCGGACGCCTTCCGGGCCTGACACGGGGCGGGCGGGTGGCGCAGGGCCGCAACGAGTCCTGCCCCGCCCGGGCCCGAGGGACCCTCGGCTTCGACCCGGTGGACGGCGACGGCGACCAGCGCCGGATCGCCCGCGGCCGACCGCGGTCCGTTGCCTCTCCCCTGACCGTCCGGTCCGCGGCCTCTCCCTCCGACGGTCCGTTCCGCGGTCTCTTCTTTGACCGTCCGGTCCGCGGCCGGCAGTTGACGAGGACCTCCCCGCCCCCGGAACCGCCGGGCCATACTCGTGCGTGGTGTCCGACGAAGAGCGGACGCCGGCACGATCTGGGAGGAGTCTCGGGGTGAGCGACGGCACTGCACTCGCCGAACGGATCGCCGAGCGGCGGGACGGCACGGGCGATCCTCGGGAACTGGTGGGGGAGTTTCGGCGCTCCCTTGTCCTGGTGCCCGTCGAGGGGGGCGGCCTGTGGACCGCGGAGCTCGGCGGGGTGCGCTGGATCTGCGCCTTCAGCGACGAGGCGGCCCTGGCCCGGTTCGCCCGCGCGCGGGACACCGGCGACGGACGGGAGACGGGCCGTTCCTGGGAGTTCGCCGAGATGCGCGGGGCGCGGCTGCTCGACGAGATCGTGCCGGCGATGGGTGTGCCTGCGGGTGTGGCGGTCGACATCGCCGATCCGGACGGGGCGATGGCCTTCCCGCCGGTCAGAGGCATCGTGCCGGACGCGGTCGCCGTGGACGTGCGGACCGGGGACGGCGCGGCCTGATGGGCGGCGCGGAGGACCTGCGGCTCGATCCGCAGAGCGTGCAGCGCATCACCAGCGGCATGCGCTCTGCCATGGCCGAACTACGGGACATCGGCACGGGCACCGGGGCGGTCCTCGGCAAGGGCTTCTCGGACATGGCGATGACCGGGATGGAGGCCGGGCACCACGGCCTGTCGGTGGACTTCGAGGACTACTGCGAGCGCTGGGAATGGGGCGTGCGGGCGCTCCTCCAGGACGCCAACGTCATCGCGGCGACGCTGGGGCTCTCCGCCGGCCTGCTCTGGGAGGAGGACCAGTACATCCAGGGCACCTTCAAGATCGCAGTCAATGCCGCGGTCGGCAATCCGCACGCCTCCGAGGAGGACGTCGTCAAGCAGAACTGGGGCGATGTGTTCACGCCGGACTACCTGAACCCGGACTGGAGCCCCGAGTCGTTCCAGCGGGCAGGCGACGAGATCGGACAGACCTGGAAGGACACCGGCCGGGCCGTGCTCACGGAAGGGAACGGCGGCCGTCAGTCCCGGATCCTGAACGAGATGCTCGGCGTGGACCAGGAGGCGTTCGACCGCGCGGTGGACGACACCTTCGGCCCGTCCCCCGAGCAGCGGGCAGCGCAGCAGCAGCCGGGTAACGGGGGGAACTGAGCCGTGGGCATCGGGGATTTCGTCAGCGACATCACGCCGGACGTGGTCGAGGACGCGGTCGAGGACGGCGTCGAGTGGGCCGGCAACCGCGTCGAGGACGCGGGGAACTGGACCGCCGACCGGCTCGAGGACGCCGGCTGGGAGTCCGGCGCCGACTGGGTGCGCGAGCAGTCCCGTTCGCTGGCCAACCGGATGGGCGCCGAGGTCGACGAGATGGACCTCGGGCAGACCGAGGACAAGACGAAACTGGTCTACGGCAGCCCGTCCAAGCTGCGGTCCACCGCCTCGCACCTGAGGGACCTCGAGAAGTCGTTCGATCTGGTGGGCCAGGGGCTCAAGGGCCTCGACTCGTCCGCGATCAAGGGCGAAGCGGCGGACGCCTTCCGAGAGACGGTGTCGATCGAGCCGCCCAAGTGGTTCAAGGGAGCGGACGCCTTCGGGAAGGCGGCGGACGCGCTCACGAGCTTCGCCCTCACGGTGGAGTGGGCGCAGGGGCAGGCGCAGACCGCCATCGACAAGTGGAAGGCGGGCACCAAGGCGTCGTCCGACGCCGTGGAGGCGCACAACAAGAAGGTCGACGACTACAACAAGGCCGCCGACCGTTACAACGCCCAGCCGGCGGACGAGCGCGACCCGTCCACCCTGCCGCCGAAGCCGGGCTCGTTCAGCGACCCGGGCAAGGCGCAGATGGAGGAGGCGCAGGAGATCCTCGCCGAGGCTCGCAAGCAGCGCAACGCGGCCGCAGAGACCGCCCGTACGGCGGTGCAGGCGGCCAGGGACGCCGCCCCGCCGAAGCCCTCGTACGGTGAGCAGGCGATGGACGGCCTGGAGGAACTCCAGGTGATGCAGACCCATTTCGGGGCCGGCATCGTCAAGGGCACAGCCGGCCTGGTCAACTTCGTCCGCAGCGTCAACCCCACCGACCCGTACAACATCACCCACCCCGCCGAGTACGCGACCAGCCTCAACAGTCTGGCCTCCGGCCTGGTGCTGGTCGCCAACGACCCGTGGGGCACGGGCAAGCAGATGCTCGACAACTTCATGAAGGACCCCGCGGAGGGCTTCGGCCGGCTCGTGCCGGACCTGCTGCTGACCGCCGCCACCGGCGGCGCCGGGGCCGGCGTGAAGGGGGTGCGCGTCGCCGCGGAGGCGGCGGACCTGGCCTCGGACGCCAACCGGGCGCGCAGGCTGATCGACGACGCCCCGAACGGCACCCACAACCGGCCGGACGGCCGGCGCCACTCCGGCGAGACCGACCCGGTGGACCTCGCCTCCGGCCGGATGTTCCTCCCGCACACGGACGTCGTGCTCCCGGGCACGCTGCCGCTGGCCTTCACCCGTCGCACCGAGTCCGGCTACACCTGCGGCCGGCATTTCGGGCCCTCCTGGTCCTCCACCGCCGACGAACGCCTGGAGATCGACGCGCTCGGTGTCGTCCACGTCACCGAGGACGGCCTGCTGCTCACCTACCCGCATCCCGTCCCGGGCGTGCCCACCCTCCCCGAGTCCGGCACCGTGTGCCGGACGCTGACCCGAGAGGAGAGCGGCGACTACACGCTCACCGATCCGGAGAGCGGCGTGACACGCCACTACACCGCACCCCGCGGCGTGGAGCCGGGCGGTGACGGGGACGCCTGGCTGGCGCGGATCAGCGACCGCAACGGGCACACCGTCACCGTCGACCGCACCGACGCCGGTACGCCGCTCGCCCTCGTCCACTCGGCGGGGTACCACCTGGACGTCGAAGCGGCCGACGGCCGGGTGACCGGCCTGTCCCTGCGGCTTCCCGACGGGAACGCACAGTCCGTCGTCCGGTACGGCTATACGGACGGCGACCTCACCAGCGTCACCAAGCCCTCCGGCGCCACCCTCACCTACGAGTACGACGACCGCCGTCGGGTCATCGCCTGGATCGACTCCAACGACAGCCGCTACGACTACGTCTACGACGATCAGGACCGGGTCATCGGCGAGGGCGGCCAGGCCGGACACCTCCAACTGACCCTGTCCTACGGCCTCCCCGACCCGGTCACCGGTCACCGGAGCACCACACTGACCACCGCTGACGGCCGCACGACCCGTCATCTGATCGACAGCGCCTGCCGAGTGGTGGCCACCACCGACCCGGCGGGGAACACCACTCGCTACACCTACGACACGCACGGGAACCAGCTCAGCCGGACCGACGCCCTCGGCCGCACGACCGGCTACGTGTACGACGAGGCGGGCCGTCTGCTCACGATCGTCCGCGCCGACGGCAGCCGGGTCGGAACCGTCCGCGACGAACGCGGCCTGCCGGTGGAGTTCACCGACGCGGACGGGGCACGTTGGCAGCGGCAGTTCGACGATCGGGGCAATCCCACCTGCGTCACCGACCCCGCCGGGCACACCACCCGGTACGTCTACGACAGCCACGGTCACCTGGTCTCCTCCACCGACGCGCTCGGAGCCGTCACCACGTTCCGCTGCGATCCCGCCGGCATGCCCGTGGAAGTGACCGACCCGCTCGGCGGGACCACGCACTGGGACCGGGACGCCTTCGGCCGTCTCGTACGCATCACCGATCCCCTCGGGGCGGTGACCACCCTCGAATGGACCGACGACGGCGAACTCGCCAGGCGGGTCCGCCCCGACGGCAGCGCCGAAACCTGGACGTACGACGGTGAAGGCAACTGCACCGCGCACACCGACGCAGCAGGCCTGGCGACCCGCTTCGAGTACACGCACTTCGATCTGCTCGCCGCCCGCACCGGGCCGGACGGGGTGCGTCACGAGTTCGAGCACGACGCCGCACTGCGCCTGACCCGGGTGACCGGCCCGCAGGGACACACCTGGTCCTACACGTACGACGCGGCCGGCCGGCTCGTGGCCGAGACCGATTTCGACGGACGTACCGTCCGCTACACGACCGACGCCGCCGGACAGGTCACCGCCCGCACCGACGCGCTCGGCACGTCCGTCGGCTACCACCGGGGACCGCTCGGTCAGGTGGTCCGCAAGGACGCGGCGGGAGCCGTCACCGACTACGTGTACGACGCCACGGGCCGACTGCTGGAGGCCACCGGCGCGGACGGCGGCCTGATCCGGCATTACGACCGCCGAGGTCTGCTCAAGGCCGAGATCGTCGAGGGCCGGGCCACCACTTACGCCTACGACGCCGCGGGCCGCAGAGTTCGCCGCGTCACCCCCACGGGCCTGGCCACCTCCTACGGCTACGACGCCGCAGGCCGCCCCACCCACCTGACCAGCGGCGAGCACCGCGTCACCTTCACGCACGACTCCGCGGGACGCGAACGGCTCCGGACCTTCGGTGACACCCTCGCTCTGGTGTCGGGCAGGGACGGGGCCGGCCGCCTGACCACCCAGGACCTCGTCAGCGGCGACCGCACCGTCAACCACCGCACCTACACCTACCGCGCCGACGGGCATCTCACCGCCCTCGACGACTCCCTGCGGGGCTCCTTCCGTTTCGACCTCGACCCGGTGGGCCGGGTGACGGCGGTGACCGCCGAGGGCTGGACGGAGTCGTACGCCTACGATGCCGCCGGCAACCAGACGGCGGCGTCCTGGCCCGCCTCGCACCCCGGCCATGAGGCGACCGGTCCCCGTAGCTACGACGGCACCTCTCTCACCCGCGCCGGAGCGGTGCGGTACGAGTACGACGGCGGTGGCCGCACCACCTTGCGGCAGAAGACCCGCCTCTCCCGCAAGCCCGACACCTGGCGCTACACCTGGGACGCCGAGGACCGTCTCACCGCGGTCGTCACCCCCGACGGGACGTGCTGGCGCTACCGGTACGACCCGCTGGGCCGGCGCACCGCGAAGCAGCGCCTGGCCGCGGACGGCGAGACCGTCGTCGAGGAGGTGCTGTTCACCTGGGACGGCACGACCCTGTGCGAACAGACCACCACGGCCCCCGATCTGCCCCGGCCGGTGACCCTGACCTGGGACCACCGGGGGCTGCAGCCGCTGGCACAGACGGAGCGTGTGCTCGGCGCGGACGCGTCGCAGCAGGCCTTCGACGAACGTTTCTTCGCCATCGCCACGGACCTCGTCGGAACCCCTACCGAACTCGTCTCCGAGTCCGGTGAGGTCGCCTGGCGCACGCGTACGACGCTGTGGGGCCAGGCCGCCTGGCCGTCGGGGAGCATCACCTACACGCCACTGCGGTTCCCGGGCCAGTACTACGACCCCGAGACCGGCCTTCACTACAACCTGCACCGCCACTACGACCCGCAGACCGCCCACTACCTCACCCAGGACCCCCTCGGCCTCGCTCCGGGGCCGAACCCGTCTGCCTACGTCCACAATCCGCACACCTGGGCCGACCCGCTGGGGCTCGCCCCCTACGACCCGCTGCGCGAGGGCTACACCTCCTCGCCGGGGTTCGAGAAGGACCCGTACCACCCGGACGTGGTCGAGCGCCGCATCAAGGAGAACCGCGAGCTCTACGGGATCAAGGACCCGGACGGCCCGGGGATGATCGGCGCGAACGGCACGCAGATCACCAGCAAGACGCTGTGGAACCATGGGCCGTACCGGATCGACGTGGAGAATCCGAACCCGGGCGAACGACCGGGACAGCTGCACTTCCAGGACCAGAGCAACAAGGGCGCGAAGTACCAGTACAACTTCGAGACCGGCAACTTCGACGGGCTTCCGCGCAGCATCGAGAAGGCCGTCGGCAACAACCCCGGTTTCATCGCCGGAATCAGGAAGGGGCTCGCCGCACTCGGCGAGGGATAGACGTGCGCAGCAACCAGCAGATGGCCGACCTCTTGGCGGACGCCGACGTCACCGGCCTGTCGGTGCGGGACATCCCGCCGATGTTCCGCGAGGTCGTGGAACGGGGGTGGACCCTGACCGGCAGCGGCGCTCGCGTGCTCGCCGGCCTCCGCCCCGACGAGGACCGGTCCTACTTCGACCGGCTCGCGGAGGAGACCACGGTCAACGGACGCGGCATGACCGACTACGACCTCCCCGCGGGCGCAGGAAAGGAACGTGCCGAGGTGCTGCTGCGGCGGTCCCTGGCGTACATCGGCGCCTGCCTTCGGTCGGCGGAGAAGGAGTTCGGCGATCAGCAGGTGCTGGCGTACCTCTCCCTGTCCCTCGGCGGTACGGACGACGACCTCCTGACCGCCCACGTCACCTTCTGCACGCCCCGGCCCGACACGCCGCCGTACGTCGCCGACCTCGAGCAGGTCCGGAATGCGGCGGTGGCGGAGATCTCGGTGGAAGACTGCCCGGACCGGTGACGTCACCGGACGACAACAGCCATGCCACCGAGGTGCGCAAGCGCTGGTCGCGGCCGGAGAACGCCTCCGCCCTCGCCGCGATCCGGGACGCGCTGACCGGCGACGGCGACTGGCGCGCTCTGGTGCGTGACTGGACACAGCCGTGGGGCGCCGAGAACGACCTGGCCGGCATCCCGCTCGAAGACGCCGTCCTCTCCGGACGGAACCTGACGGGCATTCACCTCTCCTACGCCGATCTGCGCGGCTGCGACCTGAGCGGCTGCGACCTGACGGACGCGTCACTGACCGGCGCCGATCTGCGCGGGGCGAACCTGACGGGCGCGACGCTGACCCGGGTGAACGCGGGTCTCAGCGATCTCACCGGGGCCGGCCTCGGCGACGCCGGCGCGGACGACGCCGTGCTGTCCCGCGCCCGTCTGGTGGGCACGGTTCTGCGCGGCGCGTCACTGTGCCGGGCCAGGCTCGTCGCGGCCGATCTCACTGACGCGGATCTGACGGGCGCCGACCTGTCGGACGCGGTGCTGATCTCCGCGCGGACCGGGGGTGCGGTGATGACCGGTACCCGGCTGGACGGGGCGAGGGGCGGCTCGCTGCGCCGCTGACGCCCGCTGGTCGCGTCCCTGCGTCGAGCGCCGCGGGTCGTGTCCCGGTGTCGAGCGCCGCGGGTCGTGTCCCTGCGCCGAGCGCCGCGGGGTCGCGTCCCTGCGCCGAGCGCCGCCGGTCGCGTCCCGGTGGCGAGCCGCGCGAGCTCGCAGAGCGATCAGCCCCGCGACCGCCCCGCGCCGTCCGGAGTACGGGCGGGGCAAGATCTACAAGGGCCCTGCCCTACCCGTAATACCTGAGAGCTACCACGCAGGAGCGCTCCCCAGCGGGACGCCGACGACCGGCCCCGCTTCATAACTTCTGGTCCTGACACAGCGATCCGGACCGGAAGGAACCTCATGGCGTCCCGCCTTCGGCGCACCCTGCTCGCCGCGCTCGTCACCGCTGCCGTGGTCTTCCCTGTCTCGGCCGCCGCGGGGCCCTCAGCCGTACCCGCGCCGCCCCCCGCCGCCCTCGGTCCGCTCGACGCGGCCGAACTCCCCCTTCTGCAAGCACGGTTCGCGGCCAACCGGGACAACATCCGCGAGGCCGCACGGGTTGCGGCCGATCACGGTGACCGGAGGCGGGCCGCCTCGCTGGACGTCATGGCCGCGGGCGGGCGGCAGCTCCTGACGTTCGACGGCCGCGACGGCGGGCGCACCGCCGAGGTGTTCGGCGACCTGGCCCACGCCGACCGCATCGCCTTACTGGTCCCGGGCTCCGACACGAACCTCGACACCTACGAACGCTTCCGTGCCGGAGCCGTGGCACTGTTCGACGCCACCCGGGCGGCGGGCGGAGGGCGTACGGCCGTGGTCGCCTGGCTCGGCTACGCCACGCCGGGGACCGTCAGCACCGATGTGCTCACCACCGGCCGCGCCGACGACGCCGCTCGGCAACTGCAGGCGTTCGCACGGGAAATGAAGGCCGCCCGACCGCGCGCCGGGCTGTCACTGCTCTGCCACTCCTACGGTTCCGTCGTGTGCGCCCGCGCCGCCCACGGACTCGACGCCGCCGACATCGCCCTTTACGGCAGCCCCGGCACGGGCGCGGACTCCGTCGGCGAGCTCGGCACCCGCGCCACCGTCTGGGCCGGCCGCGGCAGGGGCGACTGGATAGCCGACGTGCCACACGTACGCCTCGAACTCCTCGGCACGGACATCGGGTTCGGTACTGATCCGGTGTCCGACGGCTTCGGCGCCCGCGTCTTCGACGCCGGCGACGGAGGACACAGCGACTACCTCCGGCCCAAAACCGTCTCGCTCGACAACCTCGCGCTCATCGCCGCGGGCCGCACCGGCCAGGTGTCCGGTGCGTGAGCTGGTGCACCGCGTCGGCGCCGCCACACCGCCCGGACGGGACCGGGCCGTCGACGCCCTGCGGGCGTTCGCCATCCTCGGGGTCGTCCTGGGGCACTGGCTGGTCACCGCCATCGTCACCGACGGCGGCACGTTGCACGGGGTGAGCCCTCTCGCCCACATGCCCCTGCTCGCGCCGGTCTCCTGGGTGTTCCAGACCCTCGCCGTCTTCTTCCTCGTCGGCGGCCACGTGGCCGCCCGCAGCCACACCAGTGCGCGGGCACGCGGGACGATGCACGGCCGGTGGCTGGCCGCACGCCTCGGCCGGCTCTTCCGGCCCGTCGCGGCCGTGCTCGTCCTGTGGAGCGTCGCGGCGGGCGCGATGCTCGTCGGCGGGACCTCCCTGGAAACGCTGCGCACCCTGCTGACGCTGGCCCTGTCACCGCTGTGGTTCCTGCTCGTCTTCGCCGTGCTCACTGCCGCGGCGCCGCTGGCCGCCCGGCTCCACCCGCTGTGGCCGCTCGCGGTGGTCCTCCACGTCGACGTTCTCCGTTTCGGGTTCGGCGCCCCCGACGCTCTGGGCTGGGTCAACCTCGCCGCGGGCTGGCTCGTGCCGTACTGCCTCGGCGCCGCGTGGGCGCGCGGTGAGCTGCGCGGCCGGGCGACGGGCTGGGCGCTGCTGGTCACCGGCGCCGGTGCGAGCGCCTGCCTTGTGCTGTGGGCCGGGTATCCCGCGTCCATGGTGGGCGTCCCCGGCGCGGCCGTCTCCAACCTCAACCCGCCGACCCTCGCGGCCGTCAGCTTCGGGCTGGCGCAGTGCGGTGCCGCGCTGCTGCTGCTCCGGCCGCTGCGCAGGGCGATGAGGCGGCCGGCGCTCTGGGCGGCCATCGCCCTGGTGAACCTGTCGGCGATGACGCTGTTCCTGTGGCACCAGACGGCGTTGATGGCCGTCACGGCCACCGGGCTGCTCACCGGACGGGCGCTGCCCGGCCTGCACACCGTCCCCGACGGTCCGGTGTGGGTGGCGGCCCGGCTGGCCTGGCTGCCGGTTTTCGCCGTCGCGCTCGCGGTGTGCTGGGCGGCGTTCCGCACGTACGAGCGTCGGCCCTCGCGCCGGACAACAGGGATGCGTGACGTCCCACCGACAAGGAAGAGTGCCACCCATGTCTGAAGTTTCCGGGGTGGGGATCCGTGCTGCGTTCGTGGCGGCGCTGCTGCGCGTCGGGCGTGCGCTGCGCGACGATCTGGGGGCGGCCGCGCGGGATCCGCTGCCGCCGATGCGGGGGCCGCGGCTGCTGTGCCGGCTGCCGCACGTGCTGGTCGTATGCGTCGTGTGGGCGCTCACCGTCGCGCAGGCGGACCAGCTCATCCACAGTCACGGCATGGCTCCGGGGCTGGGCATCCCGATCGCGGTCGCCATGGGATTCTCCGTGGTGCTCGCCATGTTCCGGCCGGTGCCCGCGTGGTGGCTGTCGTTGGGGATCGCCGTCGTCGGCGCCGAGTTCGCGAAGAGTTACGAATCCGATCTGCTGGTCCAGTTCGGTTCGAACGGTCCCTGGCCCTGGTCCTTCACCGGGATGCTCGCGCACGCACTGGTCCTGTTCCTGGTCGCCCTGCGGGTGCGGGCACGGGTCTCGGCCGAGACGCTGCTGCTCAGCGCGGCGGTGGGACTCGTCGTCGAGTGGGTGTCGGGCGACCACCCGCACGTCTCGTCGGTGGTGCTCTCCTCCGTCATCTTCGCCGTCGTCGTCGTGCTCGGCTCGGCTCTGCGGGGGAGGCGGGAGGCGCGCGGCAGACTCGTCGAACAGGAGGTGCTCACCGCGGAGGAGCGCACCCGCCGCACCGTCCTGGAGGAGCGCAGCCGCATCGCCCGCGAACTGCACGACGTCGTCGCCCACCACATGTCGGTCGTCTCGATCCAGGCGCAGGTCGCTCCGCACCTGGTCGAGGCGCCGACCGAGGAGCTGAAGGAGAACCTCGCGGGCATCCGGCAGAACGCGCTGGACGCGCTCACCGAACTCCGCCGGGTCCTCGGCGTCCTGCGGTCCGAGAACCCGGAGGCGGCGGAGACGGCGCCGCACGCGCCGCTGCCCACGCTCTCCCGCCTCGGCGCCCTCGTCGAGAACGCGCGAGCCGCCGGACTGTCCGTCCGATACGTGAGGACCGGCCGGCAGGAGCCGCTGACGCCGGGCGTCGAACTGTCGGCCTACCGGATCGTCCAGGAGGCGCTGAGCAACGCGATCCGCCACGCCCCCGGCGCGTCCGTACGGATAGAGCTCGCCCACACCGGCCCCGGGCTGAGCGTCCGGGTCATCAACACCGCGCCGCGCGGATCCGCGCCGCCGTCACCGGGTACCGGGCACGGGTTGCTCGGGATGCGTGAGCGAGCCGCCATGCTGGGGGGCGACCTGGCCACCGGCCCCACACCGGACGGCGGGTACGAAGTGACCGCCCTTCTCCCCACGGAGCAGCAGACATGACGATCCGGGTACTGATAGCCGACGACCAGATGATGGTCCGCCAGGGCTTCACCGTCCTGTTGAACGCGGAGCCCGACATCGAGGTCGTCGGCCAGGCCGTCGACGGGCTCGACGCCGTCGACCAGGTCGCCCGGACGCTGCCCGACGTCGTCCTGATGGACATCCGGATGCCCGAACTCGGCGGCATCGAGGCCACCGGGCGCATCACCGCCGACCTGCCCGACGTCAAGGTGCTGGTGCTGACCACCTTCGACCTCGACGAATACGTCTACGAGGCGCTGCGCGCCGGGGCGTCCGGTTTCCTGCTGAAGGACGCGTCCGCGGACGAGCTGGCGCACGCCGTGCGGGTCGTCGCCGGCGGGGACGCACTGCTGTCACCGAACATCACCAAGCGGCTGATCGCGGAGTTCTCCCGCACGACCGGCGCCCCGCGAGCACCGCTCAAGGAACGGATCGGTGCTCTGACGGAGCGGGAGACGGAGGTGCTCGCGCTGATCGCTCAGGGCCTGTCGAACGCGGAAATAGCGAGCACACTGGTGGTCGCGGAACAGACGGTGAAGACGCATGTGAGCAGGGTGCTGGTGAAGCTGGGGCTCAGGGACCGCACCCAGGCCGCCGTCTTCGCCTACGAGACCGGCCTCGTCCGCCCCGCCGGCTACTGAAACCCCGGCCCCACCAGGTAGTACTCAGGACGGATGCCGCAGGATCCGCATCGATGCTGACGACCGTCTCCGCTGCGCCCCGTACCTTCGACACGTGACCGAGAAGACCCGCAGCCCCGAATACGACCTGGCCCAAGGGGCGCTCAGCGGCCTCCGCCAGGACCTCTTCCACGACGCCTTCGGCTACCGGCCGCTGCCGCCGCTGCGCGCCGACGGGCCCGTGGTCCGCCGGCTGCCGGGCGAGCGGATACGCCGGGCGGCCGTGTGGCTGCCGCACGCCGTGGTCCTGTTCCTCGCCTTCCTCACGGTGGTCATCGCCTACACGGACGGCGGGGGCGGACTGCCGATGCTGATCGGCGGCTTCGTGCCGGCGGGCGCCGTCGTGATGACGCTGGTCCGGCCGGTCGGCGCCTGGTGGGTGTCGATCGTGAGCGCACCTTTTGTGAGCGCCCTCGCCTCCTACGGCGACTGGCCCTGGGCACCGGCCGGGTTCCTCTCCCATCTCACCGTGATGACCGTCGTCGCCCTGCGGACCCGGCCCCGTGCGGCGGCCTGGATGTGGGTCATCACCGCCGCCTTCGGGGTGCTCGCCGACACGGTGATCCAGCGCGGCTACGGCGCCATCGTGCCGGGGATGCTCTTCACCTCCGCCGTCAGCCTGCTGATCGTGAGCATGTTCCTGGTCCGCCGCGACGCGAAGCAGGAAGTCGCCGCCCAGCAGACCGTCACCGCCACCGAGCGGGACAGGCGCACGCTGCTGGAGGAGCGCACCACCATCGCCCGTGAGCTGCACGACGTGGTCGCGCACCACATGTCGGTCGTCGCCATCCAGGCCGAGGCCGCGCCCTACCGGGTGGAGAACCCGCCGGAGGAGCTGGAGAAGGCGTTCGCCACGATCCGCGAGAACGCGGTCGCCGCGCTGACCGAGCTGCGCCGCATCCTCGGTGTCGTACGGGCGGAGGACTACGAGGCCCCCGACGCCCCGCAGCCGGTCCTCGCCGATCTCGGGAATCTGCTCTCCAACGTCCGCGAGGCCGGTCTGCAGACCGAGAAGACGGTCACCGGCGCGGTTCGCGCGCTGCCGCAGGGCGTGGAGCTCTCGGCCTACCGGATCGTCCAGGAGGCGCTCAGCAACGCACTGCGCCACGCGCCGGGCTCCACCGCCACGGTCGAGATCTCCTACGTGCTCGGCGGCCTCGGTCTGCGGATCGTCAACACCGCGCCACGAGGCCTGGTGAAGCCTTCGCCCGGGGCGGGTCACGGCATCACGGGCATGCGGGAGCGTGTGACGATGCTGAACGGCGAGATGACCGCCGCCGCCACCGACGAGGGCGGGTACGAGGTCACCGCCTTCATCCCGGTCGCCACGACCGAGCCGGCCGCCGCCTCCGAGGAGACCTCATGACGATCCGCGTCCTCATCGTCGACGACCAGATCATGGTCCGGGAGGGCTTCTCGGTCCTGCTGAACGCCATGCCGGACATCGAGGTCATCGGCGAGGCCGTCAACGGCCGCGAGGCCGTGACCAAGGTCGCGGAGCTGGCGCCCGACGTCGTCCTGATGGATATCCGGATGCCCGAACTGAACGGCATCGAGGCGACCCGCGAGATCGTCGCCGCGCACGCCGAGTCGAAGGTGCTGGTGCTGACCACCTTCGACCTCGACGAGTACGTGTACCAGGCGCTGCGCGCCGGGGCGTCCGGCTTCCTGCTGAAGGACGCCTCCGCCAGGCAGCTCGCCGACGGCGTGCGGGTGGTCGCGGCCGGCGAGGCGCTGCTCGCGCCGACGGTCACCCGCCGTCTCATCACCGAGTTCTCCAAACTCTCCGAGAATCCGCGGCCGGCGGCGATGACGCAGATCGGTGATCTGACGGAACGCGAGACGGAGGTCCTGGTGCTGATCGCGCAGGGCCTGTCCAACGCGGAGATCGCCTCGCACCTGGTGGTCGCGGAGTCGACCATCAAGACGCATGTGAGCAGGGTCCTGGTGAAGCTCGGGCTCCGGGACCGGACGCAGGCGGCGGTGTTCGCGTACGAGGCGAGGCTGGTCACACCCGGATAGCGGGGCTACCGTTCCCCGGCATGGACGTGCCTTTCGAACCCTGGTCCCCGGCGTTCGTCGCCGATCCGTATCCGGCTTTCACCGAGCTGCGGGAGCGGGGGCGGGTGCACTGGTTCGAGCCGACGCGGCAGTGGCTGGTGCCGCATCACGCGGACGTGTCGGCGCTGCTGCGGGACCGGCGGCTGGGCCGCACGTATCTGCACCGCTTCAGCCACGAGGAGTTCGGGCGTACGCCCCCGCCGCCCGAGCACGACCCGTTCCACACGCTCAACGACCACGGGCTGCTGGACCTCGAGGCGCCGGATCACACCCGTATCCGCCGGCTGGTGACGAAGGCGTTCACACCCCGGACCGTGCAGGCGCTGGAGCCGGTCGTGCGGCGGCTCGCGGCCGGGCTGGTCGCCGACTTCAAGAAGGCGGGCGGCGGTGACCTGCTCGCCGAGGTCGCGGAGCCGCTGCCGGTCGCGGTGATCGCGGAGATGCTGGGCATCCCCGGGTCCGACCGTCATCTGCTGCGGCCGTGGTCGGCGGACATCTGCGGGATGTACGAGCTGAATCCGTCGCAGGACACGGCGGCGCGCGCGGTCCGGGCGTCCGTCGAATTCAGCGCCTACCTGCGGGAGTTGATCGCGCTGCGGCGGGCGGAGCCGGGCGAGGACCTGATCTCTGCGCTGATCTCCCCCAGCTACCGCTGGGAGGTGCCCCCAGCGCACGACGAGGGAGACCGGCTCAGCGAGCAGGAGATGATCTCCACGTGCGTGCTGCTGCTGAATGCGGGCCACGAGGCGACCGTCAACACCACCGCCAGCGGATGGTGGACACTCTTCCGCCACCCCGAGCAGCTGGCCGCGCTGCGGGCGGACCACTCGCTGCTGTCCACCGCTGTGGAAGAGCTCATGCGTTACGACACCCCGCTTCAGCTCTTCGAGCGCTGGGTGCTCGACGACATCGAGATCGACGGGACCGTGGTGCCGCGCGGCTCCGAACTGGCCCTGCTCTTCGGCTCCGCGAACCGCGACGGGGCCCGCTTCCCGTACCCGGACACCCTCGACCTGTCCCGCCCGGACAACCCGCACGTCACCTTCGGAGCGGGCATCCACTACTGCCTGGGCGCGCCGCTGGCGCGCATCGAACTGGCGGCGTCCTTCGGGGAGTTGCTGCGGGAGGCGCCGGGGATGCGGCTTGTGGAGCAGCCGCGGTGGAAGCGGGGCTTCGTGATCCGTGGGCTGGAGGAGCTGCGGGTCGAGCTGTGACGGGGCGGCGAGTACGAGTACGGGCGGGGGCCGGTGCGCGGGGCCGGCCCCCTGCCCGCCCTTTCCCGAACCGGGCCCCGGGCCCCTTCCGGGCTCAGCCGGACCCCGCCGGGCAAGCCCCGGACCGTACCTCGCTTTGCGGGGTGGCCGGCACATCCAGCCCGCCGGCGGCACTCCCCCTTCGGCCTGGCGGCCCTGGGAGGTACCCCCACCCACGGCCGCCAGCCGAACGGGAGGATCGAGTGGGCGGGGGTCCGGGGGCGGAGTCCCGGAACCACCGGGCGGAGCGCGGTGGCGGGTCCGGGCGGAGCCCGGTTTCGGGACGGGGTACCACTCATGCCGCCAGGAGTGGGGTACCGCCAACGCCGCCAGGAGCAGGGGGAGGACGGGGTCGGGAAGCGCTCCGCGGAGCGGCCACCCCGCGCCCCCACGCACCCGCTACTTCGTCTCCAGGTCCCGCCTCCGGAACCCTTCCAGGCCGACCCGCACCAGCCCCGCCGCCAGCAGCGTCAGCACCACCATCGGCGTCCAGCTCATACCCGTCGCAGGCAGCTGGGGGACGTGCCCGAACGGCGAGAGGTTGTTCATCCAGTCGGGGAACTGCAGCAGCCGGCCCAGGTACCCGACCACGAAGGCGTACACCGGCACGATCCACGCCGCCGCGCTCGCCCGCGGGAACCAGCCGAAGAACACCACCGCGACCCCGACCGTGACCCACAGGGCCGGTGCGTACGCGAGCGCTGCGCCCAGCAGCCCCAGGAACAGTCCGCCGTCCGACGCCGAGGCGGCGCCCGAGAGACCGAAGCCGAGCCCTGCCAGCAGCAGCAGCGCCGTACCGCCGGCCATGGCCACGGCCAGGTGGCTGCCCACCCAGCGGGAGCGGGACAGCCCGGTCGCGAGCAGCGGCTCCGCGCGGCCCCCGGTCTCCTCGGAACGCGGCCTGAGCGCCGCCATCACCACGTACACCGATGCCACCACCGCGATGACGACCATGACCATCGAGGCGAACGACTCGGCCATCGTGGTGCCGCCGATCTCCGCCAGCGCCTCTTGGATCTGGTCGATGTTCTTCAGCATGTCTTCGGCCTCGCCGAGGATCGACCCGTACATCGCGCCCATCAGGAAGAGTCCGGCGCCGAAGCCGATGAGCATGCCGCGGTGCAGCCGCAGCGCGAAGCCCAGCGGAGTGCTCAGGGCGTCGGAGGCCACGGGGCTGCCGAGCCGCGAGGCGCGCAGGCCCGCGCCCACGTCCCGCCGGGTCGACAGGACGAAGCCCGCGGCCGCGCAGAGCACGGCGAGCGCCAGGCACAGCAGCAGCGGCCACCAGCGGTTGTCGACGTAGACGTACGTACGCTGCGCCCAGCCGACGGGGGACAGCCAGGACAGTGCGCCGTTGCCGCCTGCGTCTCCGGCGGCGCGCAGGACGTACGCGATGCCGATGACGGCGAGCGCCATGCCGGAGGCGCCGCGGGTGTGCGCGGTGATCTGCACGGTGACGGCGGCGACGGCGGCGAAGGCCACGCCCACGGCCGCGTGGGTGAAGCCGTAGAGCAGCGAGCCGCCGGTGTCGATGCCCTCGATGCCCAGCCCGCCGAGGCCGACGGCCAGCAGCAGGGCGAGGACGATGTTGGCGGCGGCCGCCACGGTGAGCGCGGCCGCCAGGTGGGCGTGTCGCCCGACAGCGGCGGAGCGCACCAGTTCGGCGCGGCCCGTCTCCTCCTCGTTGCGGGTGTGCCGGGTGACGATCAGGATGCTCATCAGTCCGACCATGACGGCCATGAAGCCGATCATCTGATGGCCCATCATGGCGCCGAAGTTGTAGTCGTCCAGGTAGTGCCGGGGGCCCGTCATGGCGAGCCCGGCCGGGCTGTCCATGGTGCTGACCACCGAGGCGCGGTCCTGCGGGTCGGCGTACAGCGTCTTGTAGTTGCTCGCCGTGGAGACCGTGCCGAGGAACAGGGCGACGATCCAGACGGGGAGCCGGATGCGGTCCCTGCGCAGGTCGAAGCGGATCAGCGTGCCGGTTCCGGCGAGCGCGCCCCCGCCCGTGCGGGACCCGGCGGGTGCGGGCGCCCTTGTCACGGTGGCGGTGCTCATCGCGTGCCTCCGCCGCTCGTGCCGTCCGCGCCGACCGCCTCGTCCGTGCCGTCCGCGCCGACCGCCTCGTCCGTGCCGTCCGTGCCGACCGCCTCGTCCGTGCCGTCCGTGCCGTCCGTGCCGTCCGTGCCGTCCGCCTCGTCCGTGCCGTCCGTGCCGTCCGCCTCGTCCGTGCCGTCCGTGCCGTCCGTGCCGTCCGTGCCGTCCGTGCCGTCCGCCTCGTCCGTGCCGTCCGTGCCGTCCGTGCCGTCCGCCTCGTCCGTGCCGCCGCTGCGGCCGTTCCCCGCGAGTTCGTCGCCGTAGTGCCGCAGCATCAGCTCCTCGAGCGTCGGCGGGTGGCTGGTCAGGCTGCGGACGCCGAACTCGGAGAGAAGACGGATCGCGCCGTCGAGCTGGTTGCCGTCCACGGCGAAGCGCACCCGGCCGTCGTCTGTCCGTACCTCGTGCACGCCCGGCAGCCCGTCCAGTCCGGTGACCGGGCGGGCTGTCTCCGCCTCTACGGTCGTACGGGTCAGGTGCCGCATCTCGCTCAGGGTCCCGGACTGCACGACCTTCCCGAGCCGGATGATGCTGACCCGGTCGGCGAGCTTCTCGACCTGGGCCAGGATGTGGCTGGACAGCAGGACGGTCTTGCCGGCGGTCTTCGCCTCGGTGATGACGTCCTGGAAGACGACCTCCATCAGCGGGTCGAGTCCGGCGGTCGGCTCGTCGAGGAGCAGCAGTTCGGCGTCGGAGGCCAGCGCGGCGACGATGGCGACCTTCTGCCGGTTGCCCTTGGAGTAGGCCCGGCCCTTCTTGGTCGGGTCGAGGTCGAAGCGCTCGACGAGCTCGTCGCGGCGCCGCTTGTCGATGCCGCCGCGCAACCGCGCCAGCAGGTCGATGGCCTCGCCGCCGGTGAGACCCGGCCACAGCTCGACGTCACCGGGGACGTAGGCGAGGCGCCGGTGCAGTTCGACGGCGTCGTGCCAGGGGTCCTTGCCGAGCAGCTGCGCGGCGCCGGAGTCGGCGCGCAGCAGCCCGAGCAGGACGCGGATCGTGGTCGACTTCCCGGCGCCGTTGGGCCCGAGGAAGCCGTGGACCTCGCCGGTCTCGACCGTGAGGTCGAGGCCGTCCAGCGCACGTGTCCGTCCGAACGACTTGTGTAGTCCGGAGACGGTGATTGCCTTCGTCATGGTTCAGAACGTACGCTGATTTCACAAAGTTGTGAAGTTAAGGAACCGTATAAACTCGCCTCAGAGGTTCGTGAACAGGGGAGATGATCCGGTGGGGACTGAACAGGCCGCGACAGCGCAGCAGCTGCGCGACGAGGACGCGGTGTCGGCCTTCGTGGAGCGATTCGCCGCCCAGCTCGTCGAGGCGGGCATGCCCCGGATGCCGTCCCGTGTCTTCGCCGCCCTCCTCGCCTCCGACGCCGGCGTCATGACCTCGGCAGAACTGGGCGAGGCGCTCCAGGTCAGCCCCGCCGCCGTCTCCGGCGCGATCCGGTACCTCGCCCAGGTCAACATGGTCACCCGCGAGCGCGAACCGGGCTCACGCCGCGAGCGCTACCGCGTGCACAGCAACCAGTGGTACGAGGCGCTGACCAACCGTGACCAGATCCTCAAACGCTGGGAAGGCACCCTGCGGGACGGCGTGGCGAGCCTCGGCCCCGAGACGGGGGCCGGCCGCCGGATGGCCGAGACGCTGGAGTTCTTCCAGTTCCTGGAGAAGGAGCTCGCGTCCCTCATGGAACGCTGGCGCCAACACCGCGACCGGCTCTACGGCGAGTCCTGACCTGTGCGGAGCCGGTTCGGACGGCGTCAGCCCGCCGTCGGAGCCGCTTCGGACGGCGTCAGCCCGCCGTCGGAGCCGCTTCGGATGGCGTCAGCCCGCCGTCGGAGCCGCTTCGGATGGCGTCAGCCCGCCGTCGGAACCGCTTCGGACGCGTCAGCCTGCCGGACGAGCGACCGGCTGTATCAGCCGGCCGGAGAGGTGACCGGCAGCGTCAGCCCCCAGGCCCCCGCACGCACCGTCCACGTCCGCGTCCGGACCGGGCCCGTGACGTGGGTGTCGGCCCGGTAGCGGAAGTCCGGGCCGGAGACCGTGAGCGAGCGGGCGTTCGCCCGTAGCGGTTCCTCGGCCGATCCGTGCCGGACGACGACCTCCGCGCGGCCGCCGAGCCCGGCCCGCACGGTCACGTCCTCCACCGGACGGTCGAGGTCGGTCAGCACGACGCCGTCCGCCTCGACCCGCAGCCGGTGCGTACGGACCGGAGCGGTCGTGGGGGCGGGTCGCACGAGCGTGCGGACCAGGGAGCGGGCCGTGGTCCACACCGACGCCACCTCCGCACGCGGCGTCGTCCGGCGGGCCACTGGGATCGACAGGTCGCCCAGCACCACCCCGTCGCTTTCGTCCACCAGAAGGTCCAGCCGCCGTGGGCTGCCGTCCAGCACGGCCCTGGCCGCAGCGACCGCCCCGGCGGGCACGCCGAGCGAGTGCGCGAGCCCTACCGAGGCGCCCACCGGGACCAGCGCGAGCACCCCGTCACCCAGCCAGCGGTCACGGTGCAGCAGGGACACGGCCCGCAGCAGCGCCCGGTCGTCCCCCACCACCACCGGCCTGCGGGAACCTCTCCGGGCCAGCGCCCGGGCGAACTCCTCCGGCCCCTGGGGGAAACAGATTTTCGCCTCCGACCCGCCGCACAGCACATCCTTCGCAATGCGCACGGACTCGCCGTCCATTCGGCGGGCGACCGGGTCGATGACCACCAGCAGCTGGTCGTGAGCCGACACCTCGGTCCTTCCTCGGGTAGCATCTTTGTGCAAGAGCCCCTTGCGCTATTGCGCCAGGGGCTTCGTCTATTCCGGGGCAACCTGTCCCAGGACTCAGGCACGGCTCCAGCCCCCTGACCTTGGTCTTGCCCCGCCCGGAAGGGGTGTACGCCTGTGCCCGCACTTGTGCTGCTCGGTGCTCAGTGGGGTGACGAAGGCAAGGGAAAGGCCACCGACCTGCTCGGTGGATCAGTCGATTATGTAGTGCGTTACCAGGGCGGCAACAACGCCGGCCACACGGTCGTCGTCGGCGACCAGAAGTATGCGCTGCATCTGCTCCCTTCCGGAATCCTCTCGCCCGGATGTACTCCGGTCATCGGCAACGGCGTCGTCGTGGACCCGGCGGTTCTGCTCTCCGAGCTGAGCGGGCTGAACGACCGCGGTGTCGACACGTCGAAGCTTCTGATCAGCGGAAACGCCCATCTGATCACCCCGTACAACGTCACCGTCGACAAGGTGACGGAACGGTTCCTTGGTAAGCGCAAGATCGGCACCACGGGGCGGGGCATCGGCCCGACGTACGCCGACAAGATCAACCGGGTCGGCATCCGAGTCCAGGACCTCTACGACGAGTCGATCCTGATGCAGAAGGTCGAGGCTGCCCTCGACACGAAGAACCAGCTGCTGACGAAGGTCTTCAACCGCCGTGCGATCGAGGCGGAGAAGATCGTCGAGGAGATGCTCCAGTACGCGGAGCAGATCCGGCCGTACGTCGCCGACACCACGCTGATCCTGAACAACGCCATCGACGAGGGCAAGGTCGTCCTCTTCGAGGGCGGCCAGGGCACCCTCCTCGACGTCGACCACGGCACGTACCCCTTCGTCACCTCCTCCAACCCGACCGCGGGCGGCGCCTGCACCGGCGCGGGCGTCGGCCCGACGAAGATCAGCCGGGTCATCGGCATCCTCAAGGCGTACACGACCCGCGTCGGCGCGGGCCCGTTCCCGACCGAGCTGTTCGACGAGGACGGCGAGGCACTGCGCCGCATCGGCGGCGAGCGCGGTGTCACCACCGGCCGCGACCGCCGCTGCGGCTGGTTCGACGCGGTCATCGCCCGCTACGCGACCCGCGTCAACGGCCTGACCGACTTCTTCCTCACCAAGCTGGACGTGCTCACCGGCTGGGAGCAGATCCCGGTCTGCGTCGCGTACGAGATCGACGGCAAGCGCGTCGAGGAGCTGCCGTACTCGCAGACCGACTTCCACCACGCGAAGCCGGTGTACGAGATGCTGCCGGGCTGGTCCGAGGACATCACCAAGGCGAAGACCTTCGCAGACCTGCCGAAGAACGCGCAGGACTACGTGAAGGCTCTGGAGGACATGTCCGGCGCCCCGATCTCGGCGATCGGCGTCGGCCCCGGCCGGACCGAGACGATCGAGATCAACTCGTTCCTGTAGGCCTGCCGGGCAGGACGGACACGGTGCGAGGCCCCGGACGCGAATCGGCGTCCGGGGCCTTCGCGTCGGTTCCCGCCGGGGGGAGTCAGTGGGTGGGCGGGTGTCCTCGCCCGAGGGTGCCGGTCCCGACCGCCGGCGTCCGCCTGACGGCCGGCGGGCCGGGCCCCGCGGTGACCCACGAGTGACGGCCGAGGTCCGTCGGCGTACGAGGCGGGCAGGGGCCTCTCCCCGCCGTGCACACGGCTGGTTAGGCTGCGTGTTCCGAATGTTCACGCCGGCGCCGAGGCGGGAGCACTGCCGAGGCCGGTTCAGGGGTGAAGACACATGGCGGATCGCCAGACGACCCAGTTGCTCGACAGCATGCGGCGGGGCATGCCGTTCGAGTTCACAACCAAGATGTCGATGACGAAGCGGCTCGCGACGCTGGTGTGCGTCGCCGAGCTGTTCGGCTACCAGTACGCCGGGGCCCGGCAGGAGGTCTTCTCCATCAAGCTGGCCTTCACTCCCGACCCGAGCCCGCAGGCGCAGGCGCGTGCCGCGCAGTACTGGCCGTACGCACCCCGTATCCCCGAGATCCCGCAGCAGGTGCTGGAACTCAACAAGAAGCGGGTTCTGTTCGACCTGAGCAGCAGAGCCGCGCTGCTGAGGCGGCTGCCGGTCATCGGGATCGCGCTCCTGCTCGCGAGCCTGCGCCCGCTCGGCTCCCTGAGTGACAGTCCTGGCCTGGCTCTCGGCTACGTGTGCTTCCTCGCCGCGATCGCCGGCCTCGGCGTCTGGTTCAACTTCGCGCGCCACAAGAGGGCCGGCGCACACCTCGAGGCCGCGGGTTTCGTGCGTCACGAGCCCTCCCCCGGCCAGGTCTCCTACCTCCCGCCCGGCAGCCTGCCGCCCGCCCAGTGGCACGAGCCGCAGCAGTACGGGCCCGGCCCGCAGCAGGGGTACGCCCAGCAGCCCTACGGCGGGCCGCAGCCTCCGTACCCGGCGCCGCAGCACCACCAACCCCAGCCCTACGCCCAGCAGCCCCCGGCCCAGCCCCCGTACGGCCAGCAGCCCCCGGCCCAGCCCCCGTACGGTCACCAACCCTACGGCGGTCAGCCGCCGCAGTGAGGCACGGCGGCGGCGGGCTGTGGTCGGTCCGTTGCCGTGCAAGGCATCGAAGTCAAGCGTAATTGGCCCAGCCTCAGTCAAGGAGACGCCTCGTGGCTGTCAGAAAGCCGTCCACGGAAAGGCAGCGTCGTCTCGGTTCGGAGCTCCGCAGGATGCGTGAGCACATCGGCATGTCGATCAACGAAGCGGCCGTCGTGCACCGCACCGATCGGACGACGGTGAGCAACACCGAGTCGGCCCGGTCCGGTGTGAGTAGTGACCGGGTGCGGGTCTGGGCCGCCAACTACCGCTGCCCTGACGCGAGATACGTTGACGCGCTGGCCGAGATGGCCAGGGAGCGCGGGGCGAACTGGTGGGACGAGTACCGAGATGCCCTCCCCGCAGGGCTGCTGGACATCGCAGAGATGGAGCACCACGCGGCGGCCCTGCGGTCAGCGCAGAACATGCACATGCCCGGCGTGCTCCAGACCGCCGACTACATGCGCGGCATCTTCGCCGAAGCGGTCCCGACGATGGACCCCACAGATCTCGATCGCCACGTCGAGTTTCGCGTGAGGCGCGCTGAGCTGCTTGACCGTCCTGAGCCGCCCCCGTGCGAGTTCCTGATTCACGAGACGGCGTTGCGGATGAGCTTCGGCGGTCGGAAGGTGCTGCGCAAGCCGGGACGGCGCCTTCAACGCGGATCTTCCGCTGCGGGTCACACCCGCCGAGGCGGAGGTCCTCCACGCGCAGCTCTGCTACGCCCTGGACGACGAGTCGACGCCCGCGATCACCCCCGCGTCCGCCCTCCCCGACTGTCGTAAGCCCGCAGAGGGCGGCGGTCGGGGCCACCGTCCGTAGGCGTGGACCGGTGACCTGTGTGGGCGACGCGGACCTGATCGTGTCGCCCACACGCTCCTCACTCACCCCGTGCCCACCGCAGACCCGGCACCGGGCGGGTACTGTCGAGGAACGCAGCAACGTCCACCATCGAACCGGGAGCACGACCGTGACCGCACTGCCCGCGGATCCACAGGCCGGCGAGCCGCTCATTCCCATGCCTGCTCTCACCCCGGACGCCCTGCGTGCCGCTGTCGAGAAGCTGACGCCCAGTCGCATGCCGGCGTTCGTCCGCGATCTTGTCGAAGCGACCACCAGCGCTCAGGAGCTCCAGTCTCTCGCGCCGTTGCGTACCTTCGTCCGCACGTGGGGTGTGTTCGTCGCGGTCCAGCGGTACCCCGCGCGAGCGGCACGGCTGCGCCACCTGGAAGAGCTGGTCAGCGCCGGCGAGGCGGACCCGGTCGACGCCATCGCGGAGATCAGAAGGATCCACGCGGACGCGGAGGTCGAGGCCGGGCTGTGACCGACTGGAAGTGGGACTACAACCCGAGCGAGGAGTATCTGACCGACGGACTTCCCGTCGGAGTGATCGCCGAGGTGGAGCGGATCGCCACCGAACTCGCGGCGCTGGGACGCGATGCCGAGCATGCCGGCAGCAGACCGGAGGAGCAGCCAGGGGGGCTGAGGAACTTCCCGATCTTCGGTGGACGCGGCTTCATCCAGTTCCTCGCCGTGCCCCGGCATGAATGTGTCTACGTCTGCAGCATCGTCTGGAACGGGTGAAGGCATCGCTGCCAGACGGCGCGAATTGAGCGCCCGTCCGCACCCCTGACGCACAATGGACCCTCACACGTTCACCGTGACGCAGGGGAGGGCGCGGCGGATGGCTGTTGGCGTGGTCGGCGGGGAGCTCGGCGAGCGGGGTGGGGCGGAACGGCAGCTGCTGGAGCACCTCAAGGCGGTGGACTTGCAGCACATCGAAGGCGCCCGCCTGAAGAACGCCGGCGAACGCGACGACCACCGGCATGTGCTGCTCGAACGGTGACTGCGGGCCGCGATCCGCCGGACGTCACCCTGGATGACGGGCGACACCGCCGGAGAGCCGCCGGCTGAAGGCCGAGCTCGATGACCTGGGCCGCCGGGTCTGGATGGGTGACCTCATGCACCAGGCGGGCAGCCCGGAGCGCGCGCCGTGCGCGTGACGGAGTGGGCACCTTCGCAGAAGGCATCATCCCGTGCCGAGGCCTGGCCGGGGACTCTGCGGACGGTACGGCCTCGACGTTCGAGGTCGACTCGTCCCTGCAGGGCATCCGCGGGACACTGGTAGACCCCGAGGGGCAGATCCGCGGCGAGGGCCGAGCGTCTTCGCCGCGGGTTCGCGTCGGGGGTTCTTCCGTGCCCGGACGCACCGGTGACCCGGCCGGGGCCCGGCCGCCCGGAGCGGCGGGCCTCGTGGCCGGTTTTCCGGGCCGTCGGAGAGCTGTCACCCGGTTCCTTTATGCTCCCGCCATGAGCGACGGGGGCCCCGCAAGACGGGTGATCGACGGCCGGTTCGAGCTGGAGGGGCGGCTCGGCGGCGGTGGGATGGGGACGGTCTGGCGGGCGCGGGACGTCGTGCTGGACCGGGCCGTGGCGCTCAAGGAGGTGCGGCCGCCCGATCCGGGGCTCGCCGAGTACGACCCGGAAGCCGCCCGGATGCTGAGAGCCCGGGTGTTGCGGGAGGCTCGGGCGCTGGCCAGGGTGGACCACCCGGCCGTAGTGACCATCCATCACATCGTGGACGGCGGCACCGACACCTACCCCTGGCTCGTCATGGAGCTGGTGACCGGCGGCTCGCTCGCCGACCGGCTGGCCAGGGGGCCGATGGCCCCCGCCGAGGCCGCCCGGCTGGGCCGCGGGGTGCTCGCCGCCCTGCGCGCCGCGCACGACGCCGGCATCCAGCACCGGGACGTGAAGCCGGCCAACGTACTGCTGCGGCCCGACGGGCGGCCGGTGCTCACGGACTTCGGGATCGCGGCGATCCGTGACTCCACCGCGCTGACCGCGACCGGGTCCCTCATCGGCACGCCCGACTACATGGCGCCCGAAAGGGTCAGGGGCGAGGACGGTGGCCCAGGGTCCGACCTGTGGTCGCTGGCGATGATGCTGTACGTGGCCGTGGAAGGCCACCACCCCCTGCGGCGGGGCAGCACGCTCGCGACGCTGGCGGCCGCGCTCGGCGACGAGCTGCCGCCGCCGCGTCGGGCCGGACCGCTGACGGATGTGCTGAACGCCGTGCTCGTACGGGATGTGGCAGCCCGTCCCGACGCCGAGGCCGTGGACGGGATGCTGGCGTCGGTGGCGGAGGGAGCGACCGCGGCGCCTGCGGGGGCGGACGCGACCACCGCGGTGGCGGGCGGCGACGCGGCCACCACCTCGTACCGGCTGGCGCCCCCGTCGGGCGCACCCGCACCCGCGGCGCGACCGTCGGCGGGGGTGGCAGGGCAGCCCGGGGCCGGAACGGCCGCGGAAGCGGACGGCGGGTCGCTGCACGACGCCGTGCCCGGGCCGGCCCGCCCGGATCGGCGGGACGCCGGACCCGCGGCACCACAGATTCCCGGGCGGCAGCTCGACGGGAGACGCCAGATGCGGCGGCGGGTCGCCGTCGCATCGTCGCTCGCGGGTACGGCCCTGACCGCCGTGCTGGTGTGGACGCTGCTTCCGGACGGCGAGAGCGGCACCACGGGCGCCGGGGCCAAGGACCGTGAGGTTCCGTCACAGGTCGGAGTGAGCGACTCGTCCTCGCAGCCCTCCTCGCCCTCCCCCTCGGCCGCGCCACCGTCGAAGTCCGCCTCACCGCCTTCCCAGGTCGGCTCGGACAACCTGCTCACCCCGGACGCCATCCGGTCCGCGATCAAGGAGATCAAGGCGGAGACGGGCACGGACAGGGCCGGTTACCTGGCGGTGTATCCGGAGTATGTGGCCGTCTGGTCCATGGTGGAGGGCAGCGACAAGCGGTACGACACCTGGACCTACCGCCCGGGTGAGGGCATGAACAGGGGCCCCATCAGCGGCTCCCTCATGGGAGGGGACCTCCCCTTCGACCTGGACGACTTCGACTGGGACGTCCTGCCCGGCCTGGCGAAGAGAGCGGAGAAGGACTTGAAGGTCGACGAACCCACCTCCCGCTACCTGCTGGTCGACCAGGCCAACGACACCTTCGACACGCCGCTGAGACTGGCGTTCTACCTGTCCGACGACCACGGCGGCGGCTACGTCCAGGCCGACCTCGACGGGAAGGTGACCAGGGTGGTGCCGACGGAGCGCTGAGCCGTCGGCCCCACTCCTCGCCGCTCCGCTGAACCATCCCAGGGCTGCCCCTCGCACGCCTCTCACGGTGGAGGGAGCACCGTCCGGAGGGCGGGCTGTGCTCGGGTCCTGCTCCCGCGATCGGACGCCGGATGCCGGTCCGCCGTTCAGACGCCGCGGCGGCTCATGTGCGGACGGTACTCCGCCGGTTCGCCGTCCACGCTCATCCCGTACATGAGGAGACGCTCTTTGCCCTCGAAGCGGTCGGCGCGCAGGTTCTGCGTTCATTCCGTACGGGGGCGTGTCGCGGCCTCCTTGAACGCTTCGGTCCCTCGGCACGTACTGGGACGGGGGGCCTCGGCATCCGGGGCCCCACGTCACTGATGACGCCGTCCGGTACGACTTTGGGGCCGCGGATGATGCACACACGACGGAGGCGCGTACGGCGGAAGCTCCAGCGGATCGTGCGGCTGGCCGCCGCCGGCGGGCTGCTCTGCGGCGGGCTGATGGTGTCCACCGCCGCGGCCGGTGAGCCGGCCACCGATCCGCGGGCCGCCGATCCACGAGTCGCCGGGGACCCGACCGCGGGAGTGGTCTCGCGACTCGGGCCGTCCCGGACCGCGGGCAGTTGGACGGGCGCCGACGGCCGGACCGTCGTCGCGGTCACCGATGCCGACGCCGCGGAGGAAGTGCGGCGGGCCGGCGGGGAGGCCAAAGTCGTCGAGCACAGCATGGAACGGCTCCGCTCGGCCACCGAGACCCTGAGCTCCGAGCCCCGGGTGCCCGGTACCGCGTGGGCGGTCGACTACGCGTCCAACAGCATCACGGTGCGCGCCGACAGCACCGTCTCGGCCGAGGACTGGTCGCGGCTGTCCGGCTTCGCCGAACGCATCGGCGGCTTCGTCACGATGGAACGGACCCGGGGGACCTTCACCACCCGGGTGAGCGGAGGCACGCCCGTCTTCGGTTCGCAGCGCCGTTGCTCCGCCGGCTTCAACGTGACCAACGGCCAGGACACGTTCATCCTGACGGCCGGGCACTGCGGCCCCGAGCAGACCACCTGGTTCCGGGACCGCCAGGGCGACGAACTGGTGGGCACCACCACGGCGTCCAGCTTTCCCGGCGACGACTACTCCCTGGTGCGCTACGAGGACGTGAACACGCTCGACCGCACCAACGTCGTCGACATCGGCGACGGCCAGGTGGTGAACATCATCGGGGCGGGCGAAGCCTCCGTCGGCCAGCGGGTCTTCCGCCGCGGCAGCACGACCGGATTCCGTTCCGGTGAGGTGACGGCCGTCAACGCGACGGTGAACTACCCCGAGGGCACGGTCACGGGCCTGATCGAGACCACGGTCTGCGCGGAGCCCGGCGACAGCGGAGGCCCGCTGTTCTCCGAGGGGCTCGCGCTCGGCGTGACGTCGGGAGGCGACGGTGACTGCACCACCGGGGGCACGACGTACTTCCAGCCGGTGACCACCGCCATGGAGACCCTGGGGGTGAACCTGACCGGCGGGCCGCCGAACCCCGGGGGCGACGGCGGGGCAGGGAACGGGGACACCGGGTCCGGTGTCCCGCCGGACCCCGCGACCCCGCCGGGGACTTCGGGGGAGCCGAACGCGTCGCGGACGGTCACGTCGATCGTGAACTTCGGAAATCCGGCTCTGGGACTGGGCCTCATCGGCGGCAGCCTGACCTGCCTCGTGGCCGCGCGCTGGATCGTGTCGGCGCAGGAGCGCAGGGAGTACCGCAGCTTCCACGAGGCGAGCTGGGGCTGACCGGGGGCCGACGGCGGCGGGCGTCAGCCGGCCTTGGTGTAGGTGAGGGGCTCGCCGGTGGATCCGACCAGTTCGCGGACGACGGTCGTGTCGTTCGGCATGCTCAGCCGGCTCCACTGACCGGGCGCGCAGGACACACGGTCGCCGAACGTGACGGCCGTCGGGTCCAGTTCGAGGGGCGGACCCGAGGCGCGCAGGGTGGCGGACCAGCGGCAGTCGTAGTTCGGGCCCGTTCCGGTCAGCGTCATGACCTGGTCGCCCGTCGCGCCCTGGGTGATCGTCATGATCCGGATGTTGGTGCCGTCCGCCGTGTCGAAGGACGCCCGCCACGTCCCGACGTACTGCAGCGGGACGCCGCCGGAGGCCTGGGCCGTCGAGGGCGAACCGGAGGGCGTCGGCGCCGAGGTCCCTGGGGAGGCGGAGGCGGGGGAGGGCTTCGGAGAGGGCTTCGGGTCCGCGGTCGTGTTCTTGTCGTCGTCCTTCGACATGAACGCGTAGACGGAGCCGCCCGCGCCGAGCGCGACGGCCAGCGCGACCGCGATCAGGGCCACGGTCCCGCCGCGGGAGCTGCGGCGCGGGCCGGCGGCCGGGTGTGCGTACGAGCCGGGGGCCGGCGGTGCGTACGGGCCGGCGGCCGGGGGTGCGTACGGGCCGGGGTGGTCCGGCTGCGGAAAGCCGTACGCCGGCCCGTACGGAGGCGTCCGCGACGGCACCGGGTTCGGCGTCCCGGCCGGAGCGGGCGCCGGAGGCGGTGGGGGCGGGGGTGTCCGCGGCGGCGGCGCGGTCTGTGTCGGGGGCTGCACCGGTGACCGCGGCTGCTCCACCTCCAGCAACTGCACGGCATGACGCCCGAGTTGGGCGATCAGCGCCCCCGGCAGCCACGGCTCGCCGTCGGCGTCGGTGGTCGTCCGGTCCAGTATCTGCGCGAGCGTCGGCCGGGACTCGGCGTCCTTGCGCAGACAGTCGCGGATCAGATCGAGGAGCCCCTCGGGCACACCGGTCAGGTCCGGTTCCTCCTGGGCGATGCGGAACATCTGCGCATGCCCGCCGCTGTCCGCCGAGCCGAACGGAAGCCGGCCGGCGGCCGCGTAGGCGAGTACGGACCCGAGGCAGAAGATGTCGCCGGCCGCGGTGACCCGGCCGCCGCGCACCTGCTCCGGCGACATGAAGCCGGGGGAGCCGACGAGCGCGCCGGTGCGGGTCAGACCGCCGTCGGTGACCGTGTCCAGCGCGCGGGCGATGCCGAAGTCGATGACGCGCGGTCCGTCGATGGTGAGCAGGATGTTCGACGGCTTGAGGTCGCGGTGGACGAGACCTGCGCCGTGGATGTCGGTCAGCGCGTGGGCGAGCCCCGAGGCCAGCAGCCGCACACTGCGCTCGGGCAGCGGTCCGTGCCCGCCGGAGACGACGGCGTGCAGCGCCGGCCCGGCTATGTATCCGGTGGCGACCCACGGGATCAGCGCCTCCGTGTCCGCGTCCAGCACGGGCGCGGTCCACTGGCCGCCGACGCGCAGCGCGGACCGGACCTCGAGGCGGAAGCGGTTGCGGAACTCCTCCTGTTCCGCGAGCTCCTGACGTACCAGCTTGACCGCGACGGTCCGCCCGCGGTCGGAGCGCGCGAGATACACCTGCCCCATGCCGCCCGCCCCGAGCCGGGCCAGGAGCCGGTACTCCCCGATGTGTTGCGGATCCCCCGCTGCCAGCTGCTCCATCGCCGCGCGGCCCTTCCCCCCGTACCGAAATGCTCGACGGACCGAGGATAGTGCGCCTCGAAGGCCGGCCGGCGGGTCATGGCCGGGGCAGCGACGCCCGCCGAGCCGGTGCGCTACGCGTCCTCGTCCGCCTCTTCGTCCGCGCCCGCCGTCCCGCCCACACCCTCCGCCTCGATCGTGGCCATGGCCTTCGACAACTGCTCCAGCACCTGTGCGGTCTCCGCGAACCGCTCCGGTCCGAGCACCGCCAGCAGCCGGTTCGCCAGCGCGGCATGACCGGGGTCGATCTTCTTGATCGCCGCCTGCCCCTCCTCGGTGGCGTGCAGCAACTTGGCGCGCCGGTGGGCGGGGTTGGGCCGGTACTCAGCCAGACCCTGCCCGACCAGTACGTCGGCGATCCGCTGCACGCTCTGCCGCGTGATGCCCATCGTGCGGGCGATCCCGGCGACGGACTGCGGCTCGCGCAGTACGGCGCCGAGGACCTGCCAGCGTGCGGCGGTCAGTCCGGCTTCCCGGGCCAGCCCGTCGGAGACGGTGATGAACTGCCCGTTCAGTCTGAAGACGCCGAGCGCCGTGCGGGTCAGCAGTTCCTGGGGGTGGTGTGTGGGCCTCATGAGTTCAGGATCTCGAAGGCCGACGGGTCCGAGTCGTGGAACAGCCGGTACCAGGCGTCCAGCTTCTCGCCCTCGTACACCCCGAGCCGGGCGAAGACCTCGCGGGCGAAGGCGACGGGCTCGGTCGGCCCGGCGGTGATCAGGTCGCCGTCGGTGACGGCGTCCGTGTCCACGTAGTGCTCGCCGCCCTTGTAGCCCGTGGCGTCCAGATAGAACGAGACGGCGCTGGTGTGGGGCCGGTCGTCGAGCAGGCCCTCCCGGGCGAGGCCGGCGGTCGCGCCGCAGATCGCGGCGACCGGGACGTCGGCGTCGAGGAAGGTGCGCGCCGCCGAGGCGAACGGCGCGAGCTCGTCGCCCGTGTCCCACAGCTGCGCGCCGGTGAGGATCAGCAGCGCGCTGTCGGCCGGGTCCAGGTCGGCGAGCGCGAGGTCTGGCTGGATGCGGACGCCTCCCATGGTCGTGACGGGGTCGGTGGTGAGGCCGACCGTCTTCACGGTGCAGCCGTTCTGGGTGAGGTGGGCGGTGGTGTGGCCCGTCTCCCAGTCGGCGTAGGTGTCGTACACGGCCAGATGAACTGTCCTGCGGGTCATGAGGTCTCCTCGATGTCCTGCTCCGATGACAGTAGCCTGTCATGTCGACAGTATGCTGTCAATGGAGTTGGTCTCCCGTCAGGCGGCCGGAAGGCCCGACACCCTGCCCAGATAAGCCGCCGAGTCCATACAAGGTGGCCATGTCGACCCCCGCCGGCGTTCCTTACGCTGGGCGCATGACCCCTCATGCCGATCCCCAGACCGGTGCCGCCGTCAAGGCGGCGGACCGCGCGCACGTGTTCCACTCCTGGTCCGCCCAGGGCCTGATCGACCCGCTCGCCGTCGCCGGCGCAGAGGGGTCCTATTTCTGGGACTACGACGGAAACCGCTACCTCGACTTCACCAGCGGCCTCGTCTACACCAACATCGGATACCAGCACCCGAGGGTCGTCTCCGCGATCCAGGAGCAGGCCGGGAAGCTGGCCACGTTCGCCCCCGCGTTCGCGATCGAGGCCCGCTCCGAGGCCGCCCGGCTGATCGCCGAGCGCACACCCGGTGACCTGGACAAGATCTTCTTCACCAACGGCGGTGCGGAAGCCGTCGAGAACGCCATCCGCATGGCCCGTCTGCACACCGGCCGTCCGAAGGTGCTCTCCGCCTACCGCTCGTACCACGGCGGCACCGCCACCGCGATCAACGTCACCGGCGACCCCCGCCGCTGGGCCAACGACAACGGCACCGCGGGCGTCGTCCACTTCTGGGGCCCGTTCCTGTACCGCTCCCCCTTCTACGCGTCCACGGAGCCGGAGGAGTGCGCGCGTGCCCTCCAGCACCTCGAGGACACCATCGCCTTCGAGGGCCCCCAGACGATCGCGGCGATCATCCTCGAGACCATCCCCGGCACGGCCGGCATCATGACGCCGCCGCCCGGCTATCTCGCGGGTGTCCGCGAGATCTGCGACCGGTACGGCATCGTCTTCGTCCTCGACGAGGTCATGGCCGGTTTCGGCCGCACGGGCAGGTGGTTCGCCGCCGAGCACTTCGACGTGGTGCCGGACCTGATGACCTTCGCGAAGGGCGTCAACTCCGGGTACGTGCCGCTCGGCGGCGTCGCGATCTCCGCCGAGATCGCCGCGACCTTCGACAAGCGGCCCTACCCGGGCGGCCTCACCTACTCGGGCCACCCGCTGGCATGCGCGGCGGCAGTCGCCACGATCCAGGTCATGGAGGAGGAGAAGGTCGTCGAACACGCGGCCCACATCGGCGAGACCGTCCTCGGCCCCGGCCTGCGCGAACTCGCGGAACGCCACCCGTCGGTGGGCGAGGTCCGCGGCCTCGGTGTCTTCTGGGCCCTCGAACTGGTCCGCGACCGCGAAACCCGCGAACCCCTGGTCCCGTACAACGCGGCGGGCGAGGCGGCGGCGCCGATGGCGGCGTTCGGGGCGGCCTGCAAGAAGAACGGCCTGTGGCCCTTCATCAACATGAACCGCACGCACGCGGTGCCGGCGTGCAATGTGACGGAGGCGGAGGCGAAGGAGGGGCTGGCCGCGCTGGACACGGCGCTGTCGGTGACGGATGAGCTGATCGCCTGACCCGGGGGCTCGCCCCGGACCCCGCCCGAACTCCCCCGACGGCCCGGCGGCCATGGGTGGGGGTACCTCCCACGGCCGCCAGGCCGAAGGGGGGTCCCCAGTGGGGCTGAGAGAGTCAGCCCGTCCGGCGTTCGAGGACACCGCGCGGAGCGCGGTACGGGTCCGGGGCCTGCCCCGGTTCCGGGACGGGGGTACCACCCACGCCGCCAGGCGTAGGGGAGGGCGGGGGAATCAGCCCCGCGCAGCGGGCGGGAGGCCCGGGCCGGAGGTGTCCCCGAACACCTGCGCCGGAGGCGGCCCCGCCGGCTCCACCTCCAGGAACCGTTGCTTCCGCGGCCCTCGGTACAGCAGCGCCTCCCAGCCCAGCCGCCCCAGCGCCGCCGCGCACGCCTTCAGCCGGCCCTCCCCCTCCTGGGCCGCGCCGCTGCCCGGCGGGCCGAGCCACTCCACGTACGCCGTGCCCGGACGGTCGCCGGGCCGCACGCGATAGCCCGTCGCCGTGCGCCTGCTGTCGTCGTCGACGGCCGAGGGCGGGAAGCCGGACGCCTCCAGGGCGAGGGCGACCGCGCGGACGGTGCGGGCCAGCTCCCACGGCGCGGGCGTGGCCGCCTCGTCGGTGTTGTTCGTCACGCGCCGGATCTGGAGCAGCCCTTCGAAGGCCGTCCTCACCTCCGCGGCCCGCCCCTTGGCCGCCATGCACGGCCCGTCACCCGTGGCCGGTTCGAACGCCACTGCGGCATCGCCTCCCCTCGCCGTCCAGACCGTACGCCGCGAACCGGTGCTTTCGCCCCTGGCCTATCGTGTCCGGAACCGAAGGCGAAGGAGAAGGCCACGATGCCCGGCTACGGCAGCGGTAGCGGTGGCGGGAACGGCAGCAGCGGCGCCGTGACCCGCAACACCCTGCGGCAGCAAATCGCCGACGCGCTGCGTGACGAGGTGCTCGCGGGCCGTATGCAGCCGGGTCAGGAGTTCACCGTCAAGGAGATCGCCGATCAGTACGGCGTCTCCGCGACGCCCGTGCGTGAGGCGCTCGTCGATCTCTCCGCCCAGGGCCTGCTCGACTCCGATCAGCACCGCGGTTTCAAGGTGCACCAGTTCTCCGTCGACGACTACCGGACCATGGTCGACACGCGGTCCCTGGTCGTGGACGCCGTCTTCGGCCGGAACGAGCAGCACAGGTACGCGCTGCTGGACCCGCAGGCGCTGGTGTCCGTACGGCGCCGGGCGGAAGAGGCCGCGCGGGCCGCGCGCACCGGGGACCTGGACATCCTCATCGGCTACGACCTGCGCTTCTGGCGCGAGCTCGGCGCGCTCGTCGCGAACCGCTACATCTGCGACTTCCTGCACCGGCTGCGGGTGCAGGCCTGGGTGTTCGCCGTACCGTTCCTGCGCGCCGACCCCGAGATATCGGACTGGCTGTGGGGCGGCCATCAGGACATCGTCGACGCGGTGACGAAGGGCGACGCGGACGGCGTGCGGGCCTCGATCCGCGCCTACGACGATCACGCCCTCGTCTGGGCGGACCGGCTCGAACGACGGGCGCAACGGGGGCGGCAACAGCGGTGAGCGTGGATCTGAGTGTCGTCGTCCCGGCGTACAACGAGGAGGCGCGGCTGCGCCCCACGCTGGACGCCATCTGCGCCCATCTGCAGGCGGATCCGGACCGCTGGGGCGACTGGGAGCTGATCGTCGTCGACGACGGCTCCACCGACGCCACCGCGAAGATCGCCGCGGAGGCGGCGTCCGAGGAGCCGCACATCCAGCTCGTGTCGAGCGAGGCGAACCGCGGGAAGGGCAGCGCCCTGCGCCTCGGCGTCCTCGCGTCGTACGGGCGGCGCGTGCTGGTGACGGACGCCGACCTGGCGACACCCATCGAGGAGCTGGAGCGGCTCGGCGAAGAGCTGGAGAGCACGGATGCCGCGGCCGCGATCGGTTCGCGCGCGCACCCCGACGCGCGGATCGAGGTGCATCAGCGGCGCATCCGCGAGTGGCTCGGCCGGATGGGCAACCGCGTGATACGCGCGGTGGCGGTCTCCGGCATCCGCGACACCCAGTGCGGTTTCAAGCTCTTCGACGGTGACAAGGCGCGCGCCGCGTTCGCCGACTCGAGGCTCGACGGGTGGGGGATCGACGTCGAGATCCTCCGCTTCTTCCGGCGCGCGGGCTGGCCCGTGACCGAGGTCCCGGTCCGCTGGTCGCACCGGGCAGGCTCCAAGGTCGGCCCCTCCGACTACGGCAAGGTGCTCCTGGAACTGCTGCGGCTGCGCGCCCGTGCCGTGCGCCGCGTGGACCTGGCCGTCGTCGGGCTGTTCCTGGTCGCGTCCGTACTGCTCTACAAGGGGCTGTGGGCCGACCTGGACCGGGCCTACCTCCGCGACGCGGGTCAGGACCAGAACCAGTGGGAGTGGTTCTTCGCCGTCACCGCCGACAACGTCGCCCACCTGCGCAACCCCCTCTTCACGACCCTCCAGAACAATCCCGACGGCGTGAACCTGATGGCGAACACGGTGATGCTCGGCCTGTCCGTGCCGCTCACACCGGTCACGCTCGCCTTCGGACCGACGGTCACCTGGGCGCTCGTCCTCACCCTGGGGCTCGCCGCGACCGCTTGCGCCTGGTACTGGCTGATCGCCCGGCGCCTGGTGCGAAGCCGCTGGGCGGCGGCGCTCGGCGGCGGGTTCGCCGCCTTCGCGCCGCCGATGATGTCGCACGGCAACGCCCACCCGAACTTCCTCGTCCTCTTCATGATCCCGGTGATCATCGACCGGGCGCTGCGCCTCTGCGAGGGCGGGAACGTCCGGCGGGACGGGGTGCTGCTCGGCCTCTTCGCGACGTACCAGATCTTCCTCGGCGAGGAGCCGCTGCTGCTCGCCGCCATGGGCATGCTGCTGTTCGCACTGTCCTACGCGCTCGCGGCGCGCGACGTGGCCAAGGCGGCGTGGCGGCCACTGCTGCGCGGTCTGGGCATCGCGGTACTGGTGTGCCTGCCGCTGGTGGCGTTCCCGCTGGGCTGGCAGTTCTTCGGGCCGCAGAGCTACAAGAGCGTGCTGCACGGCGACAACGCCGGCAACAGTCCGCTCGCCTTCCTGCAGCTTTCCGGCCGGGCGCTGATGGGCTCCGACGCCGGAGCCGACCCGCTCGCGATGAACCGTACCGAGCAGAACGCCTTCTTCGGCTGGCCGCTGATCGCGCTGGCCGTCGCGATCGTGATCCGGCTGTGGCGGCTCGCGCTCGTCAAGGCTCTGGCCTGCACGGCGGTCGCCGCGGCGTTCCTCTCCCTCGGGCCCAAGTTCCGTATCCCGTACACGGACATCGTGCTGACCGGGCCGTGGCGGGCGCTCGCCCACCAGCCGCTGTTCGAGTCGGTCATCGAGTCGCGGGTGGCGATGATCTGCGCGCCCGTCCTCGGTGTGCTCCTCGCGCTGACCGCCGACCGGCTGGCGGCTTGGCGGCCGCTGATGCGGGGCCTCGGTTTCGCGGCGCTCGCGGCGGCTCTGGTGCCGGTGCTGCCGACGCCCTATCCCGTGCGGGAACGGGCCGAGGTACCGGGCTTCATCACACAGGGCACCTACGCCGAGTACCTCGCGGAGGGCGAGTCCCTGGTCACCGTGCCGCTGCCGAACCCGGGCAGCGCCGAGGCACTGCACTGGCAGTCGGCGACGGGCCTCGGCTTCAAGGTCGCCGGCGGATACTTCAACGGGCCGTGGGGCCCCGACCGTATCGGCATCTACGGCGCGACCCCCCGCCACACCTCCAACCTGCTGAACGACGTCCGCGACACCGGCCGCGTACCGGTCATAGGCCCCAACTGGCGGGCACAGGCGCGGGAGGACCTCGACGCGTGGAACGCGGGCGTCGTGGTGCTGGCGCCGCAGTACAACGACGGACCGTTGTACGAGGCCGTGGAGAAACTCCTGGGCCGGCCGGGGGAGAGGGTGGCCGGGGTGTGGGTATGGGACGTGCGAGCGGAGTGACAAGGGGGTGCCGGACCGTGCGAAATCGTGTGGAACAGCACCCTTCGCGAGCCCGGTCCGCCGCACTACGCTGTCCCGACCATCGTCGCCTTCACGTTTCCTCCACCTCCCCGATCCTCTCCGAACTCCCCGAACTCCCCGAACTCCCCGAACCTCCTCGAGCTGCTGAGAGCGAGCACTCCCTTGGCCTGTGACCTGTGGCTGGTCCCCCTTGTCGACGTGCTGTGCCACAGCCCCGACAATCCCTTCGCCGAAGAGATCGCCTCCTACGACAAGGCGCTGACCGGCGCGGGCCTGCCGACGGTGCCCGTCTTCGCCTACATGCCGGGCCTGTCGGGCGATGTCGCGCCGGTAGCCGGTTTCGACTACGACGCGCTGCACTTCCTGCGGCGCGCCTATCTGCTGCAGCTGTGCGGGCTCGCGGTGACGCCGGTGGACGAACTGGGCGGCGACTACGAGCAGTTGCTGGAAATGTTCGAGACGACAGCACAGCAGTCGCATCTGGTGTGGCACTACGACCACGCCGGCGCTTACGTCCCCGTCGACTTCGCGACCCCGCTGTTCAACGACGAACTCCTGGAGGGTGGGGGCCCCTTGGGGTCCACACAGGGCCTGCTGCGCGAGCTGGAGTACGTGGCCCCCTCCATCGGTATCGACCCGGCGAACCCTCCGGCCGCGCCGGAGCCGCCGGCACGCCCCACGGCCCTGGAGGAACCCGCGGGCCCGATCCCTTACGACGAGAGCCCGTTCGCGCGTGAACGGCATGTCTGGCTGGGGCTGCACGCGGCGGCGACACGGAGCCTGGGCCAGGGCTCGATGATCATCTTCAGCTGACGCGGGTGCATCATGTCCTGGGACGTTAAGACGCCGGACAGGTGCCCGACGGCTGTCGGACACCTCGTTCCGGTAGGACCGGGGCATGTCGCAGACAAGTACCCCCGTAGCGGGGGCGGCCGCGGACGAACTTCCCAGGCCGGAGCGGTTCGCTGACGTCAAGGGCTGGTTCTGGCCGGTCGATCAAATGATCTTCGACTGGTTTCTGGCCCGCCAGGCGGATACGGACCGGCGGGGGGATCTGCTGGAGCTCGGGGCCTATATGGGCAAGAGCGCGATCTTCCTGGGTGGTTACCTCGCGGAGGGGGAGAAGTTCACGGTCTGCGACCTGTTCGACTCCGAGGCTCCCGACGACCCCAACAGCGCAGAGATGGACCGCTCCTACGCGACCCTGACGCGCCGGGCCTTCGAGGCGAACTACCTCTCCTTCCACGACGAACTGCCCACCGTGGTGCAGGCCCCGACCTCCGTGATCAACTCGAAGGTCGCCCCCGGCACCTGCCGCTTCGTCCACGTCGACGCCTCGCATCTCTACGAGCACGTCCACGGCGACATCGAGGCGGCGCGCCAACTCCTCGTCCCCGACGGCATCGTCGCCTTCGACGACTTCCGGGCCGAGCACTGCCCGGGCGTCTCCGCGGCGGTGTGGGGCGCGGTCGCGACGACCGGCCTCAAGCCGATCGTGATCACGGGCAGCAAGCTGTACGGGACATGGGGCGATCCGGCGCCGTTCACCGAGTCCCTGCAGAAGTGGCTGGAGACCCGCACGGACGTCTGGCACGGCGTGGAGGAGGTGGCGGGCCTGCCGCTCATCCGCATCAAGGGCCCCAAGGCCCGGCCCCCGGCCGGGCCGGTCTCCCGCCACGAGCCGCTTGCGGAACCGGAGCCGGAGTCGCTTCCTGCGCCGGAGTCGCAGGCCGCGGCGCCCGTGGCTCCTCCCGTACGCCGCTCCCTGGCCCGCCGTCTGGCACGGGACCTGCTGCCGCCGATCCTCACCCGCGCCCTGACATCCGGCTCCCGCCGCCGCTGACGCCCGGCCGCCCACGCCTCCCGGAGCCGCCGTGCGTCAGCGCGGCGGCTCCGGGGGGCGCTGGCGAGGCATGTTGGGGCGGGTGTTCGGGGGCAGTGGGAACCGGCCCTGGATGACGCCGTGGGACGGAGGGAGCTCCGCCGTCGTGCGCGCGGCCGAGGACGGCAGGCGCAGGGGTGCCGGGCCGGGGCGGAAGTCGGTCATCCAGTCCGACGTCTCCGAGCGGACCAGGTCCGAGATGTCCTCGGAGAAACGTCGCAGCACGCCCAGACAGCGTTCCGCGGCCTCGCTCGCCGTACCCTCCGCCGGGCCGAGCACCTCGCGCACGCTCTCCGACGCCCAGTCGTACCGAAGTGCCTGGAGGCGGCGCTGGACCGCCTGCGCGGTGGCCACGTTCCGCATCCAGCCGGCCGTCAGGCCGAAGTAGCGGTCGCAGGCCAGACAGGCCGCGGCCGCGAGGAGTGAGAGATAACCCCAGGGGGCCGTCTGGCCCACCGCGCCCGTGAGGTCCAGCAGGGGCAGGGCCGCTCCCGCGACGACGCCCAGAGCCGTGCCGAGGCGGAGCAGACGAGCCGCCCGGCGCTTACGGACCCGGTCCGAGAGGTACCAGTCCGCCGTGCGCAGTGCGTCCGCCTCCACCCAGCGGTAGAGCTCGTCGAGCCGTGCCGCCGGCTCGCCCCAGTCCCCGAGGGGGAACGACCGCCCCGTCAGGTCACCCAGCGGCGCCTCGCCGCCCTCCTCCCGGGCCCCCCCGGGCTGCATCTCCGGCTGACTCACCGGTGCACTCCTCTGCGCTCTGCTGACGACAAGGACTGACGCCCAGGACTGACTATCAGGACTGACTATCAGGTCCGAAAAGGTGCTGAAAAGGTGCTGACGTTACACCGCGTGACGTACGTGGCGGGCGTGCGTTCTGATACGGCGCAGGCCCTTCATACCGCCGAATGGTGGGCTGCGGGTTGAAGATCCCGGTATTTCCGCCCACACGGGCTCGCTGGTCGGGTAGTGGAGCCCCGGAAGGGCCCCCGGCGCTCACTCGAAAGAGTTGGTCGATGCGGGGTGGGGCATGCCGCCCGGCGAGCACGTAGGCTCGGGCGTACCGAAACGTACAGCACATTGAGTCCCGTATTCAGTCGTCGAAGCAGCCAGGAGTGACCGTGATCCCCGGTGGTGGCCAGCCCGATATGCAGCAGCTCCTCCAGCAGGCCCAGAAGATGCAGCAGGACCTCGCGCAGGCTCAGGAGGAGCTCGCGCAGACCGAGGTCGAGGGTCAGGCCGGCGGCGGGCTCGTGAAGGCCACCGTCACCGGCTCCGGCGAGCTGCGCAACCTCGTCATCGACCCGAAGGCCGTGGACCCGGAGGACACCGAGACCCTCGCGGACCTCGTCGTCGCCGCAGTCCAGGCCGCGAACGAGAACGCGCATCAGCTCCAGCAGGACAAGCTCGGCCCGCTGGCGCAGGGGCTCGGCGGTATGCCAGGCATGCCTTTCTGACCCGTTCCCGCTGTTGGTCTTCTGACGGCCACAGGCACCAACTACCGTAAGCAGCAAGCACTCCAAGGAGAGGCGTTCCGTTGTACGAAGGCGTGGTTCAGGACCTCATCGACGAACTGGGCAGGCTGCCCGGCGTCGGTCCCAAGAGCGCGCAGCGGATCGCCTTCCACATCCTCCAGGCCGAACCCACCGACGTCCGCCGCCTCGCGCACGCCCTGCTCGAGGTCAAGGACAAGGTCCGTTTCTGCGCGGTGTGCGGCAACGTCGCCCAGCAGGAGCAGTGCAACATCTGCCGCGACCCGCGCCGGGACCCGACGGTCGTCTGTGTCGTCGAGGAGCCCAAGGACGTCGTCGCGATCGAGCGGACGCGGGAGTTCCGCGGCCGTTACCACGTCCTGGGCGGGGCCATCAGCCCCATCGAGGGCGTCGGCCCCGACGACCTGCGTATCCGTGAGCTGTTGGCGCGGCTCGCGGACGGCACGGTCACGGAGCTGATCCTGGCCACGGACCCCAATCTGGAGGGCGAGGCCACGGCCACGTACCTCGCACGAATGATCAAGCCGATGGGTTTGAAGGTCACGCGGCTGGCCAGTGGACTCCCTGTAGGGGGAGACTTGGAATACGCCGACGAGGTCACGCTCGGGCGTGCCTTCGAGGGGAGACGATTGCTCGATGTCTGACGCCATGCTGCACGCCGTAGGACAGGACCCCGACAGCTTCGCGGTCCAGATCGCCGACTCGATCGAATCCTTCATCGTCGCGACCACCGAGGTCGCGAAGGGCGACGAGCCCGACAGCGCGATCCCGTTCCTGCTGCTGGAGGTGTCCCAGCTGCTGCTCACCGGTGGCCGTCTGGGCGCGCACGAGGACATCATCCCGGAAGAGCGGTACGAGCCCGACACAGGCCCGGATGTCGACGTGGACGAGCTGCGGATGCGTTTCGCGACCATGCTCGAGCCGATCGACGTCTTCTCCGAGGTCTTCGACCCGTACGAGCCCCGCAAGGCCCCGGTGCCGTCGCGGATCTCCGACAGCCTCGCCGACATCATCACCGACCTCCGCCACGGCCTCGCCCACTACCGCGCGGGCCGGACGAGCGAGGCGCTGTGGTGGTGGCAGTTCTCGTACTTCACCAACTGGGGCCCCACCGCCTCCGCGACGCTCAGGGCGCTGCAGTCCCTGGTCGCCCACGTCCGCCTGGACCAGCCGCTCGCCGAGCTGGACGGCCTCGACACCGACGAGGACCTGACCGAGGAGGTGCTGGCCGAAGAGGCGGGCAAGGTCATGGTCCAGGAGATCGCCAGGCCGCTGGGGCTGCGGCGGGCCCGCTAGGGCGTGTTTCGAAAGTCCCGCCTGGCCCACGACGTCTGGCACGCGCACTCGCTGCGTTGTCGGAGTCATCCAGGTACGTCCAGTACGAGGATGATCCTCCGCCTTGCGATTGCACGCACCAGACGCCGCGGGCCCCGCCCTGCGGGCGGACGACGCTACTTTCGAAACACGCCCTAGCCCCGACCTGCGCGTGAGGCTGTGGCGGAACTGGTACTTCCGCGTGTCCTGACCGCTTCCACCACGCTGCTATTTTCGGCCACCGACCGAGAAGCAGCGGGGGAGTGGCCTCAGTGGCGCAGGGGTGGACGGGCATACGCGCCCGGGCAGCGGGCATGGCGGCCCTCACGGCTGCCGCGCTGCTGATCAGCGGGTGCGGCACGGAGGACGACGGCGGCAAGGCCCGGGCCGAGGAGACGACGGTCGCCTCTGCCTCCGCGTCCGTATCGGCGTCTTCGTCGGCGACGACCGCACCGGCTTCCCCGACCGCGTCACCTTCCCCCTCCTCGTCGCCTTCGGCCTTGCCGTCAGCGTCGAAGCCCGCCCCCAGGACGACCACCGCGCCGCCCGCCGTCACCCGGCCGCCGAAGCCGACCGTCGTGTCGATGTCCGCGGCCGCGGCCGGTGGTCCGCTGAACCTCACGCGTGGCGGGGCGCCCCGCGAGTTCACGGTCACGGTCAGCAACGGCAACAGCCGCGCCTACGGCGCCCTGCGCGTCGTCTTCCAGATGGAGATGATGTTCGGCGAGGGCACCACTCCTGCGCAGAACGGCTTCACGCTGGAACGCCGCGACTCGGCCTCCGGCGCATGGAAGACGGTCGAACTCCGCGTCGCCAACGACGTCCAGCCGCACTTCCTCTTCAGCGGCGGCGCCCCGCTCGCCAAGGACGCCGCGCGGACCGAGCGCTACCGCATCCGCGCCGGCAAGTCCGGTCCGACCGGCTCCATTCCTCTGATGATCAGCCTCATCGACACGACGGCGCCCGAGAACGCGGCGTACGAGCGCGGTGTCCCCGAGGCCACGTCCCTGATGGTCGCAGCGCGTCGCGGCTGACGTCGCCCAGTACGCGCAGCGGAACGTCACTTGGTGCCGACGCCTACGTTCATCCGGCTGTTGAGCACGGCGACGCCGTCTGCTCCCGCGCGTTCGCGGAGCATGCCCGCCGCATCGCGTACGCGTACCAATGCGGCGCGGCGGCCGGGATGGTCCGTACGTACCACGGGCGGACCGGACGGGAGACCCTGCCGCACAGCGACCAGGGCTCGTGGACGGCGTCAGAGCATCCCGTGCCGGTAGGCGTACGCGGTGGCCGCGGCGCGGGAGGACACACCGAGCTTGGCGAAGACGTTCTGCAGGTGGCGGCGGACCGTGTGCTCGCTGATGAACAGTTCCGTCGCGATCTCGCGGTTGGTCCGCCCGGCCGCCACCAGCTCCAGGATCTGGACCTCGCGCCCGGTGAGCCCACCCGCCGCCGTCGAGGGCGCTCCGCCGACTTGTGGCCCTCTCCGCCGCCTCCAGGAGGGCCAGGTCGGGTGCCGCGCCCAGGTCGCGGAAGACCCGGCGTGCTCCCTCCAGGTCCAGCGCGGCGGTGTCGTGGTCACCGAGCCGGTGGCAGGCGATCCCCATCAGGGCACGGGTGCGGGCGTCCTCGTACGGGACCTGGAGCTCCAGCCAGAGCCGCCGGGCCCGGCCCAGTTCCGCGCAGGCAGCGCGGGCGTCGCCCTCCGCGAGGAGCACGGCCCCTGTCGCACGGGCAGAGACCGCGTGCAGCAGGGGCGCTCCGAGGTCGGCGGCGATCGCCGCCGGCTCGTCCGCGGCGGTGCGGGCGGCGGCGGTGTCACCAGCGGGGGCAGTGTCGGCGGCGGCTGTGTCCTCGGCAGGCGCAGTGTCGTCGACGGGGGGCGAGCGGTACGGGCCGAGCATGACCTCCACGTACGCGGCCAGCACCTTCGACCGGGTCAGCCGGTCCTGGACGTCCCGCACGATCCGGCCCAGGGCCCCCTCGCGTCCGCGGGCCGCCCCTGGGCCAGGCGCAGCAGCGCCAGTCCCGGCTGCGGCGCGCGCCCCTGCTCGGCGGCCTGCCGGCAGGCCTGTTCGGCGTCGTCGAACTCGCCGCGCAGCCGGTGCAGTTCGGCCTGCTGGTAGTACGCCATGCCGATCGCCGGCTGCCCGGGTGGCGTCGCGAGCCGCTCGCGCGCACGCCGTGCATCTGAAGAATCTCCGAACGGTGCACCAGGCACTGGCCGCGGTAGGGCACCAGATCCGGCTGCGACGCGCACCAGCGGCTCAGCGCCTCCGCCCCCTCCTGTGCCCGGTGCAGGTCGAAGACCTGCTGGCAGGAGATGATCGCGGCGCAGTAGACGATCCCGGCAACCACCCGGTCCGGTCGGGTTCTCGTGTCCCAGGCAGGTTTCCGGGCCGGTCATGCCCGGTTCGTGTGAGCCGGCCCACATACTGCGTACCCCGGCGGCCCTTGGGCAGTAGCCAACCCGAACGGCCGCGGGCGCCCCTCCGGGGCTTCCGGATGATCACACTGTGAGCGGGACATCTCACCATGTGACATAACAAGGGCGAACCGCGGCCGCTCGATAGACTGAGCCGACCGCAGTAATGACTGCACAAGACCGAGCGAGGAGCGCACGTGGGCCTTGTCGTGCAGAAGTACGGAGGCTCCTCCGTTGCCGATGCCGAAGGCATCAAGCGGGTCGCCAAGCGAATCGTCGATGCCAAGAAGAACGGCCACCAGGTGGTCGTCGTGGTGTCGGCGATGGGTGACACGACGGACGAGCTGATCGATCTCGCTGAGCAGGTATCCCCGATCCCTGCCGGACGCGAATTCGACATGCTGCTGACCGCAGGAGAGCGAATCTCCATGGCCCTGCTGGCGATGGCGATCAAAAACCTGGGCCACGAGGCCCAGTCGTTCACCGGCAGCCAGGCAGGCGTCATCACCGACTCGGTCCACAACAAGGCGCGCATCATCGATGTGACGCCGGGCCGGATCCGTACGGCGCTCGACGAGGGCAACATCGCCATCGTCGCCGGATTCCAGGGCGTGTCCCAGGACAAGAAGGACATCACCACGCTCGGCCGGGGCGGGTCGGACACGACCGCCGTCGCCCTTGCCGCCGCGCTGGACGCCGAGGTCTGCGAGATCTACACCGACGTCGACGGGGTCTTCACCGCCGACCCGCGGGTCGTGAAGAAGGCGAAGAAGATCGACTGGATCTCCTTCGAGGACATGCTGGAGCTCGCGGCCTCCGGCTCCAAGGTGCTGCTGCACCGCTGTGTCGAGTACGCACGCCGCTACAACATCCCGATCCACGTCCGCTCGTCCTTCTCCGGACTGCGTGGAACCTGGGTCAGCAACGAACCGCAAGGGGATCAGAAGGTGGAGCACGCCATCATCTCCGGAGTCGCCCACGACGTCTCCGAGGCGAAGATCACGGTCGTCGGGGTGCCGGACAAGCCGGGCGAGGCCGCGGCCATCTTCCGTACGATCGCGGACGCCGAGATCAACATCGACATGGTCGTCCAGAACGTCTCCGCGGCCGCCACCGCGTTGACGGACATCTCCTTCACCCTCCCCAAGACGGACGGCCGCAAGGCCATGGACGCCCTGGAGAAGGCGAAGAGCGCCATCGGCTTCGAATCGCTGCGCTACGACGACCAGATCGGCAAGATCTCGCTGGTCGGCGCGGGGATGAAGACCAACCCGGGCGTCACCGCCTCGTTCTTCGAGGCGCTGTCCGACGCAGGCGTGAACATCGAGCTGATCTCGACCTCCGAGATCCGCATCTCGGTCGTCACCCGCGCCGACGACGTCAACGAGGCCGTGCGCGCCGTGCACAGCGCCTTCGGTCTCGACTCCGACTCCGACGAGGCGGTCGTCTACGGAGGCACCGGGCGATGACCCGTAAACCGACGCTCGCGGTCGTCGGAGCGACCGGAGCCGTCGGTGCGGTGATGCTCCAGATCCTGTCGCAGCACGCGGACGTCTGGGGCGAGATACGCCTTGCCGCCTCCCCGCGCTCGGCCGGCCGCAAGCTGGCCGTGCGCGGGGAGGAGTGCGAGGTCATGCCAGTCGGCGAGGACGTCCTCGACGGCGTCGACGTGGCCCTGTTCCTGGCGCCCGGCGAGGTGTCCGAGCGCTGGGCGCCCGTCGCCGTGGCCAGGGGTGCAGTCGTCGTCGACGCCTCACCGGCCTTCCGGATGGACCCCGACGTTCCGCTGGTCGTTCCCGAGGTCAATCCCCATGCCGTGCGGGTACGCCCGCGCGGCATCATCGCGAGCCCGCACGACACCACGCTCGCCATGATTCCCGCCGTCGGCGCCCTGCACGCCGAGTTCGGACTGCGGGAACTGGTCGTCTCCTCCTACCAGGCCGTCAGCGGCGCCGGACGCGAAGCCGTGGCCGCGCTGCGGGCCCAGATGTCGCTCGTCGCCGGTACGGAGCTGGGGGCCGGGCCCGGAGACGTACGGCGTGCCGTGGGGGACGATCTCGGACCGCTCCCGGCGCCGCTGGCACTCAACGTGGTGCCCTGGGCGGGGTCGCTCGCCGACGACGGCTGGTCCACGGAGGAACTGGGGCTACGAGCCGAGACGCGCAAGATCCTCGACCTGCCCGGGCTGAAGGTCGCCGCGACCTGTGTGCGTGTGCCGGTGCTCACGACACACTCCCTGTCGGTGCACGCGTGCTTCGAGAACAAGGTCACCGTCGAGCGGGCGCACGAAATCCTCGCGACCTCCCCCGGTGTCGTGCTGTACGACAACCCGGAGGTCGGCGACTTCCCCACTCCGGCGGACGTGGTGGGGACCGACCCGACCTGGGTGGGGCGGGTGCGACGGTCGCCGGACGACGACTGCGGCCTCGAACTGTTCGTGTGCGGGGACAATCTCCGCAAAGGCGCGGCACTGAACTCCGCGCAGATCGCCGAGGCCGTCGCCGCCGAGTTCGGCTCACGGCCGGGCGGTGACAGGGCCCGGGAACCGGTCGCCTAATCTCATGCCGGCGGACGTTAATACGCGGCAACTCGACGCAGGCCCTTTATAGGATCTGTGAACGTCCTGTGAGCAAAACGATGGTCTGTACCACTTGAGCCGGGGCGCCGACCTGTTCGACTGTTCGCTTCCCCCTTGCTGCAACCGGCAGTTGGGCGGGAGGCGTCTTTGCGGTCACCTCACGACGGTGTCGTAAAAACTGGGGCATTGGGAAAGAGCGGTGCGCATGCGGGCATTTGGTTCGCCGTCAAAAGCGGTGGCGTACCCGTACAACCCTGGCGGGGGGCAGCGTGTCCAACAGGCGTGGCAGAGGTTCTCGACATCGCAAGGGTGGTCCCGGTCCGCGGCGCTTCGGTGCGCACGCTCCGCAGACCCCGCCCGGCCGGCGGCATGCCGGTGATTGCACCCATGCCTGCTTCGCGGACCACTCGCGTCCCCTCCCCGCGGCAGGGCGCTGACGACGCCATGGCCACGGGTACCACCGTCGACCACCTCACCGAGACCTACCGCGCCCACTACCGATCGCTGCTCGGCCTCGCCGCGCTGCTCCTCGACGACACCGCCTCCTGCGAGGACGTCGTCCAGGAGGCGTTCATCCGTGTGCACTCCGCGCGCAACCGTGTGCGGGACCCGGAGAAGACGCTCGCCTACCTGCGGCAGACCGTGGTCAACCTCTCCCGCTCCGCGCTGCGTCGGCGCATCCTCGGGCTCAAGCTGCTCTCCAAGCCGATGCCGGACATGGCGAGCGCCGAGGAAGGTGCCTACGACCAACTGGAGCGGGACGCGCTCATCAAGGCCATGCGCGGACTGCAGCGCCGCCAGCGCGAGGTGCTGGTGCTGCGATACTTCGCCGACATGACCGAGGCGCAGGTGGCCGAGACGCTGGGCGTGTCGCTGGGCTCGGTGAAGGCGTACGGCTCACGGGGCATCGCGGCGCTGCGCGTCGCCATGGAGGCCACGAAATGAGCGGGCGCGGGCACGGGCGCGGGCGTGACAACAGCTTTGAGCACTACGGGCCGGACGGGCCGTCTGACGACCGGACTGGGAACAAGATTGTGAACAACGGGCCGAACAACGGGCCGAGGCGTCTTCCGGCCGATACCGGGCCCGCTGCCGGGCCCGGGGCGGGATCCGATGCGGGAGAGGACAACAAAACGGGCGGCGGGAGCGACCGCAGGCCCGACCTCGGGATTGCCGTCGGAATCGGCAGCGGGACCGGCAGTGGGATCGGCGACGGGACTGGCCTCGGAGGGGACGAGGACGCGCTGCGGCGGCTGCTGCACGGAGTCGTCGACGACATCCAGCCCTCCCCGGGGGCGCTGGAGCATCTGCACAGAGCGGTTCCCGCGCGAAGGGCCCGTAAGAGGCAGGCGCTGGTCGGCATGGCCGCCGCGGCGCTGCTGATCGGCACCGCCGTCCCCGCCTTCGTCCATGTGGCGAACTCGACGGGCAGCGAAAAGCCCAACCCGATCAACGCCGGGCACGGCGAGCAGGCGCAGGGGGGCACCGGCAACGACCTCGGCGTCACGGGCGGGGACCACGGCACCAAGGGGCCCACGCAGGGTGCGGGTGAGGCACCCGCACCCGGTCGGAGCACCGGGCCGAACCAGCCGACGGACCAGCCCACCGGTGTCGGGGACGGCGCGTCCGGTGCGGTCCAGTCACCCGCGGCCGGCCAGGTACAGGCCTGCACGGCCGATCAGCTGACCGTCTCCACCGAACTCGGCGCACCGGACGCCGAGGGCAAGGTGTACGGCACCTTCCGCGTCACCAACATCTCCGGCACCGACTGCTCCGCCAGCGGCTCCACCATCGGCTTCCAGGCGTTGGGTGCCGCCGACGCAGCCCGGATCGGCGTGGCCCGGCACGCCGCGGGCGACGCGGCGGGCGGGCTGCCCGACCCGACGGCGGCCGAGACGGACGCGGCGATCGCGATGGCGGGCAAGGCGTACGAGACGAAGTTCGCCTGGGTTCCGTCCGATACCTGTCCGACCGAAGGCGACGCCTCTCCCGATCCCTCGCCGTCCGTCGGTGACGCCAGTGGCGGCGGCGGGCAGGGCGGCACCGGCACGTCCGAGGGAAGCGCGGCCGAGCCCCAGCTCGTCACGGAGGGCGGGTTGAAGGACGGCAGCGTCGCGGTCACGTACTCGGCGCTGGGCGGCTCGGTGACCGGCCAGACGACGGTGTCGAACGCCTGCGCCGGCACGATCTACTACACGGGCGTCCTCCCGGGCCAGTAACGCGCGGGGCCCACGGGCCCGCGCCGTATCGGGCGCGGGTCAGCGTCGGTCCCGGCCGTGTCCGGGTGCGGGCCGGCGTCGGTGACGCGGTGGGCTCACGGCCCGCCCCGTGTCGGGCGCGAAGCGGCCAGCGGCGGGTGGGCTCACTGCCCGGCTGTACCGGGTCGCGCGTCTGCGTTCGTCCCAGCCGTGTCCGGGCGTGGATCCGGTCGGTGACGCGAGTGGGCTCACGGCCCGCCCGTGTCGGGCGCGAGGCGGCGTCCGTTCCCGCCGCCCGGGTGCGGGGCCGTGCGAGCCCGGCGTCACGGCCGTCCGCAGCCCGTCCTCAGGCGGCCTCGGCGTCCAGGCCCAGGGCCCGGTCGGCCTCCGCCTCCGCCTCGCGGCGGACCAGGCGGAACCACATGAAGAGCACGAAGCCGGCGAAGACGAACCACTCGCCCGTGTAGCCGAGGTTCTGGAACGCCTTCAGGTCCAGGCCGCTGTTCTGGGGCGCTGCGGCGGGGACGGCGGTCAGGCCGTCGTCCGCCTTCAACAGCGTGACCCACGCGTCGTACACGTCGTCCGGTACGAGATTCACCAGCGACGCCGCGCTGATCATGCCGAGCCGGCCGCTCGGCAGGCCGCCCGCCGTGTGCACCCCGTCGGTGCCGCTGGACTCGGAAGCCTGCAGCGCGCCCGTCACCGTGACCTCGCCGGCCGGCGCGGCCGGGGCCTGACCGCCCTGGGGCAGCCAGCCCCGGACCACGGGAAGCGCGCGCCCGCCGTCCGTCTTGAGCAGGGTCAGGACGTACGAGCCCCGCTTGCCGTCGAGCTCACGCTCCGGGACCAGGAACTGCTCCCCGTACCGGCCCGTGGCCGTCGCCGTCCTGCCGGACGTCTCCTTGTCGACGGGGAGCAGCTCGTCGAGCGGCACCGCCTTCTGCTCCTGCGGTTCCGGCTTCTGCTCCGCCGCGCGATGAGAGTCGACGCGGTCCTCGAACCTGCCCAGCTGCCAGGAGCCCATGAAGATGCAGAACGGGATCGCCAGCAGAACGAAGACGTTGATCCCCCACCAGCGGGGCGTCAGCAGGAATCGGTACACCCCTCCACGGTACGGAACGCGCCGGCCGCTCCGGGTGCCGGGGCCGCTGTGACGGCAGCCTTACGGCGGGACCCTGGCGATGGCCCCGCCGCCGCCGGGGCAGCGCCACTCCTGCCTTCGCGACTGGGCCACGCCTGCCGTGCGGCTGTGCCACCGCCGCCCTCGCGACTGTTCCCGTGGTGTGTCAGCTCTGCTGCATGACTGCCCCCAGATGACGGTCCGCGAAGTCGATCTCCAGCCGCACCTGCTTGATGCGCTCTTCCACCACGAGGGAGCCATGTCCCGCGTCGTACCGGTACACCTCGTGTACCGCGCCGCGCGCCACCAGCCGGTCCACGTAGTTGTCGATCTGGCGGATCGGGCAGCGCGGGTCGTTGACGCCCGCCGAGATGTACACCGGGGCGCGGACCGCGTCGACGTACGTCAGCGGGGACGAGGCCTCGAAGCGCTCAGGAACTTCCTCCGGGGTGCCGCCGAGCAGCGTGCGGTCCATCGCCTTCAGCGCCTCCATCTCGTCGTGATACGCCGTCACATAGTCCGCGACCGGGACCGCGGCCAGGCCCAGCGCCCACGCCCCCGGCTGGGTGCCGAGGCCCAGCAGCGTCAGATAGCCACCCCAGGAGCCGCCCGCCAGGACCAACTTCGCCGGGTCGGCGAGACCCGAAGCGACCGCCCACCCGCGGACCGCCGCGATGTCCTCCAGCTCGATCAGACCGACCCGGTGCTTGAGCGCGTCCGTCCACTCGCGGCCGTAACCGGTCGAGCCGCGGTAGTTGACCCGGACCACCGCATAACCGTGATCGACCCAGGCCGCGGGACCCGCCATGAAGGAGTCGCTGTCGTGCCACGTCGGACCACCGTGGATCTCGAAGACGGTCGGCAGCGGGCCCGTCGCCCCGGCAGGCTTCTGCACGAGGGCGTGGACACGGCCGCCGGGGCCTTCCACCCAGACGTCCTCCACCGGCACTGAAGCCGGCGCTTTCATGCCCGGAGGGTCGAGAACGACGCCGCCGGCGGTCGACCGAACCCGGGGCGGCTGCGCCGCGGACGACCACAGATACTCCACGGCCCCGTCGGGGCGGGCAGTCGCGCCCGAGACAGAACCGGCGGGCGTGTCGATCTGGACGAGCGCACGCGACGACAGGCTGTAGTGCCACAGCTCGCCGCGCGCCTCGAAGCTGTGGGCGATCAGCAGCGCCGAGCCGTCCGGATACCACTCGGCGTTCACGTCGCCGGGCAGTTCGATGCCCAGGTCGGTCTGCTCCCCGGAGGCGACGTCCCAGATCATCGGCTCCCAGCGGCCGCGCCGCTGGTGCCCGACGAGGAGCCTGGTGTCGCCGTGGACCGGGGCGAACCCGAGGGCCTCGAGCCCGAGCTCCACAGTGCCGCCCTCGGTGTCGTCGAGCTCGGCCACCGGGCTCCCGTCCAGGCGTGTCACACGCAGCGCGGAGTGCATCGCGTCCCCGTGCTCCGTGTGCTCGATCGCGAGCAGTGACCCGTCGTGCGAGAGGCTGCCCACGCCGGCCGACTGCCGGTGCCGGTAGATCTCCGCGGGCGCTGCGCCCGCCCGTACGACGTGGATCGTCGTGCCCTCCTCGTCGGTGGAGCGGCCGATCACCGCAGTGGCGCCGTCACGACCAAGGGCGACACCCGCCGGATACGACGGCTCGAGGCCCGGCGCGGCGGGCACGTCGTCGCCACCGCCGAACGGCTGCCGCATCCAGACGCCGAACTCGTCCCCGTCGGTGTCCGAGAACCACCAGATGGCCTGGCCGTCGGGCGTGACTATCCCGTCCGTCGTGCCGTTCGGCCGGTCGGTCACCTGGCGCTGGTCGCCCGTGGCACGGTCCCAGGCGTACAGCTCGTACGTCCCCGTCGCGTTCGAAACGAACAGGGAGCGGTCCGGTGCGTCCTCCGCCCAGTCGGGCAGAGAGACACGCGGCGCCCGGAAGCGCTTCTCCCAGTCGGGCATGTGGGGAGTGCCGGGCATGTCGGGCAGGTTGTGTGCGTCGCTCATGCCCTCCATCAAAGCGGATTCCGCCGGCACCCTCCGCAGCCTGTGGATAACTTCTCCACAGGCGGGCGCCAGGGCATCGTGCGGCACCTGCGCCAGGCTCTGCAGGCCCGTCACCGCACCGGTCGCTCGGCGCGGTCGAAGTCCGTCGCCTCGTTGGCCGCCCATCCACGCACGCTCGCCGGCCGCGTCCCCAGCCGCTTCTAGGACCGGGGGACGCCGCGTGGCGGCCCGGCGGGCGCACCAGCGCTCTGCAGGAGCGATCTCCATGCAGGTGTGGGGCAGCACGAGGCACACGTCGGCGGCCCCGGTTTGGCCGACATCGGTTGCACACATGCGGAGGTGGAGCGAGCGCCGGAGGGGGCTTCGCATGGGATGCGGGCGGGCCCAGCGGCCGGCCGAACGCAAGGGACATGCGCGCGGCGGGAGTCTGTCGACGACGGGGACGGCCGGGACGACTGGGACGGCCGGGCGACGGGAGCGCGACGGGAGCGCGACGGGCCGAGCGGGCAGCAGGGCGAGCCGTCGCGCGCAGCGTGCGGCGTGCTGCGGATCAGGCCGGCGTGTGGCGCGCTGCGGATCAACGCGGCGAAGGCCGGCGAAGGCCGACGCACCGATGTGCCGAGGCTCTCCCGGGCCCCGGCACATCGGACCGGCGTTGTCAGATGTTGACTCCGAAGTCCTGCGCGATGCCGCGCAGACCCGAGGCGTAACCCTGGCCCACGGCACGGAACTTCCACTCCGCGCCATTGCGGTACAGCTCGCCGAAGACCATCGCGGTCTCGGTCGAGGCGTCCTCGCTCAGGTCGTAACGAGCCAGCTCGTTGCTGTCGGCCTGGTTGACAACGCGGATGAAGGCGTTGCGCACCTGGCCGAAGGACTGGCTGCGGCTCTCGCCCTCGTGGATCGACACCGGGAAGACGATCTTGTCGACCTCGGCGGCCACGCCGGCCAGGTTGACCTTGATCTGCTCGTCGTCGCCCTCGCCCTCACCGGTGAGGTTGTCACCGGTGTGCTCGACGGAGGCGTCGGGGCTCTTGAGGTTGTTGAAGAACACGAAGTGCTGGTCGCTCAGAACCTTCCCGTTCGCGTCCACCAGCAGGGCGCTGGCGTCCAGGTCGAAGTCGGTCCCGGTGGTGCTGCGGACGTCCCAGCCGAGGCCCACGACGACCGCGGCCAGGCCCGGGGCCTCCTTGCTGAGCGAGACATTGCCGCCCTTGGAAAGGCTGACTCCCATGGAAATCCCCTGCGCAATCCGGCGCGGGCCGCGCCTCTTGACGGTTTCTTTGCCCAACCGGACAACGAGCGACCTGTCGCTCTGGTTCCCCATTCGTCCGTTCGGCCGTATCCCGCTCTCCTCGACTGCGCGGTGTGCGCGCCGGCTGCCGCCGACGACCAAGCCGTGCCCGCGCACGCGACCGCCCTCGTCAGGACAGGCTGCTCACCACGTCGCGCACCTTCGCCGCCACCTTCTCCGGCAGCGGCGCGTAGTGGATGCGGGAGAGGCCCTGCTGGCCTTCCTCGCTCGCGGTGTACGACAGAAAGGACTTGAGGGCGGGCAGGACATCGGCCCGGTTGCCCTTGGCGCACACGACCTCGTAGGTGACGAGGACCATGGGATACGCCCCGGGCGCCTTGGTCCGGTAGTCGAACTCCAGCGTCATGTCCTTGCCCTCGCCCACGTCAGCGGCCGCGGCGATGCCGTTCGAGGCCGCCTCGGCGGTGGGGGCGACCGGCTCCGACGCACCCGTGTCCAGCCTGACGGTGGGGATCTGCCGGTCCTTCGCGAACGACAGCTCGAAATAGCCGATCGCGCCCTCGGTGTGGAGGACGTCGGACGCCACACGGTCCGAACCGCTGGCGGAGTGGCCCCCCTTGGCCTGCCAGGCCTTCTCCTTCGGATACGGCCACTCGTTCGGCGCCGCTTCGGCCAGGTACGCGTTCAGGTTCTGGGTGGTGCCCGATCCGTCGGAGCGGTGCACAGCGGTGATCGACGTCTGGGGCAGTTCGACGCCCGGGTTCAGGCGCTGGATCGCCGGGTCGTTCCACCGGGTGATCTCGGAGTCGAAGATCCTGGCCAGGGTGCGTGCGTCGAGGACGAGGTCGTCGACGCCCTCGATGTTGTAGCCGATGGCGATGGGACCGCCGACCATCGGGAGGTCGATGGCGCTGCCTCCGGGGCACACGTCGCGGGAGAACGCGATCTCCTCCGGCTTCAGCGCGGTGTCCGTCCCGCCGAGCACCGTCGCCCCGCGCAGGAACTGGGCCACACCGCCACCGGATCCGAGGGGAATGTAGCGGATCTGTACCCCCGGGCACGCGCGCTGGTACTCCCGCGTCCAGTGGCGCATGGCGTTCTGCTGGGCGGACGAGCCGGAGGCCGCGATCTTCCCCTGCTCGGCGCAGTTGATCCGGCTGGTCGGTGCAGCGGAAGACCGGTCGTCCGTGGCCTCACCGCTGCCGCTGCCGCTGCCGCTGCCGCAGGCCGTGAGCCACAGAGCGCTCGCAACTGCCGCCGCGACGACGCCGTACAGCCGCACGCGGCCCATCGGTCGATGCTGCACCAAGGTTCCTTCAGGGCTTTCGGAGGGCGGGGAACACCGATACTTGCCGACGCATGTGTGGCGGAGGTGACGAGTCGGCGAACAGCTGTCGTCGCCATGCCTTTCCTTCGATGTCCGAGGTCTTACGCCCGGCCGGAGGTTCCGTGCCGGACCAGTGGATAGGATCGTCAGATCATGGACGTGGACCGAGGGCCCGAGATGATCGCCGTTCCGGCCGGGCAGGTGACGCTGTCGGACCGGCGGACGCAGCGGAGTTGGACGGTCGAACTCTCGCCCTACCGGATCGCGGCTGTCCCGGTCACCCAGGAGCTGTACGCCCGGATCACCGGCAGCCGGCCGAGCACGGCACCACAGGGCGACCGCCTCCCCGTCGAGGGCGTGTCGTGGTGGGACGCTGCCAACTTCTGCAACGCCCTGTCCCGGCACGAGGGTGTGGAGCCCGCGTACCGTCTCCACGCCGACGCCGAGGCGGAAACAGCCGAGTGGGACGAGTCCGCCGACGGCTACCGGCTACCGGCTGCCGACCGAGGCCGAGTGGGAGCACGCATGCCGTGCCGGTACGGCCGGCGCGCGGTACGGGCGACTCGACGAGATCGCGTGGTACCGCGCCAACTCGCACGAGTGGATCCACGACGTGGGCAGTAAGCAGTCCAACGCGTGGGGCCTGCACGACATGCTGGGCAACGTCTGGGAATGGACCTGGGACCTCTACGACCCTGAGGTCTACGGCACCTACCGTGTGCTGCGCGGCGGAGGATGGTTCGACGAGCCCTGGAGCTGCCGTGCCTCGGTGCGGCGTCGGAGCCACCCGACGTTCCGGATCGACGACGTGGGGTTCCGCGTCGCGCGTACCGTCTCCCCGAATTTGCCGGTGTCCCCGTGGTCCGGACGGGCTCTGGCTCCGGTTCGGCCGTGAAGTGCCAGGGGTGACGGGGTCGTTGAGGTCACCTTGGCGCGCTACGGGTCGGCTTCCGCCTGATGGCGTGGATGCTGCGAGCCGCGCGTCGGCGCAGCCGGCTGTTGTGGGAGGCGAGTGGCGTGCGCCGCCGGGGCAGGTGGCAGTTGACCCGAAAGGAGGGCGCTGCGCCCCTGGATCCGGTCCCTGGTGACGGGCAAGGTCCTCGATTCCGCGACCCAGCGGCAGTGGCTGCGCAGCCCGCAGGCGGAGGACCCGGCGGCATGCATCACGTCCTGACCGGGAGAACCCGCTTCCCGCCCACGTCCCTCACCTCACATCCTCTGGTCCGCTGTTCAGCGGTACGTCACGGTGAGCCCGCTGAACGGGCCTCGACAAGCGCATCACCAGGATGTGCGTCGTCCAACGGCTTCTCGCGCCCGGGCGGATGGAAGTGGTGCAGCAGCGGTCCCGTCATCACGGTGGTGATCAGCGCCATCGTGACCATCGCGGTGAACAGCCTGCCGTCCAGCACACCGAGCCCCAGCCCGACGTTGAGAATGACCAGTTCGGTGAGGCCGCGGGCGTTGAGTAGAACACCGAGCGTGGCGGCTTCCCGGCCGGTGGCACCCGTCAGGCGTGCCGCACCCGCCGCGCCGATGAACTTGCCCACGCAGGCAGTTACCAGCACGGCCATGAGGATGACGAGCCCCTGCCCGCCGAGTCCGCCGAGATCTACCGAGAGTCCGGTCACGACGAAGAACACCGGAAGCAGGAACAGACTTGTCTGCTCGATGCGCTCGGGGATCTCCGGGGCCCGCGCGTCGACCAGGTGGCGGGGCACGGCCGCACCGAAGGCGAACGCTCCGAACACCGCGTGCAGCCCGATGGCGTCGGTGGCCCAGGCGCTCAGCAGCAGCCCGACGATCAGGATGGAGTGGACCCGTGCGCTTCCGGCGTGCCATCGGTCCTCCTGGGAGAAGAGCCACGTCAGTACGGGCCGGACCAGCCACACCAGGCCGGCCAGCAGCAGCGCGGACCATACGGCCATCCCTATCAGCGGCCCCGCGCCGCTCTCGTTCGCCAGGGCCACCACCAGGGCGAGGACGCTCCAGGCGAGAAAATCCTGGACGGCCGCGCAGGCGACGGACATGTGCCCTATGCGTTCCTTCTGCAGGCCCCGTTCGGTGATGATCCGAGCCAGAACCGGGAACGCGGTGACGGACATCGCGGCGCCCAGGAAGAGCGCGGGTGTCAACACACCGTCCGTCTTCATCTGTGACCGGTCGAACCACGGGACCATGCTCCAAGCCAGTCCCGCCCCCAGGGCGAACGGTAGCGCCATGGAGGCGAGGGACACCGCTGTGACCTGACGCCCCTGCCCCCGCAGATGTGAGCCGTCGAACCGGTACCCGATGCCGAACATGAAGAGGATCAAGCCGAGCTGAGCGAGAACCTGCAGGTACGGATGGATCTCCTCAGGCAGCAGCCGCTCGGTGAGATCGCCTGGCACCAGCCCTAGGAGGCTGGGGCCGAGGGCGATGCCGGCCACGATCTCGCCGACGACCACCGGCTGCCGCACCCGTTGGGCGAATCTGCCGCAGACGTGTCCGACCGCGACGATCAGAGCCAGTGCACCGAGCACGTGCCCCGTCATCTACGTGCACCTCACGCAAGTGAGCCGTACTTCTCGATCGGCGTCCATGACGTACAGCGTCCGGGGCTCACCACAGACAGGGCAGTCGGTGGGGGAACGGTAGACACGCGCCCTCGGTATGTCCGGCTCAAGCTCCGGGGCGCGTCGCTTCGGACTCACGGTGACGGGACTCTGGGCGGTCAGTTGCTCCATCGGTTTCCCTTTCCTCTCGGGGTACGGGCTTCGCCGCCGGTCCGTCCCTGCCGGAATCAGGCCACAGCGCCGCATAGGGGTCGAAGTTCAGCAGTACGTGCCACAGGAAAAGCCGCAGTCCTCGTCGCCTAGCCACCTGCCGTGCCCGCCATGCAGGCCGCGAGGGTCGCCCCGTCCGACGGGTCGACGAGCAGAAAGGAACCGGTGCGCCGCGAGTCGGCGTACGCGTCGAGGGCGAGCGGTTCAGCGGTACGCACACGGATCCGGCCGATGTCGTTGGCGACGAGCCGACCGGGACGCGGATGCCGGGACAGGTCGTCCAGGGTGAGCCGGGAGGTGATGTCCTCGACGATCCCTCTGACGGTTCGGGTGGTGTGCTGGACGAGCACCCGCCGGCCGATCGTGAGCGGATCGTCCGCGAGATGGCAGGTGGTGGCCGACACCTCGCGCGTGTGCGCGGGAGGGTGGGGACCCGCCGTGATCATGTCCCCGCGGGACAGCTCGAGTTCGTCGGCGAGACGCACCGTGCAGGAGGTGCCCGCGCACACCGTGGCGGCGTTCCTGCCGAGGATGTCGATCGCTGTGATCGTGCTCGTGCGTCCCGAAGGGTGCGCGGTGACACGGTCGCCCACCGAGAGTCTGCCTGCGGCCAGTTGACCCGCGTAATGGCTGCTCCCACCGTGCCGGATCACGTACTGGACCGGGAAGCGGGGTGGTGCGTGCGTGGCCAGGACACTGACGGGGACCGTTTCCAGATGTTCGAGGACGGTGGGGCCTTCGTACCAGTCCATCCGGGTGGAAGGCACCACGACGTTGTCCCCGGTGAGTGCGGAGACCGGGATCGCGGTGATCTCGGGGATACCCAGCTTCTCGGCACAGTCCGCGAATTCGGCACAGATGCCGGTGAAGACCTGCTCCTGGTACTCGACCACGTCCATCTTGTTCACCGCGAGCACCACGTGCGGCACCCGCAGCAGGGCCGCGATGGCGGCGTGACGGCGGGTCTGTGTGACCACGCCGTTGCGTGCGTCGATCAGGATGATCGTCAGTTCGGCGGTGGAGGCGCCGGTGACCATGTTGCGGGTGTACTGCTCATGGCCGGGGGTGTCGGCGAGGATGAAACGACGCCGGGGTGTGGCGAAGTAGCGGTAGGCGACATCGATGGTGATGCCCTGCTCCCGCTCGGCGCGCAATCCGTCGGTCAGGAGCGCGAGGTCAGGAGTGTCCTGGCCGCGTGCCGCGGAGGCCCGTTCGACGGCCTCGAGTTGATCGGCGAGAACCGATTTGGAGTCGTGCAGGAGACGCCCGACCAAGGTGGACTTGCCGTCGTCGACGGAGCCTGCCGTGGCAAAGCGCAGTGTGTCGATCGTGGGCATGTCAGAAATATCCTTCGCGTTTGCGGTCTTCCATCGCGGCCTCGGAGAGCTTGTCGTCGGCGCGGGTCGCACCGCGTTCGGTGAGCCGGGAAGTGGCAACCTCGGCAATCACCTGCCCGAGCGTCCTCGCGTCCGAGTCGACCGCGCCGGTGCAGGACATGTCGCCGACCGTGCGGTACCGCATCAGACGGTTTTCGACCGGTTCGGTGTCCTTGGGACCGCCCCACTGACCTGCGGTGAGCCACATCCCGTCCCGTCGGAAGACATCCCGCCGGTGGGCGAAATAGATCTCGGGCAGGTCGATGCCCTCGCGGGCGATGTACTGCCACACGTCCAACTCGGTCCAGTTGGACAGCGGGAACACGCGGACGTGCTCGCCCGGGGCGTGCCGGCCGTTGTAGAGGTTCCACAGCTCGGGCCGCTGACGCCGCGGGTCCCACTGCGAGAACTCGTCCCGCAGGGAGAACACCCGCTCCTTCGCCCGGGCCTTCTCCTCGTCGCGCCTGCCGCCGCCGAAGACCGCGTCGAACTTCTCCGCCTGGATCTTCTCGGTCAGCGGCAGCGTCTGCAGCGGGTTACGAGTGCCGTCCGGTCGCTCCTTGAGGACACCGCGGTCGATGTAGTCCTGCACCGAGGCCACGTGCAGCCGCAGGTTGTGCTTCGCCACCGTACTGTCGCGGTACTCGATGACCTCGGGGAAGTTGTGGCCGGTGTCGACGTGCAGCAGCGAGAAGGGCATCGGTGCCGGCGCGAACGCCTTCAGCGCGAGATGCACCATGACGATCGAGTCCTTGCCGCCGGAGAACAGGATCACCGGGTTCTCGAACTCGCCGGCCACCTCACGGAAGATGTGTACGGCCTCGTACTCCAGGGCGTCCGAGTGAGACAGTGCGTCCAGCTCGTCGAGGTGCGCATCCACGGCATGTTCGGCAGGCACCGCGGCCGGTCCGGTGAGCTTCAGGGCCGGCATCAGCCGACCCTTTCCAGGTGAGCCTCCAGGTCTGCTTCCCTGTTCGTGTCGCACAGGTGCCCCAGGAGGTCGTGCCGCGTGACGATGCCGACGGGTTTGCCCCCGTCCAGCACCATCACCCCGTCCGCCGTGCCCAGCGCGGTGAACGCATCGCCCAGTGACGAACCCGCGCCCACGCAGGCGAGCGGCGGCGCCATGTGCACGCTCACCGGGTCCTGCGGATCCGTCGTGCCGGTGAACATCGCTTCCAGCAGCGTGCGTTCGCTGATGGACCCGACGACCTCGCCGGCGGTGACGGGAGGTTCGGCATTGAGGACGGGCATCTGCGAGACGCCGTAGCGGCGCAGGACCTTGGCCGCCTCGGAGAGAGACTGCCCGGGGCGGATGTGCACCATCTCGGGGAGGGATGTGCCCTTGCCGCGCAGCACGTCCCTCATCGTGATCGCCCGGGCCGCGTCAGCCCCCTTCTCCGGCGTGGTGTCGAATCCGTGCGAAGCCATCCAGGTGTCGTTGAAGATCTTCGACAGGTAGCCGCGGCCACCGTCCGGGAGCAGCACGACGATCACGTCGTCGGGGCCGCTCGTCCGGGCCACCCGCAGTGCCGCGGCCACCGCGAGACCGCAGGACCCACCCACCAGGAGCCCTTCCTCACGGGCGAGCCTGCGGGTGAGGTGGAACGCCTCGGCGTCGCTGACCTTGATGATGTCGTCGCAGAGCGCGGGGTCGTATGCGGCGGGCCACAGGTCCTCGCCGACGCCCTCGACGAGGTAGGGGCGGCCGGTGCCACCCGAGTACACCGAGCCGTCGGGGTCGGCGCCGATCACGCGCACCCGGCCGCCGGACACCTCCTTGAGGTAGCGCCCGGTGCCGGTGATAGTGCCACCGGTGCCGACACCGGCGACGAAGTGCGTGACGCGGCCTTCGGTCTGCCGCCAGATCTCCGGGCCCGTGGTCGCGTAGTGGCTGGCCGGATTGGCTGGGTTGGCGTACTGGTCCGGCTTCCAGGCGCCGGGAATCTGCCGGGCCAGGCGATCCGAGACGCTGTAGTAGGAGTCGGGATGATCGGCGGGGACCGCGGTGGGACAGACCACCACTTCGGCTCCATAGGCCCGTAAGGTGTCGCGTTTGCTCTCGCTGACCTTGTCCGGACAGACGAAGACACAGCGATACCCGCGGCGTTGGGCGACGATGGCGAGGCCGACTCCCGTGTTGCCGGAGGTGGGTTCCACGATCGTCCCGCCGGGCAGCAACAGCCCGGCCTGCTCAGCCGCGTCGATCATGCGCTGGGCTATACGGTCCTTGGAGCTGCCCCCGGGATTGAAGTACTCGACCTTGGCCAGGACGAGTGGGCTCAGCCCGTCGGCCACCGGCCCCAGACGCACCAGAGGGGTGTTGCCGATCAGCTCGCAGACATCGTTGACGTACTCCACGCGTATCTCCTCGAATCAGCGGAGCGGCAGAGAACTCCGCAGGGGTGGTGGTCAGGCGAGGCCGAGGCCGCCACTGACGGTGATGACCTGTCCGGTGAGCGAGGGGCCACCGGACGTGATGAGCTGAAGGGCGGTGTCGGCGATCTCGTCGGGACTGACGAGGCGGCCGAGCGGCACTCGCGCGAGATAGGCGGCCAGCGCCTGGTCGGAGTCCGGCGCGATGGTGGCGAGCACGTCATCGCGCAGCCCCCCGTCGACGAGGGCGGGGGCGACGGCGTTGCAGCGGATCGGCAGACCTGCGCGCGCGCAGTACAGCGCGACGGAGGTGGTGAGGTGTTCGACGGCGGCCTTCATCGCGCCGTAGGCGACCATGCCGGGGGTGGCCAGCTGCCCTGCCGTGGAGCTGACGTTGACGAGCGAGACGGGACGGTCGGGGCGACGCCTGATGATCTCCGCACAGCCGAGCCAGGCACCCACCACGTGAGTGTCCAGGAGGTCGTGCCATTGCTCGGGGGTGGCCGACAGGACGTCCTGCGGAACCCCGCCGAGCTGGCCTGCCGCATTGACCACGGCGTCGATCCCGCCGTGGCGTTGCAGCACCTCGTCCACGGCCGTGGTCCAGGACTTGGGGTCGCGTACGTCGTGGGTGAGGCCGTCGCCCCGAGCCGTGCGGCCGGTGCGTACGACGGTCATCCCGGTCTGCTCCGCACGGTGGGCGACGGCTGCGCCCAGCGCCCCGTAGCCTCCCGTGACCAGGATCACCCGACTGGTGGTTGTGCCCATCACATCTCCTTCAGCCGATGCGGTTGAGGTGGCGTTCGAGCCGGCGTGCTGCTTCCTTCAAGGTGGAGTCGCGCTTGCACAGGGCGAACCGCACCTGGGATCGGACCCCGGCATCCGGTTCGGAGCAGAAGGCGGTGAGCGGAAGCGCCGCGACACCCCCTTCGGTGATCGCCCGCTCGCACCACGCCTCGGCGTCCTCGCCCACGTCGGAGACGACGTAGAAGCCGCTCTCGGGTACGGGCGCCTTGAGTCCGGCTGCGGTCAGCCGGCCGCAGAATTCGCCCACGGCACGGGCCAGTTCACCTGCCCGAGCGGCGACGAGCTGCGGGAACTCCGGCGACTGGAGAACCTTGGCCGTGGCCAACTGCAACGGCGTGGCCGGACAGAAGGTGAGGAACTGGTGCACGGACCTGATCCGACGGGTCAGTTCGGGTCCCGCGACCGCCCAGCCGATGCGCCAGCCGGTGGCGGCGAGGGTCTTGGAGACCGACGAGACCTTGACGCGCCGCTCGGGGTCGGCGATGAGGCCGAGGACTCCGGGGTGCGGCGTTCCGTCGAGGTTGAGATGTTCGTACGTCTCGTCGGACACGACGGTGAGGTCATGCCGCCCGGCCACGTCCGCGACGGCCTGCCACTCCTCGGGGCCGAACGCTCTGCCCAGGGGATTCCACGGCGAGTTGACGATGATCACCCGGGTCGCCGGGGTGACCGCCGCCTCCAGCAGCTCCGCCGAGACCGAGGCGCCGGGGCCCGTCGGGCGGACCCGGCGGACCGTGGCTCCGGCAGCTGTGACGACCGGCGCGTAGCTCTCGTACGCAGGCTCGATGACGATCGCCTCGTCTCCCGCTCCCAGCAGGGCGAACAGCGTGCAGTACAGCGCTTCCGTGGCTCCGGCCGTCACGGTGATCTCGATGTCCGGATTGCTCGGCACTCCCGCGTACCGCTCGGTGTGGGCGGCGAGCGCGGCCCGGAGCGCCGGGTGCCCGGCGCTGGGGGCGTACTGATGCTCGGCCCCGGTGCCGAGGGAGCGCAGTGCGTCGAGCAGGGCGGGGGCGGGGCCGTGATCGAACACGCCTTGGGCGAGGTTGATCGCACCATGCCGAGCGGCAGCGGCGGGAATACGGACGAACACGGACTCCGGCTCGCCGCGTCCGGGCGCCTGGGCCGTGAGCGTCTTCGGGGTCATGTCCGGTTCTCCCTTTCGGCGGGCGGCGGGACGGGCTCCTGGCCGGCAGCCGGCGCCACCGACGTGGCGGCCTTCGGGTCCAGGCGGCGCTGCACGAACTGAACGCCGAGCGCGGCCAGCAGCACGACGACGCCGTACAGGGACTGCCAGTGGGCCTGGACGAGGCTGACGACCATCACCACGAGCAGCAGCAGGTTGAGCACGGAGCGGACGGTGAAGCCACGCACCCGGATGTAGGAGACGATGGCGAGCACGTAAAGGATCACGAAGATGGCGCTGGCGGTGGCGGTGGCGTCGACCACCAAGCCGGGGAAGCACACCAGCACGGTGAAGGTGACGGCGAACAGGGCGACCAGCAGCAGCGCGGTCTGCCGGGGCACCCCACCGCCGTCGCCCGCGGCGAACCGGCGCGGCAGCATGCCGTTGTGTGCGGCGTCCGAGACCAGGCCCGACACCCCCCACACCCAGGCGACGGCGTTGAGCAGCATGGCGCTGAAAGCGATGACGGTGACGACCCACACCACGAGGCGTTCCGGCTCCATGGTCTCGGCCAGTTGCAGCAGCCCGGTGAGCTCGTCGACGTCGCCGCGCGGGATGCGTACGGCGATGGCGACGGTGAGCAGGATGGTGAAGACGCCGTACACGCTCAGGGCGATGGCGCTGACGGGCAGGAAGTCGCGGGCGGGACGTCGGAACTCGCGGCTGAGGAAGGTCAGGTTCTCGAATCCGGCGAACGCCCAGAACGCCAGCAGCACGCCCGGCAGCACCACCCCGAGGTGCCCGCCGTCGGGTGTGACGGTGTCCAGATTCCCCGATGAGGCGGGGAGCGCGGAGACCAGCAGCACGGTCGCCATCGCCACCAGGCCCCAGGTGACCACCGTCTGCAGGCGGCTGCTGGTGCGTAGGCCCGCCAGGTTGGTGGCGAGCGCGGCGAGCAGCACGGCGGCCGCGATCGCGCTCGTGACCGCGAGACCGCCGTCGAGCGTGCGGGCCACATAGCGACCCGCCACGAAGGCACCGGAGGGCAGACCGACGATGACGAGAGCGATGAACAGAACGGGCACACTACGACCGAAGAGCGAGCCCAGGCCCATCCTGATGAACGACTCGATGCCCCGGCCGTCGGGGTTGGCGCGCACCATGTCGTCGAACATCAGCAGCATGGGCAGGCAGAGCAGGATGGACAGCCCCCAGACCAGCAGACTGTTCTCACCCGCCTCGGCATAGATGGCCGACGGCAGGAAGAGAATGCCGGACCCGGCGATCGAGCCGATGGCCAGCGGCACGGCCTGCCAGCGGGTCAGTCCCCGGCGTGGCGCGGACTCGCCGCTCTCGGGTGCGACGGGTGTCTCAGACATCGGCATCATCTCCAGGCCATGGCAGTACGCGCCCTCGGTTGAGGACGCCACGCGGGTCGAAGGTCCTCTTCAGTACCCGCATGATCTCGATCTCCTGGGGTGAGCGCGTGTAATCGAGGAAGTCGCGCTTCTCGAAACCGATGCCGTGCTCCGCGGAGATGGAGCCTCCGTATGCCGAGACCGCCCGGTAGACGATGTGCTCCACGTCGGCCTTCCGCTCCCGCGTGGCCTCACCGGTGACGACGGCGATGTGGACGTTGTCGTCGCCGAGGTGCCCGAAGACGAGCAGCTTCACCTGCGGCCACCTGAGGAGCAGGTCGGCCCGCATCGCGTCGAGGCAGCCGCTGAGGGAGCGGGCCGGAAGGCTCACGTCGAAGCCGAACAGCGGCTGCATGCGCAGGATCTCGGCCGGTAACCGCCCACGTGCCTGCCAGAAGGCGCGCAGATCGGCCCCATCCGAGGCCACCGCCGTGTCGAGCAGTACGTCGGACAGCTCGTCCAGGCAGCCGGTCAGCACGGCCTGATCCGCGTCGGCACGGGTGGACTCGCACTCGACGAGGATGTAGAGCGGATGCCCTTGCGGCAGCGGCAGTTGCACCCCGGTGCCGTCGAGGACTGCATACGCGTCCGCCCAGATCACCTCGAACGCCGTGAGTGCCCCGGGCAGCGCGGCCCGGACCGTGGTGAGCAACCGCAGGGCAGCCGGAATGTCGGCGACCGCACAGAAGGCGCCCAGCCGGGCGGGAGCGGCCGGGCGCAGCGCCAACGTGGCCGAGGTGACCACTCCGAGGGTGCCCTCGCTGCCGATGAACAGCTGCTTGAGGTCGTACCCGGCGTTGTCCTTGACGAGCGGCGTCGACAGATTCAGCAAGGTGCCGTCGGCACAGGCGACTTGGAGCGATCGGACATGCTGCCGGGTCATGCCGTAACCGACGACCTTGACTCCGCCCGCATTGGTGGCCACACAGCCTCCGACGGTCGCGGAGTCCTTGGGGATGAGGTCGATCGGCACGACCAGACCGTGCCGGTCCGCCTCGGCCTGGAGCGCGGCGAGGGTCACACCCGCCCCGGCGGTGACCGTGCCGGCCGCCGTGTCCGCCTCGTCGATCGCGTCGAGCCGCTCGGTGGACAGGACCACCTCGTCCGCGGCGGGCACTCCGCCGGAGACGAGGCCGGTCATGCCGCCCTGCACCACCAGCGGCTGGCGATGCTCATTGCAGTACCGCAGCACAAGCGCGACCTCCTGCGCGGTACCCGGCCGTACGACGAGGCTCGCCACGCCCTCCCGGTCGCTCCCCCACAGATCCTGGGTGTAGCGGACCGGAAGGTCGGGACCGGTCAGGACGTGCTCGGCACCGACCATCTCGGCCAGTGCGCGCGCGTGGTCGGTGACGGAGTGCGACGCGGCAGGTTCGGCTCCGCGTGCGGGCCGGGGCTCGGTGACGGATACGGAGGAGGGCACCGGAGGTCCTAACGTCGGCTGGGCAGATCGAAGTTGGCGTGCACGGCTTGCAGACTGGTGCGCACCTGCAGGAGATAGCCCCTTCTGGAGGCCAGGGCCCGGCGCACCGCGGGCTCCACCTGATGCGGCGCCTCCACGCGCTCGGCGGGCAGCCCGAAGGACTCGGCCCAGCGCACCAGGTCCGGATTGGCCAGATCGGTACCGCAGTCCCGGCCCGGGAAGGCTCGGGACTGATGGGCCCTGATCGTGCCGTACGAGCCGTTGTCGGCGACGATCACGGTGGGGACCCGCCCCGCGGCACAGGCGGTGGCGAGCTCGTTGCCGGTCATCAGCAGTCCGCCGTCCCCGACCACGGCGACGACGGTGCGCTCGGGGTGTCGCAGTGCCGCGGCGACCGCCGCGGGCACGCCGAAGCCCATCGAGCCGCCGGACAGCGCGAGCAGCCGCTGCCCTGGACCCAGAGCGACGTACCGGTGGATCCAACTGCTGAAGTTGCCGGCGTCGAGCGTGATCACCGCATCCTCGGGCAGTCGGCGGCCGAGCGCCGTAGCCACCGCGGTGAAGTCCACGCCGTCGTCGCGCAGTTGGGGCGCAGCCTCGCGCAGGCCGGTCTCCACGGCTCGCCAGCCACCCACCCACTCATGCCGGACGATGCCGGCGGCCGGCCACGGCATCCCCGCCAGCTCCCGCAATACCTGGACCGGGTCGGTCGGGAGCAACTCGCCAGGGCCGGCCGGTTCGGGATGCACGGTGAGGATCCGCTGGGTGCCGGTGTGCGGACCAGGCAGGTGGATCTCATCGGCCTTGTCTCCCAGTACGACGACGAGGTCGGCCTGCGCCAGGCGGTCCCGGGTCGCCCGGGGAGTTCCCAGATGCAGGTGCCCCGCGTAATGGGGAACGTGGTTGTCCAGCAGGTCCTGCTGCTTGTTGCCGAGCAGGACGGGCAGGCAGGCGGCCTCGGCGAACCGCACGAGGAGCGGGCCCGGTTCGGTGTCCGTCCCCGCCGCACCCCGCAGCAGGCGGCCGGCCAGCAGAACGGGTTGCCGGGCCGTGAGCAGTTCCTCGCGTACCCGGGCCACGGCCGTACGGCACGACATCTGCAGCGTCTTCACCGAAGCCCTGGAGCCGAGGCGTTCCGCCGTCTCCGCGGCCTTCGAGGCGTGCTGCACCGGCTCCGTCACCTGCGCGGCGGGTTCCTCCCAGAGGTCCTCGGGCACCACCAGGACCACGGGCCCCGGCACCGGCGCGCTCAGCACCTCGCGGCATCGCCGTAGCGCTTCGGGCAGGTCCGCGGGATCGGCGACGGTGACCACGGGACACAGGCCGCCGAGAAACGCCTCGATGTCAGTGGCCTGGAACCCGGTGCGCGGGTCGGTATTCCGCTCGGCCCCGCCGACGACGAGCAGCAACGGAGTCGGATCGGCCACCGCCGCGTCGAGCGCGATGGCCGCGTTGGCGGCTCCTGGCGAGCGGTTGACCGCGAGTGCTCCGGCTCGTCCGGTCAGCCGTGCGTCGGCCAGGGCGGCGAAGCCGGCACCCGCCTCGTGGCGCACGGTCACCAGGTGAAGACCGACCTCGGCGGCCCGGCCGAGCAGCGGCAGGAACGCCTCACCGGGAACCGTGAACAGCCGGTCGCAGCCGAGCTCTGACCGCAGGAAGCGCAGCACCACCTGAGTGACCGTGCCGGCCGGCGGCGGCATGGCTTCGGTGCCCGGCGTGTGGGGCAGTGTGACGGTCATGGCTCACTCACCCGTGGGGCAGTAAGGACCGGTAGCCGACTCCGGCGGCCAGACGACGACCGCGTCGTCCACCGTGTCGCCGAACCGCCGGTAGTGCATCAGCACGATCTCGGGCGGCTGATGGTGCGGCGCCTCGTCCTCGGACCAGGGGAAGGAGACCGAGCCACGCCAGGTGTCGAACGTCTCGGACTCCAGGGCCCGGTGGATTTCCGCCCGCCCTGTGCCACCGGCGGCAGCGGCTGCCTGGGCGAGGATCGTGACGTCGGTGAAGGCGCCCAGCGAGTTGTCCGGCGGGAAGCTGCCGAACTCCTTCTGGTAGCGGTCCACGAACCAGTGCCCGATCGGCGTGAGACCGGGCCAGCCGCCACTGAACCGAGTCGCCGGCCACACGACGCCGACTCCGGCCTTGCCGGCCAGCCGCCAGTAGTCGTCGGAGCGCATCGGGAACGGAAAGCACACCATCATCGGGACGCCCGGCAGCACCCCGGCCGCCACCGCGGACTCGATCAGCAGGTAATTGGTCCGTACGACACCGATGTTGAGCAGCAGGTCCGGCTCGAATCCGGCCACGGACCGCAACTGGTCGTCGAGATCACTGACGCCGTCCTGCGCGAAGTCGATGCGGAGCAGCTCGGCGCCGGGGACAGTGCTGCGCAGCTCCTGCGCCAGGGTGTCCGCGAGCATCTGTCCGAAGACGGTGTCCGCGGCCACCAGGGCGATGCGCCGAAAGCCCTGCTCCCGTACGAAGGTGGCCATGAGCGGTGCGCGGTCCGCGATGGAGAAGTACGTACGGAACACGTAGCGCCGATTGCTGGTGGCCGTGTTGTGACCGTTCTCGATGAACAGCGGCAGACCTATCTCCTCGGCCGCGGCCGCCACGGTCGGAGTCGTCCGCAGATGCCACTGGCCCACGACGGCTGCCACCCGGTCCACGAAGGCGAGCTTCGCCAGGCCCCCGACGGCCGACCGGGACATGTGCTCCTCGTCCGCTCCGCGCTGGTCGTTCTCCAGGACGAGCCGAATACCGGGGCCTACGCCGTGCTCGGCGGCGTAACGGGCGCCGAGCACTGCACCGCGGACCGCCAGCTCTCCGGCCGTGGGGTCGCCGGGGAGGGTGAGCGGAGTGAGGATGCCGACCGGGAGAGCGTCTGCGCCCGCGGTGCAGTTGTTGTGCGCGACGAGCTCGGCGGCTCGCGCGGCGTGGTCCTGTGGCTGTGACGTTGCTGGCACGGGGATCCGCTCCTTGTTGCGATCCGGGTACTGGTCCGGGAAAAGGCCGGCGCTGTGCGTGCTCACACCGCGAACCGGCTGCGATAGGACTCGGTGGCTCGCAGGATCGAGGACTCGGAGAGCCCGAACTCGGTGGGCCCGTAACGGTGGGAACCGTGGGCCCTCTGCGAGTGACGGCCCAGATGGTCCGCGATCCGGCCGTGGAAGGCGGGGGTGAACGGGATCTCCAGGAACGCGCAGACCTCCCGCATGGCCTCGACCGGGTCGGCCACCAAGCGCCGGTAGGGCAGGTCCATGACCGGCTGCCCGGCGACCATGGCATCCCGGTTCTCGGCGAGCTCGGCCGACAGGCCGGTGACGCGGTCGGACCACTGGGTCCCGATCTCTTCGAGGTCCTGTCGGTCGCTGCGTGCTCCGCGCACCGTGCGGCACAGGCTCGCGGTGGACGCCACCACCTGCACCGGATCACGGTGCAGATGGATGAAGCGGGCCTCGGGGTAGACACGTGCCAGGTCACTCAGGAACCAGGTGTGGAAGGGACACTTGAGCACCGGTGTGGGCACTGTTCCGTCCGGGCGCCGGTGCGCCCACATCAGCGCCTGGAGCTGCCTGCGGTGCCACCGATAGGGCTCGACCAGGTTCTGTCGGTGCAGCCACTCCCCGTACGAGGGGACGCGGTAGCGCATCTCCAGGACCATGCTGTGGAAGGTGTTGGCGAGGAGCCGGTGGCACTCGTCCGGCAGGCCGGCGTCGATGAAGTGGATGCCGGGCAGCGCCGGGGCCTTGGCGTAGTAGTCGTCCACGTACGCCTGTGCCGTGGCACGCAACTCGGCGTGGGAGTCGGGCTGTTGTCCTGCCTCGACCGGGTTTGCGAGTTCCCACAGCAGCGGGCTGTGCAGGTCCTCGTGCCGGCCGAGCAGATTGTGCAGCAGCGTGCTGCCGGTCCGCAGGAAGCCGACGACGAACACCGGGCGTCCCAGGTCGAGCCGGGCGATCCCGGGCTGTGTCTGATGGGTCACGGCGGTATCGGTGAGCACCTGCCGACTGCGCTCCACGGAGCGCAGCACCGGCTCGACGTCCCCCGGCCGCAGCCGGGCCTCGCTGTCGAGGGCGGCGGTGAACCGGTCCATGCCCTCCTCGATGGCCGACATCGCCTCGGCGGCGGGTGAACCGGGGTGAGCGTCAAAGGGCTGGATGGCCGTCACTTCGCGGTCCTTTCTCTCCAGGCAGTGATGTCGCGTGGCGCCCTCATGCTGCGCAGGTCGTACAGGTTGGCCAGGAACGCCTGGGCCACGAGAGTCGGCTCGTCGGGGAAGGCGAAGGCCCGGTGCGGCGAGACGACGAGCCCCGGCACCTGCCACGCGTCGTCATCCGGGGGCAGCGGCTCGGTGTCGTGGACGTCGAGGAACGCCCCGCGCAGCCGCCCTGCTCGCAGCGCCGCGTACAGCGCCGCGGTGTCGAGGGTCTCCGCGCGCCCTACGTTGACGACCGTGGCGTGCTCCGGCAGCGCGGCCAGCACCTGGCGGTCGATCAGTCGCCGGGTCCCGGGACCACCGGGCAGACAGAGGACCAGGTGGTCGAACCTTCCTGCCGTGGCGGCCAGTTGGCCGGAGGAGATACACCGTTCGGCGCCTGGCACCTCATACCTCCGGCCCGGACGGGTCACGGCCACGGTGCGTGCGCCCAGCGCTGTCAGGCGCTGCAGCACCGCACGGCCGATCCGCCCGGTGCCCACCACCGCGACGGTGCTCCCGCTCAGCATCAGCGCGTCGGACGTGTACCAGTCGTTCGTGTGACCGAACCTGAGGTCGGACAGCGACTTGAGGGTGTGCAGCAGCCCCGCCACGGCGTACTCGGCGACCGCGTCCACCGGCACGCGGGCCGAGGTGGTGACCAGCACGTCGGGGGCCAGGCCGGCGGCGCCCAGGTGGTCGGTTCCGGTACCGGTCAGATGCAGCCAGCGAAGCTTCGGACAATCCCTGAGGCTCCCCGGGGGAAACTGGTAGCCGACGACGACATCCGCCGCGAGGTGATCTGCCCCGGAGCCTTCTCCGGTGAGCAGCCGCACCCCGGGGGTGCCGCTCAGCTCGTCGTGCAGCACCGCCGACATCCCCGTGTGGGTGATGAGGACGTCGACCTCGCCCCAGCCGCGTCGAACCATCGCCTCCTGAGCGCCGAGCTGTGTCATGTCAACAGCCCACGCCGACGGTCGGCCAGCAGGCTCGGCACGGGGTCTCCCGTGCCGCCCCGGGCTATCTCGAGGACGTCGCGGCTGTTGCGCCGCACCCGCTGGTCCACCCAGTCGAAGAGCCAGTTGACGGTCTCCTTCAGCGGCATCTCCGGGACGGCTCCGGTGAGCACGCAGCCGGTGACGGCGGCACCTCCGACGTTCGCCACGACATCGGGCAGCACGACGGTTCCGGCGGACCGCATACGTTCCTTGGCTCCCGGGCTACAGCAGAGGTTGCCGCCTTCGACTACCAGGTCGGCCCGGACCCGGTGCACGTTGTCGACGCGTATGGCGTCTCCACCGGCAGCCAGGACCAGGACGTCCGCGTCCACATCGAGCCACGCCTCGGGTTCGGCCACCGCGGTCACCGAGTCGGGGAGCCTCGAGCGGTCGATGGTGCCGGCGGTGTCGGTAACGGTGAGCAGAGCGTGCACTGGCAAGCCCGCGGGGTCGTGCACCGTACCGGCCACATCGGCGACTGCCACGATGCGGTGGCCGCGAGCTTCGAGGGTCTTGGCCACCGCGCGGCCCACGGTGCCGAAACCTTGGATGGCGACACGGCGAGGGCTGGTCCAGCCACCGGCTTCGAGGGCGTTGAGGGTGCCCGCGCTGACACCGAACCCGGTGATGTCGACCAGGTGCGTCCAGAAGCTCGCCCAGTCGGTGGGCAACCGGGAGGCCCGAGTGTTCCGCTTCAGGTCGTAGTCGGCCTCGGCGAAGAAGAGGTCGCGGTCTGCGTGCGTCGTGCCCTGGTCACAGCCTAGGTAGATGCCACCGTGAAGCAGCGGAGCCACCGCGCGGCCGAACGAGCGCAGCGCCCGCTCCCGCTGCCCGGGCACCGCGACGATACCGGCCTTGGCCCCGCCGATGGGCAGCCCGACCAGCCCGAGCTTCACGGTCATCGCCCGCGCGAGGCCACGCACCTCCGCCTCGTTCACCGACCCGGTCATGCGCGTCCCGCCCATGGCCATGCCGTCGACCAAGGAGTCCACCACGACCCACCCGTCCAGCGCTTCGGACGGTGTGGCCACGGACGTACAGAGCAGCGGCGGGGGTGCATCACCCTCGACCGGCTTGCTCTCCAGCAGAGTTTCAGTCACGGTTCTCCCCATTCCTGGCGCCGATTTGGCACAACGAAATCCAGCATGCGAACGGCATGCGCAACTTGCTCGAAGTCACCCGAAGAACAGGCGAGAGTAATATGATTCCCGCACTCGAAGTCGGCGCGCCTTTCCGAACTTTCAGCTCTCGCCGATGTGGCGGCTCACCACTCCGTCGCGAACCCATTCGTGCAGTACTGAGTTGGTCAACAACTCGTCGACCACACTCGCCACTTCAGTGGAGGACGAACGGTCGGGCGGCGTGATCGTCAGCGCCATTGCGGTCTTGGTGCAGCCGAGCAGGTTCGCGGACCACTGCTTGGGCAGGAGGGCCATCAGTCGAACTGCGGCCGTCTCGGGCGAGGCATTTCCGATGGTGCGGATCCGCACGTTATATGTGGCAGACATGGCGGCTCCTCTTGCACGTCGAAAGGTATTGGGGATAAGTTCGCCGCCCCTTCGGCTCACCCCCAGTCGTTCACGTTCTCCGTCATGACGACTGCTGACAGTCCGGAATCCCCGGCCGTGGCGGGGGCGGCCGTTACGGCACCCGCACCGGCGAACGTGAGCGACACCGCCCCGATGATCGATCCAAGGGCGAAGCGTTTGGTCTTGTTCGAGCCGGGAGGCTTCATACGGGAACGAGTTGCGCGACGCATATCTGCTCCGTCTCATCGGAATTCGTGTGCTGCGAGCTCGTTACAGCACAACTCTGCCGTCGCTCGAGCCATGTGTGGGCGGCGCGCTTACTCAGCTTCCTGCAAGCTCTCCAGCCACATGCTGCACGGCCGCCGGAGCGCGTCGGGTCGGCCTCGATCCACCGCGTGAGTTCTGACAACGGGTGTGCAGCGGGATCCGGGTGCTTCTTCTGGGCACGACCGGCGGCGGTCTCGCGCGCGCCGCCGCATCGCCCGGTTCCTGGTGGAGGACAGGCAGGAGCATGGCGTAGCCGGGCCGGCGCGAGCCCTTGCCGCTGTTGATGTCGCGGCGCCGCCCGTGCCCCGTCCCGCGGGAGGTTTCCTACTCGGCTTTCACCCGCCCGTGGACCTGCTCGACCAGACCTGTACCGAAGCACGAGCACCCCGACTTTGAATCGACCTGTGGCCGTACGGGCACCGTTCCGCGCGTCGGTGGGTTGTCACGATTGAATCTCAGCAGCGGAGCCGTCCGAAAGGGCCACGACCGATATCTTGATCTTGTTTTCTGACCTGGGCTCTGCTGTCACTGCGGAGAACCCCGCGCCAGGGCGAGGAGAAGTGGTGACCCACGCGGACCTGAGCTTTCTGGGAGTGAGCCCCGATGACGAGGCTCTGTACCGGGTACTCCTCCGCCGGGGCGGTTTCGGCCCAGCCGAGATCGCGCGCCATCTGACCGGCGAGGCGCGGGCGGGCCAGAACCCGCAAGCCGTCTACCAGCGCCTCACCTCACTGGGTCTCGCCACCGAGACCCCCGGCGGTCTGCTGGCCCCCGTGTCGCCGGCCAAGGCGGTCGAAGGGCTGGTCGAGCGCGAAGTGGGGCGTCTGAGGGCGCAGTTGGAAGAACAGGCGATCACCAGTGGCATCGTCGACGCACTGCTCGCAGAGCACGACAAGTCACTGGGTGGCAACAGCCGACCCCCGGGTCCCCAGAGTGCCGTTCAGCACATCGAGGGAATGGCCGCGGTACGCACCACCATCGACGAACTCACCTTCTTCACCCGGACCGAGAACCTGACCACCAGTCCGACCGGGGTGCTCAGCCAGGACACCATCGACCACGCCCGCATCCTCGACACTCGCGTACTGCGCCGCGGAGTGCACATGCGCACCCTGTTGGCCTCGCCCGCACTCGATGACCCCGTCACCATGAGCTACCTACGTGAACTGTCCGCAAAAGGCGCCCAAGTGCGCATCTCTTACCAGCCTCTGGAACGGCTGATCATTTGCGACCGCGCCGCGGCCCTCACCCCCATCGACCCCGCCAACACCTCCAAGGGCGCGATTCTCACCCGCAATCCCGGACTGGTGGCCGCCCTGGTTTCGCTCTTCGAGCGCATGTGGGACGCGGCGCACGATCTCCCGGTGACCGACAACGGGGAGTTCATGCCGGCCGATCTCGCCACCAGCGTGGAACGCCAGGTACTCCAGTCCCTGTGCATTGCGGACAAGGACGAGATAGGCGCCCGCGAACTGGGCATCGCGGTCCGTACCTACCGCAAACACGTGGCGTCGATCATGCAGCGCCTCGGAGCCGCCAACCGCTTCCAGGCGGCACTGCTGGCTCGGGAGCGCGGCTGGGTCTGAGCAGGGTCGATACGGCATCGAACCGCCGGTGGCGTCCTGTCCCACTCCAGCGGCGAGCGGGAGCGAGCAACGAGCCCCTCTCCAGAGGTGTCTTGGCGGCGCTCTTCGGTTTCCTGGCCGTGAGCAGAAGGGCAGCAGACCGTGCGCAGGACGCACGGGAGCGCGCCGAGTTCGTGGTCGCGAAGGCTGACGCGGCACTGAGTGATGAGAGCCCGGTCAGGTAGGGCGATTGACGCGTCTGTCCTGGCCAGGATCCGGGGCTTGAAGCCGTGCGGGATGTCCCGCTCCCGGGCTGGTGCCATCCCAGCTGCGGGCCATTGAGGGGCGCGGGTCGGGTCACACCTTCTTGACGACGATCGTGTCCGGGACCAGCTTCTCCAGGTCGTCGACGTCCGAGGTGAAGACGGTGACCGTGTCCACACCACCGGGGTCACCTCCACGCTTCGGCGCCCCAGAATCGCGGCGGCGGGCGTGATGGTGGTGGGCATCGGGCTGATGCTGCAAGCGGGGTGAGCCGTCGCGGCGACCCGCGCGTCCACGTTCGGCGGGCACATCCCACACGCTGTGATCAGTCGCACGCTTGATCTAATCATCTGCGCTCCCGGCCGGCTTCGCATAGCGTGGTCCATGCCCAACTCGCTTCATTCAAAGGGGGATTGCATGCGTGTCACCATGACCAAGCGGCGTACGCGCGCGCTCGTCGGTACGCTGACGGCACTGGCCGTCGGCGTGCCCGCCGTGAGCGCTGTGGCTGCCGAGATCAGCGGCAGCCGACTGCCCTTCAGTGTTGCCACCGCGGGTAGCCGTGAGGACGGCGACCGCTGGCGGGGCGCCGGAAGCGGCCACGCCAAGGCCTGTGGCGATGTGCCGGTCAACGACACGCGGACGTTCAGCGCCTACATTTACGAGGACCGGAGCTTCCGCCCCGACCCGCAGATCGCCAGCACGTCGCGGAGCTACCGCTCCGGGTACGGCTGCGGTGCCTACAAGGGCACCAGCACCGGCAACAAGTACTACACCAAGGCCACCTGGGCGGGCATTCCCGGGAGCCGCGCGACCGGTTACGTGAACGCCCAGAACTGATCAGGAAAACCGTGTCACCTCACAACAGCACCGCCGCCACCGGCACCGAGCCGGTGGCGGCGGTCGCCGGCGTTTCGATCCGTTACGGTTCGACGACCGCCCTCGACGACGTCACACTCGCGTTCTCCGCAGGGGTCACCGGCCTCCTGGGGCCCAACGGGGCGGGGAAGAGCACCCTGTTGTCCGTACTGAGCACGGCCCGCAGACCCGGGTCCGGCACGCTCACCGTCCTCGGCGAGCAGGCACCGAACGGAGCCGCCGTGCGGCGGCTGCGGCAGCGGATCGGGGTGCTGCCGCAGTCCTTCGGCTTCTATCCCGCCTTCACCGTGCTGGAGTTCACCGAGTACGCGGCCTGGCTGCGCAAGGTGCCGTCGGCGCGGCGCCGCCAGCGGGCCCGTGAGGCGCTGCGCCTGGTAGAGATGGCGCAGTACGCGGACCGCAAGATGGGGGCGCTGTCCGGTGGCATGCTCCGGCGGGTGGGCATCGCCCAGGCCATGGTCAACGAGCCGGCCCTCGTCCTCCTCGACGAGCCGACGGTCGGGCTCGACCCCGCGCAGCGCGTCGGTTTCCGCACCCTCATCCAGGGCCTGGGCGAGCGGTGCGCCGTCGTGATGAGCACGCACCTGGCCGAGGACGTGGCGCACGTGTGCGACCGGGTGTCCGTCCTCCTCCAGGGAAAGGTCCGCTTCACCGGTACGGTTGCCGAGCTGTGCGCCCTGCCCGGGGAGAGCCCCGAAGTGGGCGGGGCGTCCGTGGAGGCCGGATATCTCCATCTGGCCGGGTCGGAAGCGGTGACGAGCTGATGCGCGTGCTGCTGACCGAGATGCGCCGCGGCGAGGCCAAGTGGGTCGCCGGACTCATGGGCGCGATCGGCTGCTACTACTTCCTGTCCGAAAGCCCCGCCCAGAGCGACTGGATCGGCTGGTGGACGCAGACCAGCCTGCGGGTCCAGCTCTTCGCGGTCATCGTGATGGGCTCGCTGATGAGCAGCGCCGCCGCGTGGGCCGCCGGGCGCGCCCACCGCCATCAGGTGCGGATCTGGGCCGACACCACCGCCCGCAGCGGCTGGACGCAGTCGCTCGTGCTCTGGCTCGCGGCCTGGCTGTGGTCCCTGATCGCCTACGGCGTCCTCACCACCGTGGCGTTCGCCCGGACCGCCCAGGTCAGCGAGACCGGCGGGCCGGTCTGGACGCCCCTGCTGCTCGGCGCCTCGATGCTGGCCCTGCAGACCGGCGTGGGCGTGGCCCTGGGCACCGCCCTGCCGTCCCGGGTCTGCGCGCCCTTCGCCGGAGTCCTCTGGTACGGCCTCTTCGTCGCCCTCCCGTTCGTACCGACGAGTCCGCTCAACAAGCTCTTCCCCGCGATCGACGAGCACTGGGACACCCTGTTCGAGCCGAACACGACGCGCATGCTGGTCGCCATGGCGTGGTGCCTGGCGCTGGGCCTGGTGCTGCCGGCCCTTCCGGCGCTGCGGCGGAGCGCCACCGTGCGGCCCCGGCCGCTGCCCCTCGTGGCGCTCGGGCTCGTCGCCCTGACGGCCGGCGGCGCGCTCGTCGCCTTCCGCACCCCGGTACCGGATTCCTACTGGGCCGTGCGCAAGGCGCAGCCCTCCCAGGCGGCCTGCGCCACCAGTGGCCGTACGACGGCCTGCCTGTGGCCGGAGGACCGCCACCTGCTGCCCCGCGCGGAGGCCGCCGTCCGGCACGTCGACACGGGCCTGGGCACCCTGTCGGGCCTCAACCGCGGCTACTACGCCACGGGCCTGGAGCTTCCCCAGGGGCACACCGCCGAACTGCCGCTGACTTCCCCCGACATGAGCGAGGAGGAGCTGACCGACGCCATGTTCACGGCCTCGCTGCCCCAGCCTCCGCCGGAGTGCGAGCCCCACCTGCTGAAGGAGACCGGAGGTTACCCGGACACCTTCCTCTTCGAGGCCGTGGTGCGTCACCGGCTCGGTGCCCCCGTCGAGTACTACGGGGACGACTTCGGCGCGGCCCTCGAACGCGTCACCACCGCCCCGCGCGCCGAACAGGACCGCTGGATCGAGGCTTCGGCCGGCCACATCCGAGCCTGCCGCCCCGTCCCCGCACTCCCGCCGGCGCCCCGGGCCCGCCCGTGAACGCCGCCCTCGCCTACGCGCGCAGCCGCGGCCTGCCGCGTGCCGCCGCCATCGGCGCGGTCATCGCCTCGGCGACGGCCCTGCTGGCGCAGCAGCGCGTCGCCGTACCGGAGTTCCGCCACCTCGTCGACTTCAGCGTCCCGGTCGCCGAGGTCGCGCCGGTGGCGTACGCGGTGGTCCTCGGCACCACCCTGTTCTCGCCCATGGGCGACCTGGAACAGACCGCCGCCCAGCCGATGCGCCGTCACCGCGCCGTCCACCTGTCCGTGCTGCTCGGCCTGGCCGTCGCCCTGAGCGCCCTCCCGCTGCTGGGCGGAGCGACCGGCGCGGTGCTCGGCGCGTCCGTACGCAATGTCGTCGGCCACCTCGGCCTGGCCATGATCAGCGCCCGCCTCTTCGGAAGCGGCCTGTCGTGGTTGCTCCCCCTGGGCATGCTGGGCCCCACGCTGCTGCTGGGCGTACGGTTCGACAACACGCCCGAGCCGTGGGCCTGGTCGCTCCACCCCGCCTCCGGGACCTCGGCCGCCGCCGTGGCCGTGTCGCTGTGGGTCCTGGGCGCGATGGCGGCGGTGACGGGGCAGCCGAGGCGGACTGAGCGGGCCGAGCAACGCTGAGTACGGAAACCGCTAGTAGGACTCCGTTAGGTCGGTCTGGTCTGCCGTCTGGCGTGTGGTGCGGGTAGGGGGCGGTGGCAGGTGGTGCAGGTGCCGGTCCAGCAGTTCAGCAGGTCTTGGAGGGCGTCGAGGATCTGGTAGAGGGACAGGCCGGTGTGTCGGCTTTTGGGGTCAGCCGCTGCTCGGTGATGGCTTTGTTCACGAGAATGGGTTCTGGCTCAGGTTCTGTGGAGTGGCCACGGCGAGTGAGCGAGCCGCTGCCGAATCGGATGCGCTCGGAGCTGGGGTGAGGTGAGCTCCAGAGCCCGGTTGTCCTGTCCGGCAGCCATGTGGTCGAGCCATCGTTCACACCAGGCGAGAAAGTCCGGGGCTGAGGAGACGTTCGGGCCCCAGAAGCCGTCTGCGTTGCCGATGAGCACGCGCCCGGTGAGAGGGCCGGTTATGCCTATGAGGACGAGATCGCTGCAGCCGCGTTCGATGACGTGCAGGAACAGGTCACCACGGCGGGTGGGGCGGTAGGCCCGGCTGAATCCTCTTGAGCCCGTGCTGGCGTCTCTGGAGTTCATCGTGAAGAGCGTGCAGTCCTCCAGCGGGATCAGTCCGTAGTACGGAGCCGCACCACTGCCGCCCATGTTGGTGAGGAAGTCTCGGTAGAGCTGCGGGAGTTCCACGTCATGCTCGGCCTGAAAGGCATCTGCCTGACCTTTGGTGAGGCGGGGGCCGAGACGAAATTCGTGCCGCTCCTCCCCAAAGGAGTGGCTTCGGTTGGGCGCGTAGGGGATGCGTGCCAGCTTGCGTCGCAACCGCGGGATGCGGGAGTCCATGCGAGCTCTTCTCTCGTGTCGCCCGCAATCTATCGCACGGCACCAGAGCTCATCCTGCGAGCAGGACTCGCTTCCTCAGCAGTTGGAAGCCGGCCCGGCCGAACATCTGGCGCTTGAGCATCTTGATCCGGTTGACGTGCCCTTCGACGACGCCAGAACTCCACGGCAGAGTGAGGCCGGCGATGACGGCGTCGCGGTCGCGGTCGATGCCCGCGGCGAGGGTGTGGAGGCTGGGCAGGTCGTCCTGCCGGACGGCGTCGAGCCAGTCGGGCAGGCGCTCGCCCTGGCGGTCGGTGAGCATGGTCGCGAAGGAGCGGACGTGCCCGGTGAGGGCGTCGAGTTCGGAGCAGTGCGTCCGGACAGCCTTGAGCTGGAGTTGCTCGGTCTCGGTGAGGGTGTCCGGACGGCGGAGGATCCATCCGGCGACGGTCCGGGGCGAGGGCGGCCGGGCGGTCACCTGCTGCGGTGAGGTGCGCTTGTCGTGCAGGTAGGCGCGAACGCGCTGGTAGCTGCCCTTGTAGCCGAGTGGCACGATCTCTTCCCACAGCTTCCAGGCGTTGGTGCAGCCCTCGCTCCAGCGGTCGTCCAGGTAGGGCTTGTAGTCGTCGAGGACGGAGGGCCGGTTCTGCCACTGACCGGTGAACAGCTCTTCCGGCGTCGCGGCGTCGGCGAACTGCTTGACGGTGCGGTAGGTCATCCCGAGCTGCCGCTGGACCGAGCGCCGGCTGTGTCCCGCCGTCAGCAGTGCGTGGACGGCGGCATGCCGGGCCCGGGTCCGGTCGGCGAACCGGTGCCCGCGCGGCCAAGGAGAACCGGACGAGTCCGCGGCTGGAACAGCCTTGGGTTCGGGTCCGGGTTCAGAGGCCGTGGGGACCAGAGCGCGGAGGCAGCGACGGTGCTGGGCGACGCTCCGCTCGGTGGCCTCGCTGAGGTTGTGCCAGAGATGCCACCGGTCCGCGACCTGGACGGCCTGCGGTGCACCGGCGGTGGCGCCCTCCGCGAAGAACGGCGCCCGGTCCCTGCACACGACCTCGACGCCGGGCCGATCGGCGAGCCAGGCCGCCAGGCTCGATGCCTCCCGGTCGGGCAACAGGTCGACAGGGCGGCGGGTTTCGACGTCGACGAGAACGGTGCCGTAGTGGCGGCCCTTGCGGGTGGCGTACTCGTCAACGCCGACCACACGCGGGGCGGGCACTTCCGGCTCGGGAAGGGCGTCGACCAGGCGCAGGACGGTGCTCCGGCTGACGCAGACCCCGAGCGCGGAGCTCAGGCGGGCGCCGGCACGGCCCGCCAAGGCGAGACCGACCGCGGCCAGCGTCGCGCGCAGCCGCTCGGTCCGCTGACCGTGCCGACGGGTCAGGCCGGGTATCTGCTCGACGAAGGTGCGGCGCGTGCACCCCGAGTTCCTGCAGGAGAACCGGCGGACCCTCAGCTGAAGAACAACGCTTCGTCCGGCGCTGGGCACATCAGCAGGAAACCGCAGGTAGGAACCATGAACCCGGTTCGACCAGACCCCGCACGCCGGGCAAGCGGCACCGTTCGCAGTGCATTCCGCGTCGACCCGCACTATCGCGATGCTCACGTCCACCGACAGCACCGCAACGTCCGCGATCGACGGGAACAACAGCTCCTTCAACCGGAGCACGATCTCTTCCACGGCCCCGAACTGTCATCCCAACCGCCTTGACCACGGCTCATTTTCGGGCGACTTCACCTACTGCCCGGAGAAGCTCAGCCGTCACTCAGCGTGGCCGCGTCACAGAAGTTGAGCCAGAACCCAATCTCGTGCACAAAGTCAATCCCCTTCGCCATCGGTATGTCCGACGAGATCGGCGATACCGACGCAATCCACTACGCTGCCCAGTTCTACGCTGCAGTCGCCAACGGGCAGTCCATCGCGGCCGCTCATGCGTCCGGACAGGCCGCTGTCGAACTCGCCGGCCTTCCCGACCATGACCTCCCAACTCTTGCCCACGCGACCGATGTCGACCCTCGGGCGACCTTCCTCGTCAAGCCACCCCAGTAGCCGTGCCACACCGCGGCACTGCAGTGGTGGGCAAGGTAGCGCTCCTCGCTGGCGGCGCGCTCGCGACTCTCGGCGCTGTGCGCGTGAATGTGAGGGCCTGCACGCCGTCATGGGAGGGGGAACCGGCCCGCTGACGCGCCATGAGCGCAGCAGAGGGCCAGGGCGGAGTGGCGGCGCAGTCACTGGGGGTCGGACACAGAGACGTTGTAGGTACCAGCCATGGCTGGTACCCCTCACGATGGCATTGCACCCACAGCCGCACCGGGGCACGGTCGTAGCGCTCGCGCCACGACACGGGATCGGCCCACGTAGGGGCGAAGCTCCGCTTCAGGTGGAGCTTGCGCTACTCGCCCAGCTCCATCGGGGCGGCAGGCACCTCACGGCTATTACGCGAGGCACGATCATTTACTGAAACGCCCGCATCGGCTGTGCTGACATCCCCGAGTGAGCCCTCGTGTCACTTTCGCCAGAACAGGTGGTGCGTCACGCCGCTCGGGCTGGGCACGACCTCAAGGTGGAACCGGTCGAGCAGCTCATCGGGTGACTCCCAGAGTCGTACTCCGGACCCGAGCTTCACCGGCGAGACCGCCACATGCATGGTGTCGACGAGGTCGGCGTCGAGGAACTGCCGGATGGTGGTAACCCCGCCGCCGAGTCGGACGTCCTTGCCCTGCGCCGCTTCCCGCGCCTGCTCGAGGACCGTGGCCGGGTCGCCGTCGACGAAGTGGAACGTGGTGTCGGAGAGCGAGAACGAAGGCCGCTTGTGGTGGGTCATGACGAGCACCGGGGTGTGGAACGGGGGCTCGTCGCCCCACCAGCCCCGCCACTCATGGTCCTGCCAGGGCCCGCGCTGGGGCCCGAACTTGTTGCGGCCCATGATCTCGGCGCCGATGTTGTGGGTGAAGTCCCGCGTGAAGTAGTCGTCGAGGCCCCGGCTCCCCCCGGGGTCGGTGCGCCCGGGCCAGCTCGCCGTGGCGCCGGCCCAGGAGACCAGCCTCCCGGGATCGACATGACCGAACGGCCTCTCGAGGGTCTGGTCCTCACCGGCACCGATCCCGTCACTCGAGATGCAGAAGTTCTGCACTCTCAGTAGCTGAGCCACGTGTTCCTCCTCTGTTGTCGATAACGGTGGTGAGACTCTCCGGGCCGCGAAAACTCATCGCTGCGTCCGCCACAACAACGATCCCCAACGCTTCTTCGTCTCCAGGATGGACCGGGGGCCGATGTCGGACACTCCACACCTCACAGTCTGCGGGAGAGCGGCGGACGTTCGAACGGTCGCTCGACGCCTCCGAACGCACTGAGGTGGGGCCAATCGACTCATTCACAGCAGGCCCTGAAGATCGCTAATCGGGGCCAAAGGACTCGTTCCCCTGGGGCCAGAAAACTCGTTCGCGGCCACTTCACCTCGACGGCGTCCAACCGCTCCAGCGCCGGTGGTCGTTCGAACGTCAGCATCAGGCCGGCCTGGTCCGTCGCCGGTCCCAGCCTGGTGATCGTGACGTCGAAGCGCGGGGTCATCTCGTGGTGCCACCGGTCCCGCTCGATCTGCGCCACCGCCTCGGCGGCGGCCCTCGATCGGTCCGCGGCCGGTTGGACTGGCGGGCGGCCTCATTGGCGGTACGGCCGATCTTCAGTGCAATCAAGGCCGTGCCAACGCCGGCTAGGGCGGACACCGCGCTGAGGCCATCGGCCCAGGAGATATCTGCCATAGCTGAGCACGGTAGCCCGCAGTGGCCCGTTGTGTCCGAAGGGTCGGTGGAAGCCCAGGACTGCTCTCCCTGCCCTGCGGCACGAGGTAGCGGTCAGCGCTTCACGGCTGTGGTCTTCTTTGGCTGGCGGGGAAGGCTGCGATGTCTCTCAAGACACGCAGGCTGCGCTCGGTGCGTGTTCGAGCGGCCTCGGAGGCGGAGCGATGCAGCCGTTCGGGAGCCGGGACGTGAAGGCGGCTCCCAAATGGCTCCCAAAACGGCCCCCACAACCACTCAGGGGCCCGACCCGCGATGCGGATCAGGCCCCTGACCTGGTGTTTCTCTGTCGGGGTGGCGGGATTTGAACCCACGACCTCTTCGTCCCGAATGAGGTTCGGTTGCTGATCTGGCCTGCGTGGCTGGTATTTGGGCAGGTCAGAAGGTTGGTGCTGGTTGGTCTCGGTGGGTACGGAAGGGAGCCGGGGAGCAGGTCGGCTCCCAGATGGCTCCCAGAGCCCACGTCCGCCGACCGCGATCACTCGCTGTCGCCGCGAACCGCTAGGAGCTCGGATGCAGCGGTTGCTACCGCCCTGCTTTCGTTCGGGCGAAATCCTCGCTGTTTCCGTCGCTGTCCGGCTCAGAGGTCCTAGCGTCAGCCACGTTGCGTTGCATGGGTGAGAGGACCTGAGTATGACCGACCTCGCCGAAGCTGTTTGGCCACCTCCTTCGCCGCGCCGACTTCCCGGGCGGGCGAGGCGACGCACGGATGTTCTGCGCGAGTACGAGAAGCCGGGCGTGGCGGTCGGCGGGCGGGCTTCCGCGGCTTCGTCATGCTGTCGCGGCGGAGGAGCCGGATACCGAGGAGACCCGCAGCCGCGTGCCGCGTTCGGCGCACCGACGGATGGAGCGTGACGTGAGCTTCCTCGACACGGCCCGCGGGGCCACCCGGCTCCCCGCCCGGGACCTGGACCGGGCACGGCGCTCCTACCTCGGCGCTCCTTCCCCGATCACCACCCGCCGACACGGTGCCGGCGGTGGAGCCCGGCTCGTGGCCCGCATCCGAGCGGGGCGCCGGGCCCGTCCGGCATGGCGCCGGGGACCACCGTCCCGCGCGACGGATGGCGATGCCTCCGCCCCGGCAGCGTCGCCCGTCCGCGCCCCACACGGATCCGTGGCCACGGAGGGGGCAGAAGCGACGGACGGCGTCTCAGACCAGATGCACGTCCGGCACGTAGAGGATCCACTTGCCGCCCGCCGCCCGGAACTCCTTCTCCTTCGCCATGATCTCCTCGGCGTGGTTCCAGGCGAACAGCAGCGCGTAGTCCGGGTACGGGGCGGAGAAGTGCTCCGGACCCACCACGGGGATGTGGGTGCCGGGGGTGAGCCTTCCCTGCTTGGCGGGGGTGGTGTCCGTGACGAAGGGGACCAGTTCGGGGCCGATGCCGCAGTAGTTCGTGACCGTGGCACTCTTGGCGGTGGCGCCGTAGGCCACGACGCGGTGGCCCTCCTCGCGCAGCTTGTCCAGCAGCGCCCTCAGCTGTTCGCGGATCGCGACCACGCGCTCCGCGAAGGCGGTGAGCGCCGCGCTGCCGGTCAGGCCCCGGCGCTCCTCCTCGCCGAGCAGCTCGCCGACCGCCGCCGAGACGGGACGGGTGCCCTTGCGCGCGACGGTGTAGCGGACCTCGCCGCCGTGCACGGTCAGGCGCGTGACGTCCACCAGTTCGAAACCGTGGCGTGCGGCGAGGGCCGAGACGGAGCGGGCGGTGAAGAAGTAGAAGTGCTCGTCGTAGATCTGGTCGAAGGAGGTTCGCTCGACGATGTCGCCGAAGTACGGGTCCTCGAAGACGAAGACGCCGCGCTCGGTGAGAAGCGCGTCGAGGCCGCGGAAGACCGAGTCCAGGTACGGGATGTGGCACAGGGTGTTGGCCGCGTACACCACGTCGGCCGAGCCGTCTTCGGCGGCGATCTCCCATGCGGTGGACTCCTCGAAGAACGCGGTCCGGACGCGGATTCCCTTGCCCCGGGCGACCTCGCCGACCCCCGCGGAGGGCTCCACGCCCAGATGCCGCACACCGGCCTCCCGGACGGTGCCGAGCATCACGCCGTCGTTGCAGCCCAGTTCGACGACGAACGGGTCGGCCCCGGTGAGTTCGTCCGTGAGGAAGTGCCGTGCCACGGAGGTGAAGTGCTCCCGCATCACCGAGGAGCCCGAGGAGTGGTACGGATAGCCGGCGTGGAACATCCGCTCACGCGGCACCTCCTCCATCAGCTGGACCATGGTGCACGAGGTGCAGCGGCCGACCGCCAGGCGGAAGAAGAACTCCTCCTCGGTGGCGTCCGGGGCGCGGAAGGCGTCCGAGACGGGCTGCCGTCCGAGGTCGAGGAACTCCTCGACCGGTGCTGCGCAGACGCGGCAGCGAGGGGCGGCGGCGGTGGCGGAATCGGGGGAGGTGGTGCTGGGGGTCATGGATCAGCTCTCCTGCGCGGCATCGCGGTGGTTCGGGAACGGTCCGCCGTCCGGGCGGTACATGGGAAGGTCGCCGGTCGCACGGGCCTCGGCCAAGGTGGGCGCCGCTCGGTCCCGGTCCGAGAGGACGGGCACGACGTCGCCGGGAATCGGCAGGCCGAGCTCCGGGTCGAGGACCGACAGAGCACGCTCGTGGAGCGGGTCGTAGCTCTCCGCGAGCAGATACGACATGACGCTGTCGTCCCGCAGGGCGACGAAGGCGTGCCCGACCCCGGGAGGCAGATAGACGGCGCGGCACGTCAGCGGGTCCAGCACCACCGCGTCCCAGGCGCCGAAGGTCGGAGAACCCTCGCGGAGGTCCACCACCAGGTCCAGGACCTCGCCGCTGGGGCAGTGCACGAACTTCGGGTTGCCCCCGGGCGACATCGTGTAGTGCACGCCCCGGACCACTCCGCGCCGGGACCGGCTGTGGCTCAGCTGGGCGACGGGGAACAGCGGGCCTGAGTGCGCGTCCGTGAAGACCGGACTCTGGAACGGCGAGACGAAGGCGCCGCGCTCGTCGGGATAGACGGTGGGACTGAACTCCAGGGCCCCGGCCACGGCGAGTTCGCGCACCTCAGTGTCGCCCGTTTGCCGCACGGCGCCCTTGGCCGTGGCCGTGGCGGACATCCTCACAGCGCCGCCAGGACGGTGCGCAGGGCGCCGATCACCTCGTCCTGGACGGACGGGGGCAGTGACGGGTACATCGGCAGCGAGAAGATCTCTCGGGCGAGGCGTTCCGTGTCCGGGAGCGAGCCTTCGGGCACGCCCAGCCCGGCGAAACCGGACATCGTGTGCACCGGCCACGGGTAGCTGACGTTGAGCGCGATGTCGTGCTCGCGCAGCGCCTCCAGGACGGCGTCCCGCTTCGGGTGCCGTACGACGTACACGTAGTAGACGTGGTCGTTGCCGTCGGCGAGGACGGGCAGTTCCAGGTCGGTGTCGGCGAGTCCGGCGGCGTAGCGCGCGGCGACGCGCCGCCGGTCGGCGATGTAGGTGTCCAGGCGGCCCAGTTTGCGGCGCAGGATCTCGGCCTGCACCTCGTCCAGGCGGCTGTTGTGTCCGGGCGTCTCGACGACGTAGTAGCGCTCCGCCATGCCGTAGTAGCGCAGCCGCCGCAGCCGTTCCGCGACTGCCGCGTCACCGGTGACGACGGCGCCGGCGTCGCCGTATGCACCGAGCACCTTGGTCGGGTAGAAGGAGAACGCCGCCGCGTCTCCCATCGTCCCCGCCAGCCTCCCCTGATGACGGGCACCGTGGGCCTGCGCGCAGTCCTCCAGGACGACCAGGTCGTGGCGGTCGGCGAGCTCGCGCAGCGGGCCCATCTCCACACACTGGCCGTACAGGTGCACGGGCAGCAGGCACCGGGTGCGCTCGGTGATCGCGGCGGCCACCCTGCTGGTGTCCATGAGGTGGTCCTCGGGGCGGACGTCCACGAAGACGGGCGTCGCGCCGACCGCGTCGATGGCGACGACCGTCGGAGCGGCGGTGTTCGACACCGTGACGACCTCGTCGCCGGGGCCGACGCCGAGCGCCTGCAGAGCGAGCTTGACCGCGTTGGTGCCGTTGTCGACGCCCACGCAGTGCTCCATGCCGTGATAGGCCGCGAACTCCTCCTCGAAGCCGCGCACACTGCGGCCGAGGATCAGCCGGCCGGATTCGAAGACGGTCTCGACGGCGTCGAGGATGTCCTCCCGCTCCGCGCGGTACTCCTCCTGGTAGTCCCAGACGTATGTGGTCATCACAACCTCCTTGTGTGGGGCCCGCCGTGGTCCTGGGCCGCGAGGGCGGCTACGGTCCGTTCCAAGGCGGATCGGGTGTCCGGGCCGGGGCGCCATCCGGTCACCGCGCGGAAAGCCGCGGAGTCGGCACGGACGTCGCGGAAGTCGGAGCCTGTGGCGGCGCCCTCCGGTGGTTCGCTGAAACGCACGGGCACGGGAGACCGCCCGGTGCGCGCGGCGACGAGCGCGGCGATGGTCCGGAAGACCTCGCCGATCTCGACGGTGCCGTCGGCGCCCACCGTCCAGCTGCGGCCCGCCAGCTCTGGTGCGTGGTCCAACGCCGCGAGGAAGGCGCTGACCGCGTCTGCCGCGTACAGCAGGTTGCGCCGTGGCGTGCCGTCGTTCCAGAGCGTGAGCGGCTCTCCGGCGAGCGCGCGCCGGATCATGGCGGTCACCACGCCCCGGTCCGGGGCCTGCGGCGCGGCGGGCGGGCCGAAGACCGTGGGCAGGCGGAGCGGGACGCCCAGGAGGGTACCCGCCGACGTGGCCCGGTGCAGGGCTTGTTCGGCCGTGTGCTTCTGGCGCTCGTAGCCGGCCAGGGGTGTCGGCCCGTCCACGTCCAGGCCGGCCGTCGATGCGAACACGACGGTCGGAGGACGCCTGCCTTCGATCCGCGGCCGTTCCGCGAGGAGTTGGATCACGTCGGCAAGTACGGTGACGTTGACGCGTTCGGCGACCGGGTCACCGTCTTCGGTACGCCAACTCCCGGTCGCGGCACGACGGGTGACGAGATGGACCACCGCGTCAGCGTCGGCGATCGACTCGGCGAGCCGGTCGCGGTCGGTCAGGTCGGCGGTGCGGACCTCCGTGCGCGCGGCCACGTGCGGGGCAAGCGCGACGGGCCGGCGGGCGACGGCGCGCACCGTCACCGGGAGTCCGGCGAACGCGTGCACGAGCGCGGAGCCCAGGAAGCCGGAGGCGCCGAGCACCGTCACGCGGGCGGCCGTGCGCGTCGCGGTCAACGCTCGTCCCCCGGAGCCTGAGAATCCCTCGCGGTCATGGCGCGCAGGCACACCAGCAGGCTGCGGGCCTGCATGTTCACGTAGTGGCTGTGCCGCAGCAGGGTGGCGAGCTGGGACTCGCGGACCCAGCGGTGGTGGGGGCCCTCCTCCAACCGCTCCGTCTCGACCACGACATGCCGGGTGCGGGCGTGCAGGAAACGGCCGCCCTCCTCGGAGAGCACCGCGTCGAAACGGACGGACGACCGACGGGAGCCGAGGGCGTCCAGGACCCGGTCGACGTGGCGCGGGCGCAGCGAGGCGGGCAGGAACTGTTGCGACCCGGCGTCGTACTGGACGGTGGGGCCGAGTTCGGTGGTGTCCACGAATCCGGGTTCGGCGCGACAGTGCACGAGGACGTGCGGGACGCCGTCGATGTGCGTGCGCAGGAACGCGACCAGCCCGGTGTCGGCCGGACTGATCATCGGCTGGCTCCAGCGGGAGACCTCACGGCCGGCCGCCTCGACCCGTACGCCGACGACGCTGAAGAACCGGCCGCTCTCGTGTGTGATGCCCCAGCCGTCCTGGTGCCAGGAGCCGAGGTCACGGAGCGGTACGCGTTCCACGTGTACGTCCGTGCTCGCGCGTACGTCGATGATCCAGCTGAGCAGCGACCGGGTGTCGTGCAGTGCGGCCGGCTCGTCCGGACCGCCGGGGCACGGCTCCGGGGCGCCGAATCCTTCGGGCAGGCAGGCGAGTACGGACCGGGTGTCCATGTTCACCAGGTCGTCCACGGCGAGCAGTGAGAGGAGTTCGCCGAGCGGCAGCCAGACGAAGCCCTCGTGCAGCGGCACGGGATGGCCCGGGTCCACCTCGACCGCGATGTTCCGGTTCCGCTTGCGCAGGAACCAGTCCCCCTGCTCGGACTGGCGTGCGTCGCACAGCACCCGGTGCCGACTCCGTCCCTCGGCGGTGAAGTACTCGACGTACGGGACGCGTCTGCCGCCGTGGACGCCCTGGTAGTTGCTGCGGGTGGCCTGCACCGTGGGGGAGATCTGGATGCCGTTGCAGTTGCCGGGCTCGGCCTTGAGCTGGACGAGCACCTGCGGCACACCGTCGACGCGGCGCGTGAGCAGCCCGAGGATGCCGGTCTCCGGCTGGTTGATGATCGGCTGGTCCCAGAGCGGCACCGCGTGGTCCGGGCGCCGGACGCGCAGGCCCTCCACCGAGAAGAACTGTCCCGAACGATGCCGCAGGCAGCCCGTCGCCGCGTCGACGTACCAGTCGTCCAGGCGGTCCAACGGGACGCGTTCGACGCTGGTGCGCATCCATCCGCGCGCCTCGTCCAGCAGCCGTCCGAGGCCGGCGGGGAGCGGCGGCGGGCCCGACGGTCGTACGAGCGTCGGAGTCATCGAACCGTCCCCGTGAGGACGTGTCCCGTGCCCGCGAGGTGCTCCTCGGGCGATCGCACCACACTGCCGGCGGGCAGCACGTTCTCGAAGAACGCCATCTGGTGACGCATACGGGCCCGGAAGAACTCGCTGTAGCGCGCCGCGTGTTCGGCCGTCATGGTGCCGAGGACCATGGTGAGGGCCACGTAGCCGTCCTTGGGCTCGATGATGAGGTTGTTCCAGACCGGTTCGACGTTCTCGAGGTGCCGGGACACGGCCCGTTGGAGTTCGGCGGTGCCGCCCTGCCAGCCGAGAGGGAGGACGAGCTCGCCCCGGTCCGCCAGAGATCCGTACCAGTCCCGCAGGTCGGCGGAGACGGCCTCGGCGCCGGCCGCGAAGTGCCGTGGGTGCGTCAGCGCGCGGAAGGCGGCCCGGGCGGTGCGCAGGTCGGGGAAGCGGGCGATCTCGTGGTCGTGGTCGCAGGGCAGGTTGTGCTGCCGGGTACCGGGGTCGTGGAGCATGGTGACCGTGCAGTCGAGCAGGGTGGTACAGCGTGCGCCGAGATCGGTCAGACGCAGCCACAGGTCCCAGTCCTCAAGGCCCACGCGCGACTCCCGCCAGCCGCCGGCCCGGGCGGCGAGACCGGTACGGTGCGCGGCGCAGGAGTTCTCGAACAGGGGGTTCATGAGCTGGAGTTCCGGATGCCAGCACATGGTGAGGGGGTCGGCGACCGAGATCAGGGTGCCGTTCGCGTCCACCTTCCGGGCCCGGGTGGCGGCGAAGTCGGCGCCGTCGTCGAACACCTCGGTGAGCAGGGCCAGGTGGTTCGGATCCCACACGTCGTCGTGGTCGAGGTAGGCCACGAACTCACCGCTGACCTCGCTCAGTGCGATGTTCGTGGGCCCGGCCTGGAAGCCGAACCTGCGGGTCCGGATCAGTCTGATCCGCGGGTCGCGGGCGGCGACCCCGGTCGCCACCTCGTCCGTGTCGTCATCGCTGGCATCGGACATGACGAAGAGCTCCCAGTCGGTCATCGTCTGGGCGCGGACGGATTCCAGGGTGGGCACGATGGCGGGGCCGCGATTCCAGGTCGGGCAAATCACGGAGATGCGGGGCATCCTCGCGTCCTTTCGTGCTCAGTGGGATTTCGCGGTGCGCGTCCGCAACTGCGCGCGAATCATGAATGAGCAGACCTGCCGTGAATCGGGCAGGCCGCCGAACGGTGCTGGGCACCGAGAAATCCCCCGTGAATGCCATGCGAAGAGGCATGTGCGAGGAACAGGGTTAACGGAACACTCTCGACGTGTCAATCCGGGAACTGCGTGCATGCGGAGGGTGAGCGCGTGCCGTCATTAAGTGAGGGAGCGGGCGAGAGGCGCCTCCTGGCGGCCGATCAGGTCTGGACCTGGAGTGGGCGCTTTGGCCTCGGCTTTACCTAGCGTGCCGTTCCTGCGATGATCGCCGGGACCAATCGCAACCCTCGGGGGAAAAACAAGGGTGGACGCTGTTGCTGTCTCTGTCAGAACGCCGTCGCTGAGATACAGGGTGACGAAGGCTCTGTCCGCGGCCGGCATGGGGGTGTCGGCGGCGCCGCGACCGGGCGACGTGACTTCTTCCGTGACGATCGTGGAGTCGTGTGAACTGCTCGACCGGCCGAGGTCGGCCTACCGCCACACGGCGCTCGTCGCCCTGGTGCACGGCGAGCAGGACACCGTCTGGGAATCGGCGGCCGACCTCATCGAGGTCGTCGGGATCGTCGACCGCGACGACATGGACGAGGTGCTGGTCACCGCCGTCCGGGAGGTGCTCGACGGGCGGGGGTGGGTCTCTCCCAGCCTCGCCCGGCGCGTGCTCGCGGCCCTGGGCGAGGCGCGCGGCACCCCGTCCCTTCCGCCCGGCCGGCTCACCAGCAGGGAGTTCGACGTGGCGGCCCTGGTGGCGCGCGGCCTGTCGAACGCGGAGATCGCGCACGAGTTGCAGGTGGAGGTGAGCACCGTGAAGTTCCATGTCTCCAACGTCCTGCGGAAGTTGGAGTGCACGGGCAGAGCCAAGCTGGCCGCGGTGGTCAACTCCGTCACCGTTCCCGCGGCCTGATAACCGTCCTCTCCTCGCCGCCCCCGTCTTCCGGAGGGGGTGGCGGGAGAGGAAGACCCGTCTTCCGGTGGGGGCGCGCCACTTCGGTCGTGAACTATCTTGGATCTTGTTCGGCTGAGCGACCGACCTCTCACAGGCGCCGTGTCGAAATTCTAACGGGGTGCATTTCGCAGAACTGGTTCCGGTGACGCACCGGGCTCTCTGGCGAATGCTGCAAACTTTTCGGGGAAACTCTGCGATGCGTCATACTGCCGCACCGGGGCGGGGCCGTTCATGAGCGAATACTCGGTGCTCGTCCCTTTCTTGCCGCGCAGGCCGGAACAGCTGCTTTCTTATGCCGCGTTCGTGCAATGGACCGATGCCGCTCGTCTGTGGCAGGGTCAGGCGATGCTGGTGGACCCGGTGCAAGGGTTCAACAGTGCCGCAGGCGCCGGTTTCCGGGTGCCCACCGGGCTCGGCGTCACGCTGATGCCGCTGCGTCACCCCTTCGACGCCGCGCATCAGGTCCGCTCCCTCGCCCTGACCACCGGCCGGCCGGTGGTGGCGGGCTTCGGGCCGGGCGGCAGGTCGCTCCAGACCAGCCTCCGGGGCGAACCGTACAAGAGCCCGCTCACCGCCTGCCGCGAGTACCTGGGCATCGTGCGCGGGCTGCTGGCCGGGCGGGTCGTGGAGGAGCGGGGCACGTACTACTCCTGCCACGGCGGGCTGCCCCAGGCGAGTTTCCCCGACATCGAGCTGGGGCTCGGCGTGCTGCGGCCGGGCATGGCGAAGCTGGCCGGTGAGGTCGCCGACCGCGCGATCACATGGCTCACTCCGGCCTCGTACCTCAGCGAGGTGATCCAGCCCGCACTGCGTGAGGGTGCTCGCGAGGCGGGCCGGGACAAGCCGCGGCTGACGGCTATCGTGCCCGTGGCCCTGGCCCGTCCTGATCGCCGGCCGGAGCAGCTGGCCCTGTCGAGCAACGCCGCGCATCTGGCGGCACCGCACTACCAGGACATGCTGCGCCGCGCCGGCATCGATGTGCACGACGACGACCCGGTGCGCAGCGCCGAACGGCTCGTCGCGGGCGGCGGCTTCCTGCACGGCGACCTGGACGAGGTCCTCGCGCAGCTCGACGCGTACCGCGCGGCGGGCGTGGACGAGATCGTGCTCAACCTGACCGGCGTGTTCAACCTGTTCGGCCAACAGGCCGCGATGACGGACCTCAAGACACTTCTGGCGGCCCTCGCATGACGACACGGCACGGAGAACGGGAGCAGCCCATGGAAGGCAACGACGCCAACGGTTCCGACGTCGGCAGCGCACCGGGCGTGGTCAGGCGGCACCTGGCATCGTGGGCGGCGGGCAGCGCCGCACACCGGACGGACGCCACCGCCACCGGCACCGGCACTCTGGTCCTGGAGTCCGCCGGACACCTGGACGCGGTGCTCGCCTCGGACCTGACCGGACCCGACACGCTCGTCCTCGTGCCGGGCCGGGCGCCGGAGCGCCACGACGACGCTCCTCTCGTCCTCGGCTACGAGGGCTCGCTGGTGGAGTCGGGCGACGAGATGTCCATCGACGACGCCTTCTTCCTCCAGACGCAGGACTACGGCACCAGCCCGTACATGTCCGTGATCGGCCCGACGGTGCTGAGGATCACCGAGACCGCGGACTTCGAGGCGTTCCTCGCCGACGCCGACGCCGCCCGGGACAAGGGCGACTTCCCGGCCCACGTCTGCGACCCCATGGTCCGTCTCGCGGATCTGTCCGCGCTCGGCGCGGGCCCCGGTGCCGACGGACCGCGCACCCGCCTGTACGTCGACGGGGACGGGAACGCCTCCACCGCACCCGGCGGCCTCCCGCTCGGCACGGCGAGCGACCCGCTGGCGTCGCTGGAAGCCGAGTGGCAGCGCGTGAACGCCGTGGCCGACCACCCCTGCGGGGTCAGCCTGGCCGCCGTGGTGCCGGACGACGTCCGTTCGGCCGCACTTGCCGAACGCCCCTGGCTGGGCCGGTACCTCGCCGCCCTCGACGCCCTACGGGAGCTGCGCTCGCGCGGAGTCGGTTCCCTGAAGGTCTCCGGATTCGGTGAACGACTCGACCCGGCACTGGCCGAGGCCGGGCCCGCCGCCGACCACACCGGCACCGACGTGCCCCTGCTGCTGTGGTCCGGCGAGACGGTGTACGTCCACGTCCCGGCGACCGGCCGGTTCTTCCAGCTCGACACGCGCGCCGGGCAGGTCGCCGAGGCCCTGCTCGTGACCGGCGGCGTCGAAGCCGCGTTCGCGTACGCGGCGCCCGGCCACCTGCGCCAGGTGCTCACCTTCTTCGGCACCGCGGGAGTCGCCCTGACCACCGCCGACCGCGAGCGGACCGACGCGTGACGGCCCCGGCGGACACCGCGATCGGCGGAACCCCGCGCACCGTCCCCGGCCGCGCGGGCCGGTGGCTGGCCTCCCTGGAGGAGGGCCGGGTGCGGCTGTGCGGCGTCTACGACGAGGCGGGCTCGCGCATCTACGACGACATGTGCCGGCAGGACACGCACGAGGTCCGGGAACTCGTCGCGCTGGTGCGCGGGACCACCGGCCCGGTCCTCGACCTGGCCGCCGGTTCCGGCCGGCTGACCCTGCCGCTGCTCGCCATGGGACGGGACGTCACCGCTCTCGAACTCTCCCCGGCGATGCTGGACCTGCTGGGTTCCCGCCTCGCCGAGGCTCCCGCGAAGCTTCGTGAGCGGTGCACCCGGGTCCGGGGCGACATGTCCGGCTTCGAGCTGGACCGGCGCTTCGGCGCGGTCGTGCTCGGTACGACGTCGATCTCGCTCCTGGACGAGGAAGGCCGGGCGGGCCTGTACCGCTCGGTACGCGCACACCTCGCGCCCGGCGGCGTCTTCCTGGTCTCCACGGCGGAGGTCGTCGACGGGGAGGCGGCGACCGACGAGGTGCGTGTCGAGGCGGCGGGAGCCAGCGGGCAGCGGTACCACCTGCACGAGCACTGGGACGCCGCGGCCGGAATCCGCACCGTCACGGTCCACCGGGCCGAGACGGACCGGAGCGATGAAACGAGCGCTGCGGACGATACGGATGAGGAGCCGCTGATCGTGTGCACGTCGACCGTGGCCGTGATCCCCGCGGACGTCCTCGCCGGCGAACTCACCGCCGCGGGCTTCCGGATACGAGCCCGGCACCGGCCCGTGGGCGGCGACGGACGGCACGAGACCGTACTCCTGGAAGCGGAGGTGGCAAAGCGATGACCGACTCCACGACGGGCACCGTCATCGGCCCTCCGCGGAACGAGGGGGGTCCCGTCCCCGGACCCCTGTGGCCCTCACTCCTGCCGCCGTCCCAGCAGGGGCGCGACGACCTGTGCGCCGTCTCCGCCGAAGGCGTGCGGGTCACCTTCGCCGACGGCCGGGAACTCCTCTGCGGCACCAGCGGCCTGTGGAACACCAACATCGGCTACGGCAACAGGGCGGTGGCCCAGGCCATCGCGGAGGCCGCGAGCACCGCCTCGTACCTCAGCGTCTTCCGCTACGAGAACGGCTACGCGCGCCGCGCGGCCGCCGCACTGACCGAGGCGGCCGGCGCACACCACTTCGGCCGGGTGCTCTTCTCCACCTCGGGCGGCGCGGCGAACGACCTGGTGATGAAGGTCGCCAGGATGTACCACGCCCTGTGCGGAGAGCCGCGGCGCAAGCTCGTGGTCGGCCTGCGCGGCAGCTACCACGGTCTGACGTACGGGAGCTTCGCGCTCACGGGAGAGGAACTGGGCCAGAGCGCCTACGGCGTCGACCAGCGACTGATCCGGCACGTCACCCCCAACGATCCCGAGGAACTCGCCACCCTGCTCGGCAGGCAGGGGACGCAGATCGCCGCCGTCGTGGTCGAGCCGGTCCTCGGCAGCGGCGCGGTCCCGCTGAGCGAGGAGTACGTCGAGGCGTTGCTGCGGCTACGTGAGGAACACGGGTTCCTCCTCGTGGCGGACGAGGTCGCCACCGGGTTCGGCCGTACCGGAACCTTCTTCGCATCGCAGTCCTGGCCCGCCCACCCCGATCTGCTCGTGGCGTCCAAGGGGCTCACCAACGGCACCATGGCCGCGGCGACCGTCCTGGTCGCGCACCGGGTCGCCGAGGCGTTCCACCGCACCGACACCCTCTTGATCCACGGCGAGACGCAGGCCGGCACCCCGACGACCTGCGCCGCGATCCTCGCGACCATGGAGGAGATGCGCCGCATCGACGCGGTGGCACGGGGCCGCGGCCTGTCCCGGGCGCTCGACACCGCCCTCGACCGCCTGGCCATGGAGACGGATGCGGTCGCCGGCCACAGCGGCGCGGGCTGCTTCCGCGCCGTCCGGCTGGCCGACGCGACGGGTCAGCCACTCCCGCAGGCGGAGGTACCGGCGATGGTCGCCGCGATCCGTGCCGCCGGGGCCATCGTGCATCCGGGCCCGCACGGCTTCCAGCTCATCCCGGCCCTCACTTACACCGAGGCCGAACTGGGCGAGCTGTTCGCCCGCGTACGCGAGGGACTGGCGGCTCACCGGGAGGCGGCGCGGTGATCCCCGGCACGGTCTCCCTCAGCTCGCACGCGCCCACCCGCACGCTGTACGGCGCGAGCGGCCTCGTCGACTGGCTGCGGCAGACGGACCACGCCCGGGCCGTCCTGCTCCTCGACTCCGGCGTCGCGGACGGGGCCATCGCCACCCGGATCGGCGGGCTGCTCGCCGACGCCGGCTGCGAGATCCGCACGGTGGTGCGCACGGGCGCGGGAAGTCTCCGGGACGTCGACGAGATGGCCGGGCTCGCCGAAGGCGGCGACGTTCTCGTGGCGGTGGGCGGTGGCGCACTGCTCGACCGGGCCAAGCTCGCCGCGGTGGTGCGTGACGACCGCGCCGCCCGCGCGCGGCTGGCGCTGCGTCAGCGCGGCGGTCTCGTGATGTTCCCGGCGGAGATCCGGCGGGGCCTGCCGCTGGTCGCGGTGCCCACGACCGTGGGGACCGGCGCGGAGCTGAGCGCGGCCGCATGCCTGCGCGCCGGGCACGGCCGCCGGCTCGTGATCGGCGAGAGCCTGCAGCCCGACGTCGCGGTCATCGACCCGCTGGCCACGGCCACGCTGCCGTACGAGCTTCTCGCCGAAGGCGTCGTGGAGGCGCTGTTCCGGATCGTCAGCCTGTACATCGGCGACGCACGTGAACTGCCCACGGAGGACCTGCTGGCCGAGGCGCTCGCGCGACGCCTGGTCCAGCTCGGTTCGGACGTACGGGAGACGGGAGAGGCGGGGCTTGTCGCCGACGGTGAACTGCGAGCCGAGATCGCCAAGGTGTCCGGGCTCACCCACCTCACCTTCGCCTCCCTCGGCCGCAACCGCTACGGCGCCAAGGGCTGGTACCTGGCCAACGAACTGTCCACCACGCTGGAGATCCGCAAGATGACCGCCGTGTCCGCCCTGCTGCCGCCGCTGTGGCGCGCAGTGTGCGCGGGCGACGAACGGCTCGGATCCGCCCGCCGGCTGCGGCGGATCTGGCGGCTGCTCCGTGAGACGGCGGAGGGCCGAAGCGGCGGCCGGGTCCTGCCCGCCGATCCGGCGGACGGCATCGCCGCGCTCCTCGACCACTGGCGGATCGGACGCCGCATCACCCTGACCGAGGAGCAGGCGGCCACCGTCTGCGAGCGCGCCGTCCGCGCCTGGGGCGGCGGACTGCCGATGCTCCGGGGCCTCGGCACCGCGGACCTGCGCCCGCTGCTCGACGCGGCGGCGTGGCGTCCCGCCTCCGGAACCGCGCGGGAACGGACACCGGAACCAGCCGCCGTCTGAGGGCGGCCCCACAGACTTCCGCTCTCCGGGCGACCGGTGAGCGGGGGAAACAGCAGATCCCCGAAAACAACCAGGGAGGGAAAGCAATGCAGGGAGTCATCGACTCTTCCGCTCACGGCGCCGAGGCGCTGGAGCTGGGCATGCAGGAGCTCGAGGCCATGGAGGCCCCGGGCTGGAGCACGTGGGCCGGCTTCGGTACCGGCACCGCGGTCACCAGCGCCGTCGCCTACGGCAGCGTGTACCTGGCCGTCAGCGGCGCCGCGTTCACCTGATCGGACCTGCGGTCGCACGTGCCGCACAGCGGGTCCCGGCTGCCTGGACCGCGGCCGGGACCCGTGCCCAGGGGCACGCACACCGTTTCACCATCCGTTCTCATTCGACAATGAGGTGACACACAATGCAGACCACGATCGACACCGTCTCGGCAGACCTGCTGAAGGACGGCGCCGTGCCGGCGCTGGAGCTCGGCATGCAGGAGCTCGAGGCCATGGAGGCCCCCGGCTTCTACACCGGTTTCACGGGCGGCCTGACGTTCACCATGAGCGTCGCCGGCCTCAGCGTGGCCGCGCTCACCTGATCACTGATCACTGATCAGCCGGTCAGCCGGTCAGCCGGTCAGCCGGCCGGTCGACCGGTCATCGGGCGAGTGCGGCGCGCCACGCGCCGCACTCGCCCACTTCCCCCACCACTCCCCCCACTGAGACGCGACAGATAGGAGAAAGCCGTGTCGAACTCCGTACCGCGCTCCTCGAACGACAAAATCGTCTGGTTCCTGATCCTGCTCAGCGCGGTGTGCCTGCCCGTGGGCTTCGCGCTCGACGGACTCAACCAGTGGATCTTCCTGGTTCTGGCCGCCGGTGCCGTCTACGTGAGCGCCTACCGGATCAACCTCAACAACCGGCGTACGAGGCGCCAGTGAGCGGGGCAGCGGTCGCCGCCTTCGCCGGCCTCGGCAAGCGCTTCGGCGCCACCACGGCGGTGGAGGACGTCTCCTTCGAGGTGCGGCCCGGCCGCGTGGTCGGCCTGCTCGGCAGCAACGGCGCGGGCAAGACGACGTCGCTGCGCATGCTGCTCGGCCTGGTACGCCCGACCTCCGGCACGGCCACCGTCTTCGGCCGTCCCTACGCCGAACTGCCGGACGCCGCACGGCGCGTGGGCGTCAGCATGGACCACATTGCACCGATACCCGGCACGACCGGCCGTCGCGACCTGCAGATCTGGGCCCGGATGCTCGGCCTTTCGGCGTCCCGCGTGGATGCCGTGCTGGAGCAGGTCGGCCTGGGCGGCAACGCCGCCGACCGCAAGATCAAGGGCTACTCGACGGGCATGCGGCAGCGGCACGCGCTGGCCGTCGCCCTGCTCGCGGACCCCGAACTCCTGGTGCTGGACGAGCCGGCCAACGGACTCGACCCGGAAGGGATCCGCTGGCTGAGGCTGTTCCTGCGCTCCCTGGCGGCCGAGGGACGCACCGTGCTGCTCTCCAGCCACCAACTCGCCGAAGTCGAGCAGACCGTGGACGACGTCGTCATCCTCCAGCGGACCCTGCGCTTCAGCGGCCCCATCGAGGAGCTGGTCCCCCCGGGCTCCGGCGCCACTCTGGAGGACCGCTTCTTCGACCTGATGGGCCGGGCCGGGTCCCACGGCGGAACCGCCGGAGCGACGGCCCGGGGCGACGGCGGCGTGAACGGAGGGATGCGGCATGAGTGACGTACTGCGTGCCGAATGGCTGAAGGCGTGGAGCGGCCGAACCTGGTGGATCATGCTCGGCGTCGGGCTCTTTCTCGGCCTGCTCGGGTCGAGCGGTGCCGCCGCGGCAGCGGACCTGCAGATCGACCAGGGTGCGACGACCGCCGTGCTCGGCTCCGCCGAGGTGGTCCGGTCCTGGTTCTCCGTGCTGCTCGCCTCGATGCTGTTCGGGGCCGTGTTCGTGACGCGCGAGTACAGCGGGGGAGCGATCAGCCGCTCGGTGCTGCTCAGCGGTGGACGTGATCGGCTGCTGGTGGCCAAGACCGTCGTCGGGACACTCATGGGCGTCCTGTTCGCGGCGGTGGCGGCGATCCTCGCTCCGGTGTCGCTGTGGACGTTCTTCCCGATGTTCGGTCTCGACCCGGTGTGGAGCCGCGAGGCGACGCTGACCCTGATCGGCGTGAGCGCGGCGATCGTGATCGCCGCCCCCTGGGGCGTGCTGCTCGGCTGGATCATCCGCAACCAGGCCGCCACGGTGGCGACCCTGCTCGTGGTGACCCTCTTCGTCGACGAGGGGCTGCACGCTCTCCTCCCCGAAGTGGGCCGCTTCACCATGCAGGTGTCCCTGGGCTCCGTCTACCTGGACGACAAGGCGGAGGCGCTGTCCGTACCCGTCGCCCTGCTCGTCGTCGCGGGCTGGCTGAGCGTCGCCGGCTTCGCCGCGAGACGCCTGTTCACCCAGCGAGATGTCACATGAGCAGGACCGGACTGCTCGTGGGCACCGGCAGGCACCGCCGACCAAGGGGTATCCGGGGCCGGCGGGCCGGGCGGTCCCAGGGGCCGGGACCGCAACGGGACCCCAACGAGTTGATGCGCCGCCCTCGCCTCGCCCCGCACGTCCTGGTCCACGAACCGGCCGAGGACGGCTCGCCGTGGATCGTGCAGTCCGGTCAGCAGAAGTACATCCGGGTCGGCGCCGACATGGGACGCCTGATGACGTGCCTCGACGGCGCCCGCGACAACTCGGCGCTGGCCAGGGAGCTGGGCTCGCCGTGGACCGAGACGATCGTGGACGGCGTGGTCGGCCGGCTCGGGAAACTGCGGCTGCTGGACGACGGGACCGAGCACCGCAGCAGCAGCCCGTGGTTCAAGTTCGTACCGCCGGCGACCTTGCAGTTCACCGTGCTCCGACCGTACGGCCTGCTGCGCAGGCTGGCACCGCTGATCCGGCTGCTCGCCAACCGGATCGGTGCCGCGGTCGCCGTCCTGATCGTGGCGGGCGGTCTGCTCGGCCTGATGCTCCAGGCGCCCGCGCTGAGGGCCGCGCTCGGCGAACCGGTCTCGTTCACCGTGCTCCTCGGCGTCTTCCTCGCCACGCTGGTCACCACCGCGCTGCACGAGATGGGCCACGGCGCGGTGCTCACCCACTACGGGGGCCGACCGAGCCGTATGGGCGTGATGCTCTTCTACCTCACGCCCGCCTTCTTCTGCGACGTCTCCGACGGCTGGCGGCTGCCCCGCAAGGAGCAGCGCATCCACGTGGCGCTCGCGGGCATCGCCACCCAGCTCGTGATCGGCTGCGGTACCGCCCTCGCCGCGCTCGCGGTCGGGGGACCGAGCGGTGACTCGGCGCTGCACCACGGGATGCTGGTGTTCTGCGTCTCCACCTGCCTCACGGCGGTCCTGAACTTCGTTCCCTTCGTGAAGCTCGACGGCTATCTCGCGCTGATGAGCCATCTCGACCTCTCGCACCTGCGTGACCGGTCGATGACGGACGCCCGCAGGTTCCTGGCCAAGGGCCTGTTCGGCGGCAGGTACCAACGCGAACTGCCCCAGCTGTCCTGGGCCGTGGCCTTCGGCCTTGCCTGCATGGTCTTCCCGCTCTACCTCGTCGGGACGGCCGCCACTCTCTGGACCGACGTCATCGCGGGTCTCGGCGTCGCCGGCGCCGTCCTGCTGGCCTGCGGCATCGGCTACCTGCTGTACCGAGCCGGGCTCGGCTGCAGGAAGGTCCTGGCCGAGGCGCGTACCGCCGGGGCACGCCGAGGACGGATCGCCGTGGTGGGCGTCCTGGCCACGGCCGTCCTCACGGCGGTACTGAGCCTGATCCAGGTGCCGTACTCCGTGGCCGGCGGCTTCGTGCAGGACGAGGGCCGGGTGACGCTGGTGATCGCCGAGGGAGGCGACGTCGACGCGATCGTCGAAGGCGCCGAGGTACGTCTGCAGAAGCGCGGCATCGTGCTGCGCGCGGACCTGGGCACAGGTGTGGTCGGCGACCCGAGGCCGCACGCGGGCGAGGCGCCCATGTCGGCCTTCCTGCCCATGAAGGAGGGCGTGTACTTCCCGGTGCCGGTATCGGGCATCGCGCTCGGCGCCGTGGGCGGCCTGCCGCCCTCCGTGAAGGCCGGCATCGCGCAGGTGGACGCCGGCAGCCGGCCGCTCGGGCAGTGGCTCTATCTCAAGTACATGGCTCCCAGCCTGCGGTGACGTGCCCTGACACGTCGAGGCGGGGGAGGAGCGGCCCGTGCGTACCCGGAACGGGCCGGACAGTGAGGGACAGGTTTACAGGTACATGGACATCGATCGGCATCTGCACTTCTGCCCGCCCGGCAGCCCCTACTTCGACCTGCCCGTCCGGTTGAACGACGAGGAGTCGAACTTCCCGTTCGCCCGTGAGGAACTCCCGCCGGGCTGGACCCGCGGCGGCGACACGGAATGGCTCGGTGTGACCCCGCCGGACGTACGGCTCCCGGCACAGGGCTGGAAGATCCACGTCTCCGCGACCCCCGACAACGCCGAACGCGTCCTCACGACCACCGCGAAGTACTGCCTCGCCAACGGGCTCACCTTCAAGTTTATCCGCAGCCCGCACCTGCTCGCCCAGCGCAACGGCAAGTACGGAGACCGCAGCGCCAGCGGCAAGTTCCTGACGCTCTACCCGGTGAACGAGGCGGAGCTGGCACGCGTCCTGGACGAACTCGGCGACCTCCTCGACGGTGAGGACGGGCCGTACATCCTCAGCGACCTGCGCTGGCGCTCCGGCCCGCTGTACGTGCGCTACGGCGGCTTCACCGCGCGGACCGTGCGGGGATCGCGCGGTGAGCCGGTGCACTGCGTCGAGGATCCCGAGGGCAACCTCGTGCCCGACCACCGCGGCCCCGGCTTCCGGCCGCCGTCGTGGGTGACCATCCCGGACTGCCTCGGCGAGGCGCTCGCCGCCCGCAACGCGGGAACCCTCACCGACTTCCCCTACCGGGTGACCGCCGCGGTGCACTTCTCCAACGGCGGCGGTGTCTACCGCGGCACGGACACCCGCACGGGAGGAGAGGTGCTCCTGCGCGAGGCCCGGCCGCTCGCCGGACTGGTCGAGGGTGTGGACGCGGTCGAGCGCCAGCGCCAGGAGCACTGGGCGCTCGAGCGGACCGCCGGCCTCGACTGCGTGCCCCGGCTCCTCGACTACCGCCAGGGCAACGAGCACTGGTTCCTGGTGCGCGACTACGTCGAGGGCGAGCCCCTCGCCAAGCTCATCCTGCGGCGGAACCCGCTCACCAGAGGCAGCGACGACCCCGAGGACTTCGCCGAGTACAGCCGCTGGGCGCTGGACGTCCTCGCGCGCGTCGAACGGGGCGTCGGCGAACTCCACGGCCGGGGCGTCGTCTTCGCCGACCTCCACCCCTCCAACGTGCTCGTCCGCCCCGACGGCGGCGTCACCTTCATCGACTTCGAGACCGCGAGGCCGACCGACTCCACGGCCCCGCAGACCCTCGGCGCCGTCGGCTTCACCGCGCCGCAGGACGTCACCGGTACGGACATCGACCGCCATGCCCTGGGCTGCCTGCGCCTCGCCGTCTTCGTCCCGGCCACGGCCCTGCTGATCTGGGGCGCCGAGAAGGCCCAGCACCTCCTCGACGCGATCCTCGCGCGCTTCCCGCTGCCGGCCGGCTTCGCCGACGACGTCCGGCGCGACCTGCGCCTCGACCCCCCGGCGCAGCCCACGCCGCCGGCCGACTGGCCCGCCGCCGGCGGGGAGCGATGGGAGGAGCTGCGGCACGAGATCGCCGAGGGCATCCTCGCCACGGCGACCCCGGACCGTGAGGACCGGCTCTTCCCCGGCGACCCCGAGCAGTTCTTCACGCCCGAGGGCGGCTCGGCCTTCGCGCACGGGGCGGCCGGGGTGCTCTGGGCACTGCACCGGTCCGGCACCGAGATCCCCGACCCGCTCGTGGAGTGGATGACCGACCAGGCACGTTCCGTCGACGCACCCCGGCCGGGTTTCTACGACGGCCTCAGCGGCATTGCGTACACCCTGCTGAGCCTCGGTCGCACCGACGAGGCCCGGGAACTGCTCGGCCGCGCGGTGGCCGCGTACGAGGAGGCGGCGGCCGGGCAGGCGGCGGCCGACGACTCCCTGCGCGGCGGCACCAGCGGCCTCGGCCTCACCCTGCTGCACTTCGCCCGTGCCACCGGCGACAGCGCCTGGCTGGACCGCGCCGACGAACTCGCCGCGGCCCCCTGCCCGCCCGGACCCGCGGACGGCAGGCGCCGGTTCGGTCTCCTGCGCGGCCCGTCCGGGCGCGCCCTGTTCCTGCTGCGGATGTACGAGGAGACCGGCGACGCCGCACACCTCGATGCCGCGATACGCGCCGCGCGCCAGGACCTCGACCACCTCGCCCACCCGGAGGGGGGCCTGCCCGAAGGCATCACCACCCCGGTCCCCGTGCTGGGCCTCGGCTGCGGTGGCACCGCGATGGTGCTGCACGACCTGCTGCGGCATCGCCCCGACGCCGGGCCGGCCGCCGCCCTCGACACCATGCGCGCCCTGGCACACCGGCAGTTCCTGCCGCAGGGCGGCCTGTTCCACGGGCGCGCCGGCATGATGCTCGCGCTGCTGCACTGCGGTGCCGGGGAGGGCGACGCCGACGGCACCGCGCTGCGCCGGGCGGTCCTGCGCAACGCGCGGGACTTCGCCCTCCAGACCGTGCGGGACAACGGCCGTACCGCCTTCCTGGGCCACGAGTCGCTCAAGATCTCCACCGATCTGGCCACGGGAGGTGCCGGCGTGCTGCTCGCTCTCGACGCGGCCTTCGGCGGGCGCGGGACCACGCTGCCGTTCTTCGAGGCCGCGCCGGACCGCTTCACGGCCACGCCGCACCCCGTGGTCGCGGCATCGTGATCGACTTCCTGGCCACCGTCGGCGCGGAGCACGGCCTCGCGGACCGGTTCGTGGTCCGGCCCCCGAGCCCGGGTGATCCGCTCTGGCAGGTTTTGGTGCGGCTCACCGCGGGTGCCACCGAACAGGACGACGCGCACGGCGGGCGACCGAGCGGCACCTTGAGCCCCCGGGTCGTCGGTGCCTACGGCCACTCCCGTACCGACGCCCTGACCCGTGGGGTCGGAGAGGCGGTGGAGCGGTACGCCCTCTTTCCCGAGCACGGCGCTCCCACGGGCGCGGTACGGGGAAGGCTCGGCCGGCTCGGCGAGGCCCGTGCGCTGCCTTTCCACAGTCCCGAGGTGGCGCTGGGCGATCCGCACGCCGCGGACGAGGAGCACCTCTGGTACCCGGCCCGGCGGCTGCGTGACGACAGCGAGGTGCTGGTGCCGGCCGGCCTGGTGGACTACCCGGCGCCCACGGAGGCGTACGCGTCCTTCGACCCCACCCCCTCGGGTGCCGCCGCCGGCCACGGGTACGAGTACGCGCTGCGCTCCGCGCTCCTCGAAGTGATCGAGCGCGACGCCTTCATGGTGGCCTGGGAGCGGGGCCTGCGCCTGCGGCGCGTCCTGCCGCCCGAGCTGCACGGGGACGGCGGGCGGCGGGCCGCCCGCCACCATGTGCTCACACTGCTCCGGCGGACCGAGCGGGAGGGCCTCACCCCGGTCGTTGCGGACCTGCCCACCGGTCTGGCCGGCGTCCACTGCTCCGTCGTCGCCGTCCTGGACGAGCGGCAGCCCCTGGCGACGGTCGGCTGCAGTACGAGTGACGACCCGTGGCAGGCCGTGCGCGGCGCGCTCCAGGAGGCGCTCCAGCTGCGCACGGTCGTGCGCGAGCTGAGGTGCGAGGCGACGCACGAGGCCCCCGAGCTGGTGCTCACCGACGACGACCGGCTGCGGCACCTGGTGTCCCGGCGCGGCTACGAGCAGGTCACCGAGTGGGTGTCGGCCTTCTCCGGGGACGCCGCCACCCCGCCGCCCGAGAACTCCTCGGTGACCACGCCGGAGCTGGCTGATCTCCTGCTCGCCGACGACGCCGACCCGCTGGTGGTCGACCTGGGGTTCCGTCTGCCGCCGGGGCTGCGGGCGATGGGCTGGTCCGTGGTCAAGGTGATCCCGGTCGGCTACCAGGCGCTGCGGCTGTCCGAGGCGCACGACTTCACCTGGCACCGGGGCCGGCTGGGGACGGCCGAGTCCCGTACCGGCTGCGCATCGGCCCCGGCCTCGCCGCGGCACCTCCGCCCGCACCCACTGCCATGACCACATCGCCCCTTGCCATGACCACCACCCCGATCGCCCTCTCACGTCAGGAGCCCTGGTGAAAGCGCTGGTCCTCGCGGGAGGCAGCGGGACGCGGCTGCGGCCCCTGACCCACACCTCCGCCAAACAGCTCGTGCCGGTCGCCAACAAGCCGGTCCTCTTCTACGGTCTGGAGTCGATCGCCGAGGCGGGGATCACCGAGGTCGGTGTGATCGTCGGGGCGACCGGCCCGGAGATCCGCACGGCGGTGGGCGACGGCTCGCGGTTCGGACTGGACGTCACCTACATCGAGCAGGAGGAGCCGCTCGGACTCGCCCACGCGGTGCTCGTCGCACGCGACTTCCTGGCCGATGACGACTTCCTGATGTTCCTCGGCGACAACTTCATCGTGGGCGGGATCACCAAGGTCACCGAGACCTTCCGCAGGTGCCGCCCGGACGCGCAGATCCTCGTGACGCGGGTGCCCGACCCCTCCGCTTTCGGCGTGGTGGAACTGGACGCCGAGGGACGTGTACGGGCTCTGGAGGAGAAGCCGCGGGTCCCGAAGAGCGACCTGGCTCTGGTCGGTGTCTTCTACTTCACCCCGGTGGTGCACGCGGCGGTTCGAGCCGTCGCGCCCTCCGCACGCGGCGAACTGGAGATCACGGACGCGCTCCAGTGGCTGGTGGACACGGGACACGAGATACGCTCCGAGTCCGTCACCGGCTACTGGAAGGACACGGGGAACGCGAACGACATGCTCGACGTCAACCGCACGGTGCTCGGCAGCCTCGCGCACCGCGTCGAGGGCCTGGTCGACGCGGAGTCCGATCTCACGGGGACGGTCGTGGTCGAGCGCGGAGCCGTGATCACGCGCTCCCGGATCGTGGGGCCCGCGGTGATCGGCCCCGGCACCACGGTCACCGGCTCCCGGATCGGCCCGTACACCTCGATCGCCGGCGACTGCCGCATCGACGACAGCGACATCGAGTACTCCATCGTCCTCCAGGGCGCCCGCGTCACCGGTGTCCGCCCGGTCAACGCCTCGCTCATCGGCCGGGAGGCGACGGTCGGACCGGCCCCGGCCGCCCCCGGGGCCCATCGCCTGATCGTCGGCGACCACAGCAGGGTGCAGATATGCGCGTGATGTCCACCGGCTCCGAGGCGGCCCCGGCCAGGATCCTGGTGACCGGCGGGGCGGGCTTCATCGGTTCGTCATACGTGCGGGCCCTGCTCGGCCCCGACGCCGAGGCCCCGCCCGCCGCCCTGACCGTCCTGGACAAGCTCACGTACTCGGGCAACCCCGCGAACCTCGCCCCGGTCCGCAGCGATCCCCGACTCTCCTTCGTCCGCGGCGACATCTGCGACGCGGCGCTCGTGGAACGCCTGCTCGCCGACCACGACGAGGTCGTGCACTTCGCCGCCGAGTCACACGTGGACCGCTCCCTGGACAGCGGCGAGCCGTTCGTCCGTACGAACGTGCTGGGCACCCAGATCCTCCTGGACGCCGCGGCCCGAGCCGGGGTACGGACCTTCGTGCACGTCTCCACGGACGAGGTCTACGGCTCGCTGGGCCCGGCCGACGCCCCCTGGACCGAGGACAGCCCGCTGGCGCCCAACTCGCCCTACTCCGCCTCGAAGGCATCCTCGGAACTGCTGGCCCGCGCCGCCTACCGCAGCCACGGCCTGGACGTGCGGATCACCCGCTGCTCCAACAACTACGGGCCGTACCAGTACCCGGAGAAGCTGATCCCCCGCTTCGTCACGAACCTCCTGGACGGACTGCCCGTACCCCTCTACGGCGACGGCTCCAACCTGCGCGACTGGCTGCACGTGGACGACCACTGCCGCGCCGTCGACCTGGTCCGCACCCGGGGCCGCGCCGGCCGGACGTACAACATCGGCGGCGGCACGGAACTCACCAACAAGGAGCTCACCGCCGAACTCCTCACGGTCTGCGGAGCCGACGCGGACCAGGTACGCCACGTCGCCGACCGCAAGGGCCACGACCTCCGCTACGCGGTGGACTGGACCCGGGCTCACGACGAACTCGGCTACCGCCCCCGCCACGATTTCGCCGCATCCCTCACCGCCACGGTGCACTGGTACCGCACCCATCGCACCTGGTGGGAGCCGCTGGCAGCACATGTACGGGGCCAGGCGCGGGTCGGCTGACCGACATAGGACGGCTCGTGCCGCCCGCCGGCCTGCGGCCCTGGGGAACTGCTCCCGGCGGCACGGGCGGTGTGGTCGCTGAGGTCTGTGGCGCCGGAGGTTCCGCCCGGTCAGCCGCTCTGTGGAGCTGAGGGGGTCCGCGGTATCTCGTTGGTCCTGACGGATCTGATCGACCCGCGCTCGGCGATCAGCGGTTCCACGGATCTGGAAGTCCGCGAGACCAAGCACCTCTTCCTGCTGCAGTCCAAGCTCCAGCACGAGGTCGAGGCGTGGATCGGCGCGGTCAGCGCGGAGTGGCCGCACCTGTCCTCGGCCATCGCCCGCAAGTGGCTGACCGAGGGCCTGAACGACCGCGCGATCACCCGCGACCTCGACTGGGGTGTCCCTGTCCCCGCCGACACCTGGCCGGACCTCGCCGCCGGAGGCAAGGTCTTCTACGTCTGGTTCGACGCCCCGATCGAGTACATCGGCGCGACGAAGGAGTGGGCGGACACCGCCCAGGACGGTGAGACCCGTGACTGGAAGTCGTGGTGGTACGAGGCCGACGACTCCGTTCGGTACACGCAGTTCATGGCGAAGGACAACGTCCCCTTCCACACGGTGATGTTCCCGGCGACCGTGCTCGGTGTGCGTGAGCCGTGGAAGAAGGTCGACGTCGTCAAGGGCTTCAACTGGCTGACGTACTAAGGCGGCAAGTTCTCCACCTCGCAGAAGCGTGGCGTCTTCACCGATGCGGCCCTGGAGATCCTGCCCGGTGACTACTGGCGCTACTTCCTGATCGCCAACGCCCCCGAGTCCGACGATTCCTCCTTCACCTGGGAGCACTTCACCGCCACGGTCAACAAGGACCTGGCCGACACCCTCGGCAACTTCGTCAACCGCGTGCTGTCCTTCTCCCGCAAGCGATTCGGCGACGAAGTCCCGGCGGGTCACGGCGCCGGCGAGGCCGAAGCGAAGCTGGGCGAGGAGATCGCGCGGCTGCTCGCCGAGTACGAGGAGCAGATGGAGGCCCTCCAGTTCCGCAAGGCTGCGGCCGCGCTGCGCGCCCTGTGGTCGGCCGGCAACTCCTACCTGGAAGAGAAGGCCCCCTGGCTGGAGATCAAGACCGACCCGGACGGCGCCGCGCTGACCCTGCGTACGGCGATGAACCTGATCCACCTGTACGCGGTCGTCTCCGAGCCCTTCATCCCGGCCTCGGCCGCCGTCATGCGAGGCGCCTTCGCCCTGGAAGGCGACACCTAATTAGCCTTTCGTGCGGCCTGCCGCAGCGCCCGCCAAGCTATCCGCACCACCGCGCTTCGAGGGGTAACGGCGTTCACCAGGCCATGCTCGGCGTTTCCCGGTCTCACGACCTAAACTTCACCGGATAACCCACACCCTATACGGGGCTGCCTTCGAATTGCATTGCGGAGCAAGTTTGCAAGGTTCTGCAGGCGAGACGGTATCTGTGGGGATGGAGCGATTTAGACCTTGGCCTTGCGCCACGGTGCGGTGGGGTCCGACAGGGTGTCGAGGATCAGCTCGCACCAGGCGACGGCAGCGTTGACCGTGAGTCGGGCGTGGCGCACTCCAAGCCCGGACGGTGCGCTCGCCTGGCCGTGACCGCTGCCGAAACCCTTGTTGCGTAGTTCGGCGACCCCGACGGCGATGTTCACCGAGCCCGAAAGGATCTTCTTCACGGCCTTGCTGCCGTCTGGTCCGTCAGGCGCCGAGCCGGCGTCAAGCCTCAGCGCCTTCTGGACAGTGCTGATCAGAGCGGGAAGTGCGGCGTTCTTGTCGACCTCGATACTGAGTTCGTTAAGAGCCGTCTTCGCGGTTGCCTCGATGAGCTGCTTGGCTGCGCCAATGGCACCGTGGGGATCTGTTGTGAGGTCTCTGCGGATACGCTCCAGCTCGATCGTGATGCCTGAGGCGTCGCTCAGGCCGCTCAGATCACGGACCAGCACCGGCGGGTTGGACCAAGAGATCCTGCCCTCCTGATCGAGAGCGAAGCCGTCCCGTTCCAGGCGCACCCTGATGTCGTCCAACCACTTCGGTGTGCCCTGATCGCCCGGGTCGCGGTACGCGCGAATGAAGTCCTCGAAAACCAGGAGCGCACGCCGCGCCTGGTTCGAGTCTGACCAGTCGACACCTTCCGCGTAGAACATGAACTCGGTTCGACGCTGGCCCGAGTCCTGGTACTTCAGCTCGTCTGGAGGGATGGGAGCGAACCCGTGGTCCTCCCACAGCTCGGCCACAATGCGGACGGTCAGGTCCGTGGCCAGAGAGCGAAAAGCATTGCGGGTCGCGGGGCTCACCAGATCCCGCCGTGCGGTGACGGTCATAGTCTGAAGATGGGAGCAGACGCTGGCGCCCGTCTCGGTCTTTTCGCAGTGGACGTCTGTTGCTGGCGAACGTCGCCCCCTCTGTTGTTACTGGGCCTACGCCCCTCTGTGGAGTACGAGCCTGAACGCAGCGGCCCGCTTGGCCATCCCCTGCTTCCACGGCGTTGGATCCTCCTCGGCGATCTCCCGCCACAGCACCGCGGATGCGGAACCGAATGCCGTCAGTGCCTCCGGATCGGTGTTCCGCCACGACGGGAAGCGGCCTGCGAACATGATCGCGTCCTCCGCCGGGTGCCCGGCGTCCATGAGCCTCAGCGCCAAGGCGCCTGGATCGATCCACGCCGCACCGCGCGTTGGCCACGCCCAGTCGATGAGGCGAGCACGCCCGTCGGCGATCAGGACGTTGTGCGGTGCAAAGTCGGTGTGCAGCAGGGTGTTGCCGCTGAAGTGCTGGAGCGTTCCGGGCGGAGCGTAATCCGCCCAGCGGTCCACCGCGTCCTTGATCTCGATGTCGGCCGGAGCGGTGACCCGTTGCAGTTCGGTGAGCGCGGCTTCTACGAGCACCAAGTCGGCTGAGCCGGGCCTGTAGTCGGCGTGGCGACCGCTCAGGACCTCGTATCCGAGAAGGCTCCATCCACCGACTTCCAGGTGCCAGTACAGGCGGGGACAGGACGTGGGCAGGTGGGGGGCGATCTCCGCCTCGCGGCGCTGTGCTGCGACCTGCGGATGATCACTCGCGATGCCCTTCACGAAAACGCTGCCGCTCTCGGTCTCCAGGACGGAGGCGACACCGGAGTTCATGCCGCCGGTCATGGTCACCGCCTGATGCACGGCGCCGGTCTTGTCGGTGACAGCTTGGCGGACGTCGGCGGGGAGCTGATCGAAGGGAATGCGAGACATGGACACGCGCGGTTCCTCATGGGGCTCGGAGACAAGGGAGTGCCGCCCCAGCCAGGGTATGACCGGGGCGGCACTCATGGGATGCGTACGCGAGCGGTGCGGCGCCCGCCTGCGGTGTATTTAGTACGGCTGGTCGTCGCCGGCCGAGCAGCTGCACTCGGCGCCTTCGGCGGCCTCGTCCAGGTCGATGATGATCTGGACCTCGTCGTCGCGGATGGCCGCGGCCGGCAGGGGCACGGGCAGGGTTCCGACGGTTCCGTCGGTGGGGCGCTGGCCCAGACTGAGCAGCACCGGTTCGCGTGGCGAGGTGAGGGTTGTGGTGGGTGGGGTCATGATCCGTAGCCTCCGTGTTGGCAGTAGAGCTCTCGTCGGTCCCCCGCCTCCTGGTAGAGCTTGGCCAGCGGCCGGCAGGTACGGCAGGTGCCGACCTTCGTGCAGCCGGAGCATCCACCGGTGCGGAGCTGTAGGGACTCGGCGATGGCGCCGAGCCGGGTGAGGGCGGCGACGCCCTCGGTCACGAGGTTCACGCTCGGGTCGCGGCCGACCTTGCAGACGGACGCGATGCCGTGCGGGTTGACGTGGAAGAACGTCCGGCCGGCATTGCAGCCGGTGAAGATGCTCCGGGCCTTGATGTGGCCCTCGGCCTGCGTCGCCAGCGGGTTCGCCTCGCCGTCGATCGTCGGCGACATGTTTGTGAAGACCTGGTGCGGGAAGCCATAGCGCACACACAGAGCCACCATCGCGTCGACCTCATGGGCGTTGTCGTCCGACACGATCACGTTCAGCCGGACCGGCAGCCGGTCCTGGTGGGCGGCGTCCAGGCCCTGGATGAACCGGCCGAACGCGCCGCGGTTGCGAGTGACCTTGTCGTAGGTGCCCGCGGTCGCGCCGTAGACGCTGAGCGTGAGCCGGTAGGGCCGGTGGCGGGCGAACAGCCCGCGGATCGGCTGCTTGCGCAGGGAGGAGCCGTTCGAGGAGACCTGCACCATCATCCCGAGCTGGTGGGCGTACTCGTAGGCAGCGCCGAACTCGCGGTCGATCAGTGCCTCGCCGCCCGTGATCTGCAGCCAGAGCACGCCCGCGTCGCGCATCGTCCGCAGGAGCTGCTGCTTGCCCGTCCAGTCCAGGCCCTCGAAGCGCTTCTCGCCGAGGTAGCAGAACTCGCAGTCGTAGTCGCAGCCGAGGTTGATCTCCCAGGATGCTTTCGCGTACCCGTACGGCGAACGCTCGCGGACGAGGACGAAATCGCCGACCGCCCCGTTAGGCAGTTCGATGCCCCACGCCTGCCGCGCGGCATCGGCAAGCCAGGCCGGCAGGGGGTCTCCCTCGTGGCTCGCGGCGCGCAGCTCCTCGTAGCGGATCCCAGGAATGCGCACACCGACCGCACGGCCTGGCTGAAGAAGGAGGTGCTGGGCGAGGAACGGGCTGGCCACGAGACGCGTGCTTGAGGCGGCAGGCGCAGCCCGATCCGGTGTGCCGATTGTGGTCATCGGACCTCCACAGGGCGGTCGTCGCGGTCTGAGCCGGGAGGGCTGATCGGGTGTGCGGCGCCGCCCACAGTCTTGAAGCAGGACCAGGTGATCTTCCCGAGCGGGGTACGGTCCTCGACTCCCCACTCGTCGGAGAGCGCGGCCACCAACGTCAGGCCCCTCCCGGAGAGATCCGTGGCGGTCGGCTCACGCAAGACAGGTCGTTGGCGACGGCTGTCGTGTACTTGCAGACGTACGCAGCCGTCGTCGATGTCGAGCCGGACGAGGAAGCCGTGTCCTGGGGCGGTGCCGTGGACGACGGCGTTCGTGGCGAGTTCGGAGACGCACAGGCGGATGTCCTCGGTGCGGGTCCGTAGGCCCCAGCCGTCCAGCGTTCGAGTGGCGAACTCCCGTGCCTGACGTACGGACTGGTGTCGAGCGTCGAAGAACTGCTGAAGCGACTCGGGCATGACGTGCCTCATGACTCCGCGCCCAGGACGCGAACTTGTGCCCGGAAGCTGCGGTGGGCGGGCTCGTGACGAAGAGCCGAGGGACGCGTGGTGCGGGGTCGGCGAGCCAGTAGGAGGCGGGCGCCGGTCGTCTCGATCCAGCGAGTGCGTTCGGCCGCGACGTGCTTCGGCCCCAGGTGGGAGAGGGCCGGCGCGACGACGCCATAGACGTCCGGAAGAGCCAGCGCGTCCAGCAGTCCCGTGAACGCGGCGGATCTGGGTTCGGTTGTCACGTATCGGTCCATGAAGACGCCGGAGAGCTGCAGTTCGTGGGTGCGGCAGTAGTCCACCAGCGACGCGCGCAGGGCCGTCTGACGGGCTGCGGAGACGCCGACCAACCGCAGAAGGCCGTATACGAGGGGACCGCTGACCGGGCGATGCTCCGTGAGGGGTTCCATGCTTGCGACCGTCCAGGCGACTCGGTGAAGTGGTGACCTCTTGAGCGTGGCTGTTGCCCAACGTCGTTGGAATCACCGACTGTTCTACTTGCGTTCCACTTCCGACCCACCGGCCGCACGCTTCTGCTTCCATGACCGGTGGAAGGGAGCGACGCGTGGCGACCGTGCACCACTGGACCGGCCTGGAGGCCAGAGCCTTGCGGCTCGCTCTCCGCCTGAGCGTGCGGGCTTTCGCCGAGCGCCTCGGTCTCGCCGCCGCGACCGTCTCCAAGTGGGAAAAGCTCCTGTCCACGACCGAGCCCCGACCCGACACGCAGGCCATCCTCGACACTGCACTCGGCCGCGCCGATGCCTCCGTACACCTGCGCTTCGAAACACTCCTGTCCGAGATGGCCGGCCCTGGGCAGGCGGCGGCCGGACGCCGGGTGACGACTTCCGGGCCCAGAGCCTGGGAGTACGAGTCGTGGACCGACGACCTGGACCGTGCCGTCGTCGCCCTGTCCCGGCAGAACTTCACCTTCGCCGACAGCCTGCTGGGCAGATGGCTCAACCGCTTCAAGGCCACTGAACTCGACGACAAGGGCCTGTACCTATACGCCCGATCCACCGCGCTACTCGGTGACCTCAAGCGTGATCAAGGCGCCGTGCTCGGACCACTGTCCGCCCGCCACTCCTACGCGGGCGCACGCTCGATCTTCACCCAGCTCGACATCCCCCGCCGCGTCGCCCAGCTCGATCTGTCCCTCGCGGTCGTCGCGGAGATGTCCGGTGACCTGGAGGCGTCAGCCCGTACGTACGAGACGCTCGCCGTCGACGACCGGCTCTCTCGCCGTGACCGGGCCAGAGCCCGCCTGTGGGTGGGCACCGCGCTCAGCAAGGACGGCAACCACGACTACGCGACCCGCGTGATGCAGGCCGCGACCCGTGAATTCGAAGACCTCACCGAACCCGACGACTGGTCGGTGGCCCATCAGAAGCTCGCCCTGGCCCGCCAGGGCGTCGGCGACCTCACCCAGGCCCTGCACTTCATTGACATCGCCCGAAGCAGCGGGAGTACCGACTCACCGATGCAACGCGTACGACTGGATACCGCTCACGGCCACATCCTGCTCTCCGACACGGCGACCCGCGATGATGGGCTACGCGTTCTCGGCCAGGCCGCTCGGACGGCCGCGCAGTACGGCCTCGTGCACCAACTGCGCAGTATCGAGAACGTCAAGGCCAGCAGTGAGGGGCCGCCCGGGGCCTCGCCGACGGTGATCAGGGAGACGAACGCGTGAGTGACAACCAGCAGGCCATCACCGAAGACCAGTGGCACCAGGCCAAGGCGATCTGGGACTACCACCAGATGCACCACCAGGCCCGCCCCGTGGACGTGGCGATCGGCCTGGGCAGCCACGACCTGGGGGTGGCCACGCGCGCCGCCGAGCTGTACCACGCAGGTCTCTTCCCCACGCTGGTCTTCACCGGCGGCAACAGCCCGACCACCGCCAAGGTCTTCCCCCGCGGCGAAGCGGTGCACTTCCGCGAGCACGCCATCGACCTCGACGTCCCCGCCTCCGCGATTCTGCTGGAGCCCCACGCCGCGAACACCGGGGAGAACATCACCCTCGCCCGCGAGGTCCTGGCCGACGCCGGCATCACCCCGAAGAAGGTGCTGCTGGTCTCCAAGCCCTACATGGAACGGCGGTCGTACGCCACCGCCCGCAAGCTGTGGCCCGAGGCCGAGATGGTGTGCGCCTCGGAAACCCTGGAGTTCGACGACTACCTCAAGTCCATCGGCGACGAGAGGCTCGTGGTGGACATGCTCGTCGGCGACCTCCAGCGGGTGATCGAGTATCCGAAGCTCGGGTTCGCCATCGAGCAGGAGGTCCCGGAGGACGTGCATGCTGCGTACGAATCCCTCATCCACGCCGGCTTCACCAGCCGCCTCATCGCTTCCTGAACCCTCCTCCCCGGGCGGCCTGTGCGCCATCCACCAGCCCAACTTCATGCCCCGGCTGACCACGCTGGCCAAGCTGTTCGCGGCGGACCACTGGATCGTCCTGGAAGACGTGCAGTTCGTCCGCCGCGACTACCAGCATCGCGCCCGCATCGCCACACTCGACGGTCTCGGCCCGAACCGGTGGCTGACCATCCCCACTCACCGCCCCTCCGGGCGCGCCACCCTCATCAGAGACACCCTGATCGCTGACCCTGCCGCGGCCCGACGCAGAGCCTCATCGATCCTGCGCCAGCAGTACGGGACCAGTCCTCACTGGCCCGCCGTTGAGCGAGCCCTTCAGCCGGTCTGGAACGCGTTCGACACAGGAAGGGTCGCGACGGTGGCCGCAGCCTCGACTCGCGCCCTGCTCGAACTGCTCGGATGGCGGGGACAGATCTTCATCAGCAGCACCCTGCCGACACGCACGGGCCGGTCCGAGCGGCTGGCCGACCTGGCCGGCGCTACCGGTGCACGCGCGTACCTGTGCGGCACCGGCGGTATGACCTACCTGGACCACGCCCCCTTCACCGAGCTGGGCGTCGCCGTCGTCCCGTTTCTTTCCCCGGCCACTGGGCTGTGGACCTCGGGGCGACAGGTCAGTGCTCTGCGGGCGCTGGCCTCCCGCGGCCCCGACGCCGTGGGAGCCCGGATCCGGGCTCTCGCATTCGCCCACGATGCGCTGGGGTGCGCGGCCTGACACCGCTTCGGGTACGGAAGCGGGTGTGATCAATGAAGCTTCCCCTTGATCGTGGACACCTGGAGACTGGGATCTTGAGTTCCAGAGGAAGTAGCACCAGGTGGGAAGCAAGTACACGAAGCGGTACACCGAGGAGTTCAAGCGGGACGCGATCGCGCTCGTGGATTCGTCCGGCAAGACAGTCACCGCGGTGGCCCGGGAGCTCGGCATCAGCTCGGAGTCCCTGCGGGGCTGGTACCGCCGGGCGAAGGCGGACCGGGGCGAGGGCGGGTCCGGCGAGCTGACCAGCGTCGAGCGCGAGGAACTCAAGCGGCTGCGCAAGGAGGTCCGCGAACAGCAGCAGACGATCGAGATCCTGAAAAAAGCGACGGCCTTCTTCGTGAAGGAGAACGACCGGTGAACGAGCTGTACCGGTTGATCCACGCGGAGAAGGCGGCCTATCCGATCGTCCTGCTGTGCCGGGTGCTGAAGGTCTCCCGCTCCTCCTACTACGCCTGGCGCGAGGGCGAGGCCGCCCGTCGCGCTCGTCAGGCTGCCGACGATGCGCTCGCGCACGAGATTGCCGTGCTGCACATCGCCTCCCGGTGCACCTACGGTGTCCCGCGAATCCACGCCGAATTGCGCCGCCTGGACCGACGGGTGAACCGCAAACGCGTCGCCCGCGTAATGCGTGAACGCGACATCCGCGGTGTCACCCGCCGAAAGAGGCGTTCGCTGACCCGGCCTGATGTGAAGGCGAAGCCGGCCCCGGACCTGATCGGCCGCGACTTCCACGCCGAGCGCCCCGGCACCAAGCTGGTCGGTGACATCACCTACCTGCTCACCGCAGAGGGCTGGCTCTACCTCGCCTGCTGGCTGGACCTGGCCACCCGCGAGGTGGTCGGCTATGCCATGGCCGACCACCACCGCGCCGAGCTCGTCGTCGACGCGCTCGACATGGCCCACGGCCGGGCCGGACTGCAGCCCGGCTGCGTGATCCACAGCGATCGCGGCAGCGAGTACACATCCACCCAGCTCCGGGAACGAATAGGGAAATTCGGGCTGCGGCAGAGCTGCGGACGCACCGGATCATGCTTCGACAACGCCGCTGCGGAGAGCTTCTGGGCCCTGCTCAAAGAAGAGATCGGCACCCGCACCTGGCCCGACCGGGCCACCGCCCGCGCCGAGGTCTTCAACTTCATCGAGACCTTCTACAACCGCCGCCGCCTGCGCAAGCACAAGACCTTCGGCTATCTCACCCCAGCCGAGACCAGACAGCGGCATCAGCACGCCCTCGCGGCATAACGATCACATGTCCGAGATCACGGGGAAACTTCAGCGCAACTGTCGCCCCAATGACCGTTGAGGCAGTTAGGCATGTTTCTCGGGCGGATGGAGCGCTGTTTTGCGGTCGCGTAGCGCCGAACGGCTCCGGCTGCCGCACCGCACGCGGCCCCCACTGGGAGACTCTGACCAAGATCTTCTCCCAGATTTCTCCCAAGCGATCTCCAGGAATCAGTCAGGGGCCCGACCCGCACTGCGGATCAGGCCCCTGACCTGGTACTTCACTGTCGGGGTGGCGGGATTTGAACCCACGACCTCTTCGTCCCGAAGCAATTCGATCGCCGGGCCGGCCTTGGGCCGGAGCCTCGCTGACCTGGCCCGACGGTGCCTGAACGTCCGTGGTTGTTCGTGTCAGTACGCCGTCGTTGTAGCGCAGTTAGACACTCAGCTGCGCACGGGGTGTCAGGGGTGGGCAGTCGTCTCGTGCCCTGCGACGGGCTTGCCCCAGGCCCGGTCTGTCAGCTCGCCCCAGACTCCTGGCGCGACGGTCCTCGGGTCCACTCCTTCGCTCGGGGCCCCGGTCTTGTAGGTTCCGTCCGGCTGTTCCGAGCGGTCGTAGTCCTTAACCCAGAACACCCTTCGTTTGAACATGCCGGGGGTGGTGCCGCTGGACGCGTCGGCCTTGAGGACCGAATAGCCAACACGTCGGCCGGGACCATCCCACCGCACCGGGCGCCGACGGGTTCCGGCAGTCTCCACCAGCGTTTCGCGCACGTAGTCGAGGGGCGCTATGTCCTCGGTCCAGACGATGCCATCCTCGTCCTTGATCTCGTCAGGGTCGCTTCTCATCCTGTTCCCTCCCAGAGACTTGGCGTAGGTGCTTCCCGCCCTGAGGACGCGCCACTCATGGGGCAGCAAGGCATATCGGAGACGCCTGCGGCGACACAACTGACCAAGAGTCGGCTTCGCCGACGGGCTGTAACACCCTGGGTGTTACAGCCGGTTGTACCGCGAGCACCCGCTTCCCACTGATTGGCGTTGGAGATGCCCGCATTGTCAGTCGAGGGTCGTACGGTCGTCTCAACGAGCGGTTGGAGGCCAAATGCCGGAGGGCTTAAGCGAGTTCATGTGGTGGTGGATCAAGGTGCGCAACCCGAAGGAAGAGAAGCTCTTCCTGTACTACCCGAACAGCGCGAGCGCAGATGCCAAGGTCATCCGAGTGTGCGATCGGGACGGGCTTGATCACGCAATCCTGATTTGGAACGTCTGCCATGGGTGCAGATGCGGTGTGATCGCGAAAATCTCGATCATCAACGAATGGCAGCGGCAGGGCCTCGGGCGGCGGCTCTTGCTGTGGGCTCTGCGCGATGGGCCGGGCTACGACTGGGTCACCTCAAGCCAGTCGCCCGAGGGGCAACAGTTCTTCCCGGCTCTGGCGAGGGAGACGGGCGCTGCCCTCACCAACAAGGGGAGCGCTTGTGGACACATTGACATCGCAAACCGGTCATTCCCCCGCCCCCGGCTCATAGAGAACATCTGAGCTCGCTTTGGCCGGACACCCCGGACAGCCCATGCCCCAGCTGTCCGGGGTGTTTGCGCAGGTCTGAGACCTAACCGGACAGCCGGACAGCTCGGACACCCTTCACAAGAGTCGTATGCCGGCCTACGGCAGGTCCTCTTCCACAGCAGCCAATTCTTCCGAGTCTGGAATATCCCACAAGAGTGGGAGAGCCGTCGACAGCCAATCTGTAAGCGTGATTCGTGCGCTGGTCACGGCTGACGCGTCGCGGCCCAGGAAATCGCAATGTATTTCCTGACCGCCGGGCGTCTTGGAAGTGGCCTTAATGGCACGCGCTTCATTTAGGTAGCTCGCCGGCAGTGCGGATAGACTCTCGGTTGCAAGGACGCTGCGATTTCCCTCTGACTCGACTGTGAAGCTTTCCACACCCTTCTTGATCGTTAGCTCGCTCAGATGGATATTGCTTGAGCGGCGCCTGACGTCTTCGACGGGGATTCCATACGCTTGATCCTGCTTGATGTGCCTTAGGCTCGGCGAGTTCTCTGCAAAGTATGCAGAGTAATCGTCGCCGCGCAGGCAGAGGGCTTTTCGCGTAACCGTCCACTTTGCTGATGTCGCGACGTCGGGCAGCGTCAATTCTCCGACCTTGAGCCGCATGTGTCGAGACCAGAGTCGGTCGAGATTTGCGTGCACGAGGTGCTGGAGATTGACTGGTTCTGCTGTAACTCTCAGGCGAGACAATTGCTCGACTGTAACCGAGGTTCCCAATGCGCGCCAGAATTCAGGGTCGCTGATGGGTTCGAAGTGAATCAGGTATTCGAGGGACTCGTCACCGATCTCGCCGGTCAGTTCCTTTGGTCCTGGGAATCCTTCAATGCGCCCTTGGGAGGAAATCCATACGGCCTGTAGGAACTGGGTCATCTGCCTTGACTGGGCTGGCATGAGGTGATGTTGAAGGGAATCAACGGCACTCTCTGTAGGGGCGACGTCCGCGGCCCGTGCCCCCTCGAACCCCCGACTTACCGCTGCTGAGATCTGCTCCGCACCGGCCGAGTCCATCAAGCCACGACCACCCCTGAGGAGGGCCGACGATACGAGATTGGCAATGCTGCGATCCTCGCGGTTCTTGGCCAATCGATCCATACCATGCACGTCAGTCACGAGTACGTCATTCTGGTGACTCAGGTCAGCTACGGCGTTCATTGACGCTGAAAGGTTCACGCCGTCGTCCAATCCGTAGACGATGGGGTGAAGTTCGCTGATCAATTCGACATCTTCAGCGAAGTATTTGGGGGCGTCTGGGAGACGCAGAAAGACGAAACGCTTTTTGGTCGCGTTGGACTCGGGCCAAGAGAGCACTAGGTCCGGAGAGAAGGTATGATTGAAGTAATCGGTGTTTTTGATTTCGATCCGAGGGTCAACGTCTCGAAGTTCCCTGATTACCAACTCTTTTACGCGTCGCGCGCTTGAGTTAGGGTTTGGATCGTATAGGGCATCCCGCAAGGCGTGCGCATAGTCGGTTTTTGACATCAGAACCCCTCCTCTGCGGTCTCGCGCTCTCGTATCCAGCCGAGGTGTCTCTTGCTGATTACTAGCTCTTCCTGGCGCTTACTCAGGAGTATGAGCCAAAGTCTATCGGCTACTTCCTTGCAAACTTCGTCGTCAACAATTGATTCTGCTTCGCCCTGAACGTCGCATCCGAGCGCCTTCTCGTGGTGCAACAGGACGGCGGAGCGCACTTCGAGGGCTGTGCACAATTTCGACCATTTGGTTAGAGAGAATGGATGCCAGGTGATCCACATGAAATTGTCGCAGCGATCGGGTCGCGTGACGTACGCCCGATAGCATTTCGCCAGATACTCGACGTACATTGAGCCCTGATGCCCGGGCGTCTCGTAGAATTTTGATTCAACGAGGAACTCTTGCCCGTCTAGGTCTCCACCGATCAGAATGCCGCCGAGGTCGTAAGAGAACTTGGCGCCGTCAGTCCAATCGAACGTCAGTTTCGGGATGGCGGTTGGGTTCGGGTTAACCCAGCGGGCGTTGGCGCGCGTTGTCGCGTCGAGCCAGTGCTTGGCCCGTCGAGCCCCCTCTTCGCCCTTGCTGTGCAGCAATTCTCCCGACATGCGGATCAGCGTACCCACAGGGTGGCCGTTCGGGGACCCTGTGTAGCTGGACCTTGTCGACGAAAGGTGCTTGATCGTTGCCTGGATCACGATCACCGCCCCCCGGCCCACGTTAGGCGCCAGCTGCTGACTGCTCTGGCTTGAACCTAGCTGGCTCTGAGCCCGGACAAACTGGCGGGGTCGTCGCCGAGTTGAGGCGGCACACTGGCGGCGGCAACCGGACCTCGGTGCGCGTTCCGACCACAAAACGTCAGTACCGTGAGAAGTGGTTCCCTACCCAGTTAGCGGGAGGCAGCACCAATGCGTGGTCTTGGAGATCACCTCAGCATCGGCGAACGAATCGCGTTCTACCGGAGGCGCCGCGGATACACGCAAGAGGTGCTGGCCGGGCTGGTGGGCCGGAGTACCGACTGGTTGGCCAAGGCCGAGACCGGCCGGCGCAAGCCGCCCCGGATCGACATGCTCGCCGAACTCGCGCGCATCCTGCGCGTCCCCCTCGCGGACCTGGTCGGTCAGACCGTGCTCGTGGAAGACGAGAAGCAGCAGGATGATGTGCCGGCAGTGCGCGACGCGCTCATGAGTCCAAGGCGGCTCTCACGTCTCCTCTTTGGCCCGGAGGCAGAGGCTCAACTCCCTACGCCTGCGCCGATTGCCGTCCGAGTCGAAAAAGCGTGGAACGACTATCAGGGCGGCCGCCTTGGCAGCGTGATCGCAGCGCTACCCGGTCTGCTCCAGACTGCCCAAGAGCTCGAGGACCGAGCCGCTCGCCGCGAGGAGGACCGTCACGACTGTTGGGCAGTATCGGCCCGGACGCACCATCTCGCAGCGACGACGCTCGCGAAGATCGGCGAATCGGACATCTCATGGCTTGCGGCAGAGCGAGCCATGCAAGCGGCGGACTCATCGGACGACCCGCTCGTATTGGCGTCGGCAGCCCGCTCGGGTACGCATGCCCTGCTCGCCAACGGCCGGTACGAGGCTGCGATGCAGCTGGGCGACGCCACTGCCAACTGGCTTGCCCCGCGGGTAGCGGATAGTGACCCGTCCGCGCTGAGCCTGCTCGGCATGATTCATCTGCGGGCTGCCGTAGCGGCGGCCCGCCACCAGGACCGCCCCACAGCGACCCGTCTCCTCGACCGTGCCGAAGAACTCGCGGACGACCTCGGCTCGGATGAGAACTACTGGCAGACCGGCTTCGGTCCGACGAACGTCCTACTGCACCGGCTGTCCATCGAGCTCGACCTCGACAATGTCGCCTACGTGGTCGAGAACGGACGGATCAACGTGGACCACATGCCCCAGGAGCGCAGCGTCTCCCACCGCATCGACTTCGCCCGCGCCCTCTCGCTGGCCGGACATGGAGATGCGGCGTTCGCGGAACTCCGCATGGCCGAACGTACGTCGCCGCAGCTCGTACGCAACAATCCCAGGGTGCGCGAGACGCTGCGGGATCTGACCAAGCAGTCCCCGGTGACTGCGGGTGCCCGCTCGTCCGAGGTGTTCGTGATGGCTCAACGGTGCAGGGCGGTGCAGTGAGTACGGGAAAGCAGGGAGTTCTCGGGGTCGTGGCTTCGGGGGCCGGCGGGGTGGAAAGGCTTCGCACCGGGCTGGTGGAGCCTGCGATCGATCGGGGATGGCAGGTGGCCGTGACGCTCACGCCCACCGCCGGCAACTGGCTTCGGATGAGTGGTGAGGTCGCCAGGCTGGAGAGTGCGACAGGCATCCCCGTACGCGATGAACCGCGGCTCCCAGGAGATGCGCGACCGCATCCGCCCGTTGACTGCTACGTGGTCGCCCCCGCGAGCGCCAACTTCGTAGCAAAACTCGCGACAGGCATCGCGGACAACCAGGCGCTGACTCAGGTGGGCGAAGCCCTCGGCACGCTGGGTCTTCCCGTTGTCGCCTTCCCGAGGGTGAACGCAGCCCACGCGCGTCACCCGGCTTGGGAGCGTCACCTCGCAGCTCTGAGGGAGGCAGGCGTGCACCTGGTCTACGGGCCAGATGTCTGGCCGCTGTACGAACCGAGGGAAGCGCCGGCTCAGCGCTCAATCCCGTGGGCGGCAGTGCTCGGCACGGTGGACCAAGCCATGAAATGACGCTTCGTCAACACCCCTGACCTGCAACGACAATGGACCCGGACAGTCTGTCCGGGTCCATCGTCGTTTCCGCTCCCAAGCTGTCTTGCATGTCCGAGACACTTCAGCACCATCACAGCAGAGCGGCGCTCACGCCCGCTCAGCACGCGCTGCTCACGGCAAGTCTCCGTAGGGCGCGAACCGACGTGGCCGGGCTCGTCTTGCGGGCCCACTCCGTCACGGGGTGGGTGTTGAGTCGTCGGAGTTCACGACGTGCTCAAGGTGATCAAGCCGCTCACCGAGCTGACGGAGCGTCTCGTGAATCGCGCTGATCTCCGTAGCGAGGGCGATGAACGCCGACCCGCCGCTCTGTACTTCGTTGGCCGGGTGCGCCGGGTCGACCACAAAGGTGCCGCGCCCTTGCTGGGAGTACACGAGACCTTCCTCGCTGAGCTCTCGATACGCGTTCTGCACCTTGACCAGCGTCACTCCGTACTCCTTGGCCAGATCGCGGGCTGCCCGCAGTTGGTCGCCGGGGCTGAGGGTTCCGTTCACGATCTCTTGCCGGATGTCTGCGGCGATGTCTTTGGCCGTGGGGCGAGGTGTGCCGGCGCTCTTCTCCATGCGTCGAGGGTAACCGGCCTAGGTCAATTTCCATCCGGACGCTCCCCTTGACGATGCGGATAGACCTAGGTAACTTCCTACCTGGAATTGACTTAGGTCAATCTGACGCTCTGCATTGGCGAAGCCGAGCCGAAACCGCAGTACCAGCGCCCGGAGAGCCCCGTGAGACGGGTCCGAAGGAAGCGCCCGTTTCTTGAGAACTGAATCGCACGGCGTCTGGCAACAGACCGTGCACCTACCAGTGGTTTGGGTCCCGCCGCCTCCTCTCGGGGCGGCGGCGGTGGCCATGGCCACTCGTCACAGACGAACGGCTGCCGCGGACCTGCTCGTGGGTTGCGGCTTGCTCAACACGCACACGCTCGTGCAGCGGGACTCCCCAGCAAGGTCGCCCGCCGCCCGGGTTCTCCCTGTTCCTTCGATTCAGGAGAGCACCATGCGCACATTCATCGGCGGCCATCAGGTCGTCAGTGACACCGATTTCATCGAACTCGCCCTGGGCACGCCGGTTGAGCTGTGGCTCGGGGTGGAGGGCGAGAGCGAGATGGAGCGCGCGGCCCGCCTGGACGCGGCCCGCGACATCCTCGCCGACAACCCCGACCTGCCGGACGACGTGAGCCGGGTCGCCGCGGAGGCGATCGAGATGTTCGCGCCGGAGCTGTTCAACGTCATCCCGCTGCCCGCGCCGAGGGTGGCTCGCCGCCGGCCGCGCCGGAACGGGGTGGCGGCATGACTACTGCTGCCGAGGTGTCGCGCCCGGCGGTGCCGCCGTTGACGCGTCCGGAGATGGGCCTTGCCGGTGTCGGTGCATTCGCCGCGGCCGGTGTCGGGGCGCTGGGTCTGATCTCATCGTTCGACGCCGTGTCGGCCGCCGCGCTGCGGTGGGGGTTCGGTGAGCCGTGGATGCTTCCCGTCGGTATCGACGTGGCGATCCCGGTGTTCACCGTGGCGAACCTGCTGTTGATCCGGATGGACATGGCTCTCGCCTGGGTCCGGTTCGTTCCCTGGATTCTCACGCTGGTGACGTGCGGCCTAAACGTCGCCTCCGGCCCGGGGGCGTGGGCGAAGGTTGCACACGGCACGATGCCGCTGCTGTGGGTGGTGTTCTCCGAGATCGGCGCCCACATCTACGCGGTCAGGATCGGCGCGGCAACCGGCCGGCGGATGGACAAAATCCGTGCCTCGCGATGGCTGCTCGCTCCGCTGTCGACGTTCGCCCTGTGGCGGCGGATGACGCTGTGGGAGATCACCTCCTACACCGACGCTCTCGGGCGAGAGCGGGAGCGGCAGCTCGCCCGCGCAGACCTTCGCGAGCGGCACGGCCTTCGGTGGCGTACGCGCACCCCGCGCCGCGAGCGCGTGCTCCTCAAGCTCGGGGAACTCACCCCCGCGGGCGAGGAACTGCCGCCTGCGGAGCCCGCCCCCGAGCCGCCCGCCGCGCCGGAGGCGGACGCGCCGAAGCCACCGCGCAAGCGCACCACCAAGACCAAGCCCAAGGCAGGCAAGGGGCAGCGCACTGCGGCGGAGCTGCTGGCCGAAGCCCGTGAGACCACGGCCGGTTGGGCGGATGACGCGATCAACGCGGAGGCGATCCGCACCACGCTGCACTGCTCTGCAGCCAACTCCCGCGTACTGCGGGACGCGCTGCTGAGCGAGCGGGCCGACGGCCGGCGCCTGCACCCCGTCGACGCCGACACCACCAAGGACAGCAACGACAGCGAAGGGGCGGCGGCATGAGCACCCTCTTAACCACCCTGGCCACCGCCGCGCCGCTGTCGACAGCTTGGGCACTGCACGCGCTCTGGCTGCGCCGCCGCCTGCACACTGCCCGCCGCGACCCGATGACCGGACTGCGGACCCGCCAGGGATTCACTCGGCGTGCCACCGCGCTGCTGCGCGATGAGCGGGCGGTGGTCGTCCTCGCCGACGTCGACCGCTTCAAGCAGATCAACGACCGACACGGCCACGCGGCCGGGGACGCGCTGCTCAAGGCCACGGCTCAGCGGCTCGCCCACTACGTCGGCACCGATGGGGTGGCCGGGCGGCTCGGGGGCGATGAGTTCGCCGCCGTGGTCATCGACCGCAACGGCACCGCGGCCGATCTGCTGGCGGTGTTGCATGGGGTGCTCGCCCGCCCGGTCGATGGCCAGGCGCCGGCCGTGCGCACCACGGTCTCGCTCGGCTGGGTCCGCGCCGCCGACCATCCGGGCGAGGACCTGTCCCAGCTGCTTGGGCGGGCGGATGAGGCCATGTATGCGGCCAAGCAAGCACGCGCCGGTGTCCGGCGGGCGGGGCTGGGGCGGCTGTTCGCCACGGTGGCCGGCCGACGCTCCGGCCGCCGCGGAGCCCGCACCGATACCCCGCCGGTCGGGATGGCTGCCTGATGTTCCCGGCGTTCGGCAAGTGCTACGACCCGGCGGGCGCGATATGGGGGATACCGACCTTCCCGTGGCGCTTCGCACCCGACGGCTACGCCACCCGCCGCCAGCTTCGCGCCCGCGGCCTACGGCCGGGCGGACAGCCGGTCGCCGCGCAGGTGATGCGCCGCTCCCGCCGCCGCAAGAACGGCGTGCTGGTCGCCTACCTGTACCGCGTCGACCGGGCCAAGCCCATCCGGCCCATGACCGCCGGGAAGTCGGCCGCGCTCGCCAAGGCGATGCGCGCCCGACGCACCTGCCCCGCCTGCCGCACGGACGCCGGATACGTCATCCCGACCTCACTCGGTATGTGCGTCTCCTGCGCCTACCCCGAAGAACAGCGCGCCGCCTGAACAACCACCACGGGCCCGACCGCTCACCTCTCACAGCGTCGGTCGGGCCCACCCTCCCTTGGAAGGAACTGTCAGTGAAGCACCCCGATGATGAGAACGAACTGTTCAACCGACTCGAAGCCGAGATGAGCGCCGACTCCGGCGCGGATGTGGTCGACCTCGGCAAGGCGCGGTCGGCCCGGTCCGAGTCGGCCGACCGGTCACCCGACGCGTCCGCCGACTCCCGCACCGCCGGGTCGGGCAACCCGCTGCGCGACGCGTCGGCCGACTCGGAGACGGTCCGGGTCGATGCGATGGTGCCGACCGAGTCGGGTCCGGGTCTGCTGGATCGGATCAAGGGCTCCAAGCGGCTGGACGTCATCCCCGTGTGGATGAAGTCCAGCCCGGAGTTCAAGGATGCGGCCGGGTGGATCGCCGGGCATGTCGGCCACACCGTCGCCTTCCACGCAGTCCGTGTCCCGGTGTTGTACGTGCCCAAGCTCGTGGTGCGTGCACCGCGCGGCGTGGTGAACACCCTGTCCAAGGTGGGTCACTGGGCCGTGGACGCGGAGGGCGAGCCGCTGCGCCAGGCGGAAGCCCGGCGGGAGAACTCCGAGCTGTACCTGAAGCTGTCCAAGCAGCGTGACCGCCGCGTCCGGCTCCGGATGCTGCTCACGGCCGTGGGCGGGCTCGGCTCGCTGGTCGGCGTGCTCTACCTCGTCTACGGCGCGCAGCCGTTGACGCAGGTCATCGCCGCCGTCGCAGCGGTGCTCGGGTTCGGCTGGGTCGGGGCGCCGGCGGATGCGCCGCTGTCGACGCGCGCGGTCATCAAGACCGAGGTGCAGAAGCTCACCAGCGACATCGTGGTCAAGGCCATGGCGTCGATCGGGATCGGGCAGATCGCCTCCGCGGTCGCCAAGGGCCAGGACGGCATCAAGTTCGCCTCCCCGATCACCCGCGAAGGACCCGGTTGGCGCGCGGACATCGACCTGCCGCTGGGTGTCACGGTGGCGGACGTGGCCGACCGCCGGGCGCGGCTCGCTTCCGGTCTGCGTCGCCCTCTGGGTTGTGTGTGGCCGGACGCCGACCCGAACGAGCACGAGGGACGGCTCATCCTGTGGGTCGGGGACCGGGACCTGTCCAAGACCGGCATCGTCAAGTGGCAGCTCGCCAACGCCGCGCGGCACGACGTGTTCAAGCGCATCCCGTTCGGGTTGGACCCGCGCGGCCGGGCGCAGGCGGTGCCGCTGATCCAGCACAACGTGCTCATCGGGTCCCTGCCCGGCCAGGGCAAGACCAGCTCCGTGCGCGTCCTCGCCTGCGGCGCGGCCCTCGATCCGTCGGTGGAGCTGTGGCTCCACGAGAACAAGGGGACCGGTGACCTCGACTCCCTCGAATGCGTCTCGCACCGATTCGTCTCCGGCATCGATGACGACTCGGTGAAGTACGCGGCCGACTCGCTCAAGCTGCTGCGCGAAGAGGTCATGCGCCGCGCCAAGGCGATCAAGCACCTGCCGCGGGACCTGTGCCCGGACAAGCGGGTCACCCGGCAGATCGCCGACAAGCGCTCACTCAAGTTGTGGCCGCTGCTCGCCGTGTTCGACGAGTGCCAGAACCTCTTCGCCCACGGCACCTACGGCAAGCAGGCCGGCGAGGATGCCGAGTTCATCATCAAGCTCGGCCGCGCCCTGGGCGTGAGCCTGGTCCTGGCCACGCAGCGCCCCGACAAGGACTCGCTGCCGACCGGGGTCAGCGGCAACGTGTCCATCCGCTTCGCGCTCAAAGTCGCAGGCCAGACCGAGAACGACATGATCCTCGGCACCAGCGCCTACAAGAACGGCGTCCGCGCCACGCAGTTCCGGCCCGAGATCGACGCCGGAAACGGCTACCTCAAGGGCGCCACCACCCTCCCGGTCGTGGTGCGCACCGCTTACCTGGACGACCCGGCCACCAACGCCATCGCCCAACGGGCGCTGGCCCTGCGCAAGGCCGAAGGCACCCTGTCCGGCCGCGCATTGGGCGAGGACACCGAGCAGGCCAAGGGCCCGTCCTACGACCTGCTCGCCGACATCGCCGCCGTCGTGCCCGAGACGGAAGAGCGGGTGTGGAACGAGCGGATCGCGCTGCGCCTGGCGGAGCTGCGGCCGGAGGTCTACGGCGGCTGGAAGGGCGAGAACGTCACATCCGCGCTCAAGCCGCACGGCATCAAGACCCGCGACGTCGCCGGCACCACGGACGACGGAGCCCGCACCACTAGGCGCGGCATCGTCCGCGCCGACCTCACCAAGGCGATTGCGGAGCGTGACCAGAACCGGGGCGCCGCATAGCCCGATCGGGCCGCTACCGGTAGCAGGTTCGCCTGCTACCGGTAGCACCCCCACTAGCGACCCAAACCGGGTCTCATCAGCGATCTAGTGGATAGCACCCCACCTGCACAGACGCCGGAAACCGCCCTGGGAGGGCCCCAATGACCCCCGTCGCCCTTGCTATCGCCTGCCTGTTCGCCGTCACGTTTGGTTACGCCGCCATGTGTGCCGCGGCCCCGTTCGGGCCCTGCCGCAAGTGCCGCGGCTTCGGCTTCGAGACGAAGACCGACCGCAAGGGACAGCTCAAGCGCGGCAAGAACTGCCGCCGCTGCAAGGCCACCGGCCGCCGCATACGCATCGGCCGCTGGGTCTTCAACCGCGCCCAGCGCCTGTACCGCGAAGGCACCCGCTGACGCAGACGCGAAGCGGCCGACGGTGCCCGTCATGAGACGTACCCCGCTCTTTGCAGGAGCTAGGTGGGCGCAACCGTCGGCCAAACCCTCGAGCTTGCCAGCACCCCAGGGTGCCCGCAGCTTACCCAGCCGCCCCGATCCACCGTCAAAGGAGTATCCGGCCATGGCCGTGACCGTCTCGCTCGTCGCCCTCTTCGGGCTCGTCCTGTTCTTCCTTCTGCGCTCCAAGACCCTCGGCTACGGCTCCGCGTTCGTCGCCGCAGCGTTTGGGTTCTTCCTCGCCTCCACCGGCGCGGCCGGGCCCATCTCCCAGCTCACCACCGCTGTCATCGACGCCATCCAGCAGATCAACTGAGAGGGACGCGATGAACCAGCCCATCCTCGTCCGCCATCCACTCGCCCACCTCGCCCCCAAGGCGGCCCCGGCCATCGCCACATCCACCGTGCTCATCCTCGGGCGGATCTGGAACGCCAACGGCGCCGAACACTCCGTCGGCAACGCCACGCTGATGGTGGTGCTCGCCACGGGAGCCGCAGCGGCCGGCGCCTGCGCGTCCGTCGGCCGTTCCGGTGACGGCACCCTCGCCGGAACGTGCTTCGCCGCATCCGGCGGGCTCGCCCTGGCCGGGGTCGCCGGATACACCGACGGCATGTCGCTCCCCCTGCTGCTGTGGGCGCTCGCCACCGCTATCGCCTACGGGCTCGCCGCCCGCTACTGGCGCACCGACCGCCGCAGCACCCTCGCGCACGAGCGACACATGACCGAGAAGCGCGAGGACCACAGCCACACCGAGCGCATCGAAGCCATGCGGTCGCGCACACAGATCGAGGTGGCCCGCGAGGGCGCCGCCTATGCCACCGCGCTCGCCGAGGCCATGACCGCCCGCGCCATGCTCCCCGGCTTCGACCCCCTCGCGGTCAACGACGCCGGACTCCCCGAACTGCCCACCACACACACCGCATCGAAGGAGAACTGACCATGTTCGAGATCCGCATCATTTGCGACCCGGCCGACACCGATCGCGTGACCAAGACCCTCGCTGCAGCATTCGCCACCGGCCCGGTACGCCAGTACCCCACCCGCGAGGGTGAGCTCGCCCGCCTGTACGTCACGGCCGACCACTTCACCGACGGTGACCCGGAGCCGGTCTGGCCGACGCCGGCAGAGGCGTACGTGCTCGCCCCGAGCATCACGAGCGAGATCGGGTGGACGGCCAACGAAGCCATCGGACGGCCGTCGTTCGGCTGGCTCGGGCGGGAGTTCTGGCTCCGCAAGGCCGCGCTCCTGGACCGCATCGCGCTCGCCGATGAGAGCCACGGCGTCGGCAGCGACGCTCCCGAGCTCGCGGACAACGCCGCCCGGCGCGTCATCGAGCTGGACCGCGCGGACACGGTGAGCGACCCGCGCGGCTACGTCCGTCACCAGTATGCCCACTGGGCCAAGACCAAGTAGCAACGCCGCGGCGGCGGGACTCCCCAGCAAGGTCGCCCGCCGCCGCGGTTCTCCCCGCCCATCCGAAGACAGATCAGGAGACCTCCAGGATGCCTCACCCCGAACACCTCGCGCTGCCTCAGGCCGCGCTCGACGCGGCTGCCCGCGGCTGGCACGTCTTCCCGCTCCGGCCCGGCGACAAGCGCCCCGCCATCACGAACTGGGAGGCACGCGCCACCACCGACCCCGACCGCATCGCCCGGTGCTGGGCCCACGCTCCGTACAACATCGGCATCGCCACCGGCCCGTCCCAGCTGGTCGTTGTCGACCTCGACATGCCCAAAGGCCCGGCCGACACCCCGTCGGCCGACTGGGCGCTGCCAGGCGTCACCAACGGCTCGGACGTGCTTGCCGTCCTCTGCGAGCGCCACGGCCAGCCCCTCCCCGATGACACGTTCACCGTCCGGACCTGGAGCGGCGGCACCCACCTGTACTTCACCGCCCCCGAGGGCGATCCGCTGCGCAACACCAGCGGCGACAAGGGCAACGGGCTCGGCTGGAAGATCGACACCCGCGCCCACGGCGGCTACGTCGTCGCCCCCGGCAGCACCTTCACCCATCACCCGTACGAGACCGCGAAGGACGCTCTGGCCGCTCCACTGCCTCTGTGGCTCGCTGAGGCGCTGCGCCCGGCACCGCTTCCGCCGCAGAGGCCGATCGCCGTGGCCATCGCATCTGACCGGCGTGGCAAGTGGCTCCGGGCCGCCGTCAACGGAGAGTTGGAGCGCGTCACCAGCTCACGGGAGGGCGAGCGCAACAAGACGCTCTACGTCGCAGCGATCGCCCTCGGGCAGCTCGTTGCCGGGGGCGAGCTCGGGCAGACCGAGGTGACCGAGTGGCTCACCGCCGCCGCGCTTCAGATCGGCCTGGGCAAGCGGGAAGCCGGCCGCACCATCGACTCCGGTCTGAGGGCCGGGGCGAACAGGCCGCGGAAGGGGGCGGCATGAGCGCGTCCTCGGACCCGATTCCACCGCTCCACCTGTACTCCGTCCCCAGCGACCCGCAAACCGCGCCCGGACCACCTCCGAAGCGGGAGCGACCGCGCACGGCATGGACCGCCGATCAGCTCATGGCCGCGCACTTCCCCGAGCCGAAATGGGCCGTGCCCGGCATCCTCGCCGAAGGCGTCAGCCTGCTCGCTGGCCCCCCGAAAGTGGGCAAGTCCTGGCTGTCCCTCGGGCTCGGCCTCGCCGTCGCCGCAGGGAGCAAGGCGTTCGACTCCGTCCCGGTCCAAGGCGGCCCTGTGCTCTACCTCGCCCTGGAGGACACTCCACGCCGGTTGCAGACCCGCATGGGCAAGCTGCTCGGGGGACAGCAGGCGCCGGCCGGGCTCACGCTCGTGACCGAGTGCCCGCCCTTCCCTCAGGGCGGGGCGGAAGCCATCGCCGCATGGCTGGAGCGCAACCCGGACGCGCGCATGGTCGTCATCGACGTGTTCGCCAAGATGCGCGGCCAGGCCCCGCAAGGCGTGTCCGCATACGACGCTGACTATCACGCCGTGGGCTTCGCCAAGCGGATCGCGGACCACTACGGCATCGCCGTCGTCCTGGTCCACCACGTCCGCAAGGCGGGCTCCGAGGACTTCCTCACCGAGGTCTCGGGCACCAACGGCATTGCCGGAGCCGCGGACGCCACCCTCGTCCTCAAGCGGGCACGCGGTCAGGCCGACGGCATTCTCCACGTGACCGGACGCGACGTGAATGAAGCCGAATACGCCCTGCAGTTCCAGGACGCGTCCGGCGCCTGGCATCTGCTGGACGGGCCGGTCTCCGACCACACAGTCGGTGACACCCGAGCCGCAATCCTCAAGTACGTCCGGGCCAACCCCGGCGCGAAGCCGAAGGACATGACCGTCGCGCTGCCGCACGTCGATGTTGAGACGATCCGGCGCACCTGCTCGCGCATGGCCGCAGACGGGCAGCTCGCCCGAGATGCGGGAGGCCGGTACTTCCCGGACACCGACACCCGGACACAGTCAGCACAAGAGGTGTCCGAGCTGTCCGGGTGTCCGGTTAACCAGTCTGACCTGGGAGAACGGCCCGGACAGTCAGAAATCGAGCTGTCCGGGCTGTCCGGTTCCGAAGACGCATCCCAGCCGAGGAGGACACAGTGACCCTCGCCGCTCCCGAACGAGGCCACCTCGCCGAGCCCCTTCTCTACCGGGTCGCCGATGCCATGCGCGTCCTGAGCATGAGTCGGACCGTCATCTACGACCTGATCCGCACCGGGCGCCTCCGCACGGTCAAGCAGGGCCGAACGCGACTCATCCCAGCATCCGCCATCACGGAGTACGTCGCGCTCCTGGAGCGCGAGGCAGGGGGAGAGCAGTGACCAAGCGCCGTAGCAGGGGAGACGGCGGGCTCTACTGGAGCGAAAGCCGACAGCGGTGGATTGCAGCCGCCAGTCTCGGGTTCGACCCGAGTGGTAAGCGAATCATGAGGCGCGCGAGCGGCAAGACCAAGACCGAGGCGAAGAACAAGCTGAAGGACGTTCTTCGCGACCACGAGGATGGCCTCGCTGTCGCGCCCACGGGCTACACAGTGGAGAATGCGGTGAACGACTGGCTGATGTACGGGCTGGTCGGCAGGGACAAGGCCACGCTGGAGTCCTGCACCATTCTGAGCCGCAAGCACGTGATCCCCTCGCTCGGAGCCAGGAAACTGCGCGACCTGAGCGCGGAAGACGTCGACAAGTGGCTCAGCAGCAAGGCCAAGACGCTCAGCACACGCACCTTGCAGGGCATCCACTCGTGCCTGAACCGTTCGGTGAAACGGGCCATGGCGCGGGACAAGGTCAAGCGCAACGTCGTGGAGCTCTGCTCCATCCCTAACGGGCAGCCCGGCCGGCCCTCAAAGGCACTGACGCTCGCCCAGGCCGAGGCAGTACTCTGTGCCGCCGAAAGAACATCCATGCAGGCGTACATCGTGCTGGCGCTGCTCACTGGAGCCCGTACCGAAGAGCTGCGGGCGCTCACCTGGGACCACGTTTTTCTGAAGGGTGAACCGGAAGCGAGTCCGCCAATCCCGCCGTACATCGCGGTCTGGCGATCGGTGCGTGCCGGCGGGGACACTAAGACGCGGAAGTCGCGCCGAACCCTCGCCCTCCCGGTCCGGTGCGTGGATGCGCTCTGGCAGCAGTTCGAGGACCAGGGCTGGGACCGCGTGGCTGCCGGTGACGACTGGGAGGAGAACGGTCTCGTCTTCGCGTCCGCTGTTGGCAAGGAGCTCGATGCCACCAACGTACGGAGAGCGTTCCGGCAGGCTCTGAGCCAGGCAGAGGGCGTGGACCCCCAGGAGTGGACGCCGCGGGAGCTTCGGCACAGCTTCGTGTCGCTGCTGTCGGACAGCGGCGTGCCGCTGGAAGAGATCTCGCGTCTGGTCGGACACTCCGGAACGGCCGTGACCGAGGAGGTCTACCGCAAGCAGATCCGCCCGGTCATCCAGACCGGAGCGGTCGCGATGGACGGCATCTTCAAGGCCGACCCGAAGCGATAGGCACTCAGTTAGACACTCACACAACAAATCAGGGTACCTACTGAAATCAGTAGGTACCCTGACCTGGTGTTTCTCTGTCGGGGTGGCGGGATTTGAACCCACGACCTCTTCGTCCCGAACGAAGCGCGCTGCCAAGCTGCGCTACACCCCGATGTCGCCGGTGTCCCCGCGACATCGATTACTTTAGCCCACCCGCCGCCGGAGACGAAATCCGGTTTCGGACCGCCCCGGGCGGCCCACAGGCGACGCAGAACCCACGGCGGGGGCGGGGCGGCACGGGGCAGGCGGGCGGACCCGGCGGGGTCAGTCGCGGGGGATCAGGGTCAGGAGGGTCGCCTCCGGAGGGCAGGCGAAGCGGACCGGGGTGTAGCGGTTGGTGCCGCAGCCTGCCGAGACGTGGAGGTAGGAGACGTTCCCCTCGGCACGGTGCGTGGACAGGCCCTTGACGCGGTCCGTGTCCAGGTCGCAGTTGGTGACCAGGGCCCCGTAGAAGGGGATGCACAGCTGGCCGCCGTGGGTGTGGCCCGCGAGGATCAGGGGGTAGCCGTCGGCCGTGAAGGCGTCGAGGCTGCGCAGATAGGGGGCGTGAACGACGGCCAGCGACAGGTCGGCGTCCCGTTCGGGGCCGCCCGCGACCTTCTCGTACCGGTCGCGCTTGATGTGCGGGTCGTCGAGGCCGGTGAAGGCGATCTCGTAGCCGTCGAGCTTCAGCCGGCCGCGGGTGTTTGTCAGGTCCAGCCATCCCGCGGCGTCGAACGCGTCCCGCAGGCCCTCCCACGGGTTGTGGACCGCGCCGACGGCGGGCGCGTTGCCGTTGAGGCCGTGGCGGCCCTGGGCCTTTTCGAGGAGGTAGCGGGCGGGGTTGCGGAGTTTCGGGCCGTAGTAGTCGTTGGAGCCGAAAACGTAGACGCCGGGGATCTCCATCAGCGGGCCCAGCGCGTCCAGCACCTCCGGCACGCCCTCCGGATCGGAGAGGTTGTCGCCGGTGTTGACGACGAAGTCCGGGCGGAGTCCGGCCAGCGACTGCAGCCAGGCCCGTTTCTTGCGCTGGCCGCTGACCATGTGGATGTCGGAGACCTGCAGCACACGCAACGGCCGCATGCCGCGCCGCAGTACCGGCACGGTGACTCGTCGCAGCCGGAACGAGCGGGCCTCGATGCCCCCGGCGTAGACGAGGCCGGCGGCCCCGGCCGCCGTGATTCCTGCGGTGATTTTCAGGGGGAGACCGTAGCGTGCGCGCATGTGCCCATCGTCGCAGACCCGTCACGGCCCGGGCAGCGGCGGGCGGCGGTCACCTGCGGCCGTGGCGCGGAGCGGCAGCGCGAAGAGCAGCCCCAGCGCGATCCACACGTACGTGTTGCCGCCGAGGAAGCCGTCGAGGCCGGACGAGTCCTTGCTCCACAGCCACACGACGCTGCTGCACAGTACGACGGGCAGAGCGACGGCCCAGGTCAGCAGCCTGCGGCGGTCAGGACCGTCGGGCGTGCGGAGGCCGGCGTCGGCGAGCAGCACGAGGGCGGGCACCAGCCAGACCAGATGGTGCACCCAGGTGATCGGGCTGATCAGGCAGGCAAGGATCCCGGTCAGCGCGAAGCCGCCGGTATGGTCCCCGGCCGCTGTCGCCTTGCGTACGCGCACGGCCCATACGGCGAGCAGCACGACCACCCCGAGCGCCCACACCGCGCGGCTCGGCTCGTACGGCTCGGAGACGCGGGCCAGCAGTCCCTGCCACGACTGGTTCGACACATACGCGAGCGAGCCGACCCGGTCGGTGTCCCACAGCGCCTCCGTCCAGTAGACACGGGAGGCGTCCGGCGCGATCCACGCGGCCAGCCCGGTGGCACCGAGTGCGACGGCCGTGGCGGTGGCGGCGGCCCGGGGGCGGCCGGTGAGGAGCAGATGGCCGATGAAGACGGCGGGCGTGAGCTTGATCGCGGCGGCGAGCCCGATGCCGATGCCCGCGTACCGCGACGCGCGGCCGCCGACGGACAGCAGCCGCGCGTCGGCGAGGACGAGCGCCAGAAGCAGCAGGTTGACCTGCCCGAAGCTGACGGTGTCGCGGACCGGTTCCAGGATGGCGAAGGCGCAGCCGGCGAGCGAGAGTGCGTACCAGGGAGTCCAGCCCTGCCGGCGCACGACCGGTCCGGCGGTCCACCACAGGATCACGGCCGCGGCCGCCCCGTTGAGGAGCAGAGCGAACGCGACCGCGCTCTGCCAGTCGATCAGCCCCATCGGCAGCATGCAGACGGCGGCGAAGGGTGGGTACGTGAAGCCGTAGTGGCTGCCCGGTACCAGGTAGTCGTAGATGGCGCCACCGCCCATCCAGTGGTGGACGGTCCCGTAGTAGACGCCGAGGTCGAACCAGTTCCGGTGAAGCGGGGCCGTCGTGAGGAAGACCAGCACGGCGGTCGCAAGCGCGGCGACGCGGAGCAGGCGTCCCCGCGTGGTCACCGGCCGCCGCCATGTGGCCTCCGTCGTCTCCAGCTGTGTCATGCGGTACTCCCAACGAGCCGGTGTGCAAAGCGATGTACGCCCCACAGCGCCGTCACCGCCAGCAGCCCGCCACCGACGGCGAGCGCCAACTGCGTGGCGTCGGGGGCGAATCCACTGGGCAGTACGGCGAGGGCGAGTACGCCGCTCGCCGCGGCGGCGGTACGCCGCAGGGGCCTGCCCGGCCCTGCGGCAGCGATCAAGAACAAGCCCCACATCATGTACCAGGGGCGGATCGCGGGCCCAAGCACAGCCACCGCCATCAGACTGAGTCCGAGCGCGTGGACCGGGCGTTGCAGATGGTGGCGACGCCAGGCGAGCAGCACGGCAAGGGCGGTCGCTGCCAGACCGAGCAGATGCCAGGCAGGGGTGGCGAGTCGGGCGAGGTCGGCGAGCCCGGTGCCGTTCATCAGGGCGGCGGTCGCCCGGCCGAGGCTGGACGTGAGGGACCAGTTCTCCGGGGATACGGGTGTGTCGAGGGCGGCGAGCCACCCGTAACCGGTGCCCACGAGGGTGGTCGTCGCCGCGGTGGTGGTTGCGCACACACCGAGCACGGCGAGCGCTGCGGACAGGCGCGGCGCCCGCGCCCATGGTGTGTGCCGAGCCCACACCACGACGACGGCGACGAGCCCCAGCGCGGCGGGCGCCTTCACCAACGCGGCCAGGGTGATCAGTACGACGGCCGCGACCGGCCTGCGGCCGAGGGCGGCGACGAGACCCGCGCCCAGCAGGCCGAGCATGAGCGCGTCGTTGTGGGCGCCGCTCACGAGGTGCAGCAGGACCAGCGGGTTGAGCGCCCCCATCCAGAGCGCCAGTGTCGGGTCGGTGTCGCAGTGATGGGCCAGCCGGGGCAGGCAGAGGGCCATCAGCACCACGCCGAGCAGCGCGACCAGCCGCATGCCGAGCACCCCCGAGGACACCTGGTCCGCCGAGACCGCCGAGACCGCCGAGACCGCCGAGACCGCCGGGAGGTCCGCCGAGAGGGGCGGCGAGTGCGCCACCGCCGAGGCGAAAGCCAGGAAGACCGGGCCGTACGGGGCGGGGGTGTCCCGCCACAGCGGTGCGACCTCGGCGGCGAGCGGGCCGCCCAACTGCGAGGGGCCGTGGACGTACACGTCGAGCCGGGCGTCGACCATCGCGCCCTGGGCCAGGTAGCTGTAGACGTCGCGGCTGAACAGCGGCGGCGCCACCACCAGCGGTGCCGCCCACAGCGCGAGCGTCACCAGCAGATCGCGACGCTCCGGCGGCCGGGAACCGCGCACGGCCCGGCCCACCAGGAGCCAGGCCGTTATCAGGACGACGAGTCCGAAGTACGCGGCTACGAGCCCGATCGCGGCCGGCCCCGAGCTGGGGGCGAGTATCTCCCGCACTGGCAGCGCCCCGGCGCTCACGCCGCCGGCCGCGAGGGCCGTCGAGCCCATGAGCCCGAGCAGCCGGCAGTGGCGGAAGTCGATGGCTGTCTTGCCGAGGATGCCGCGGACAGCCCGGCCGACGGCCGTGGCGAAGACGCCGCCGACGACCCGGCCGATACCCCGGCCGACGACTCTGGCGACCGCTGGGCCGAAGGCCCGGTCGACGGGGAGACGGACGGACGGAGGGCGCGACACCTGCGCAGGCTGTCAACGGGCGGTGTCCGAAAGGCGACGCCACGGTCGCCACTGGGGGGCGGTCGCGTGTCCGCGGCCTTACGAGCCGCGGTTCCGACACGGTGGCGTGGCCGGCCGTGGCGCAACGGGCGGAGGCGGTCAGGGCCGGCGGGCCTGCGGTAACCACGGCGGCAGTCCGGTGACCGGCGGCGGCGCCGTCATGAGCCGACGAACGCGGGTGGTGGCCCCGCGCGCTTGCGCTGGCGACAGCGGCGGCAGCGCCCCCGGCCCGGCGGCGGCCCGGCGGCGACCGCGCGGCGGTAGCGCCGGTGACCGGCAGCGGGAGGGCCGGCGTTGGCGCGGGGTCAAGTCAGCGTGAGGCGGTGACCACGGTCGCCCCGCCCGGCGGCATCTACCGTGGCCGCGCCTGCCGCGCCTGCCGCGGCGCTGGGGACAGCTGCGCCATCACTGCGTCACTCACCGCGCGGCGCCCCACGCCCCGCCCCGCGACGCCGCGCGAAATGCGCGGGCGCTTCCGTCCGCGCACCTGACACACTTGGCCGCATGACCACAGTCAAGGCTTCTTCATAGCCTCTTGGGTCCGGATGCAGCCACAGGGGTTCTGAGCTGGACACATCGTGGCCCCTGGTTGGTGGGTCGCGGTCCGCCCTAGGCTCTCGTCCATGACTGAGTGCGTGCAGGTGTACACAGCGACGGAAAGCCGTGAGTCGGCGGTAGCACTGGCCAAGGGTGCAACAGAGGTACGTCTGGCCGCGGGTGCGCAGGTGGTCGGCCCTGTCACCTCGCTCTTCTGGCATCTGGGTGAGTTCGGTGAGGGCGAGGAGTGGCAGGTGATCTTCAAGACGACGGCGGCTCGGTACCCCGATCTTGAAGCGCATCTGCTGGAGCACCACCCGTGGGACAACCCCGAGATCAATGCGGTGCCCATCGTGTCGGGCTCTGCGGCCGGCCTGGACTGGATCGCCCGCAGCGTTGCTGAGTGATCACATAGCCGCGCGATCCATGAGTTCGGCGACCGGCGCGATCGTCCGGTGCGGCTGAAGCCTCACCAGGAACTCGTTCGCGCGCTGCTGCGGCCGGACAGAGCCGATTCCGGCTGACAGATCCATGGCCCTGGTGATCACTGCTGCCGACTGCTCGACTTCTCCGGCGTCCAGGTACGCGTGCGCGAGCCAGGTGAGGTACAGAGACTTGTCGCGGGCGTGGGCATCGTTGAAGTCGGCCAGGGCTGCTTCGAGGGCGGGAACGGCTCGTAGCGGCCGGCGCAGCTCGGTCCAGCAGCGGCCCTTCATGATCTGGAGTTCGCGAGTGTCGACCCACGACGCCCAGTCGGGCCCGGGGCGGTCACTGCCGCTTCCTGTCAATGCCTCTTCAGCCTGGCCGAGCGCCTGCTCGGTCTCCTTGGCCTGGCCTGCTTTGGCATGGGCCCAGGCGCGGCGTTCAAAGAGGAGGGCCCGGACAGTCGGGGGTGCGTCCGCGCTGGCAGTCTCACAGGATGCGGCGGCGGTCGCTACGCCGGAAGTGCCCGTGCTGACCTGCTGGTAGGCGAGAAACGCGAGGGAGTTGCCTGCCAGCGCCGCGTCTTGCGCCTCGGTAGCTGCCTGAAAGGCCTTCTCGTAAAGGGCCGACGCCTCGGTCTGTCGTCCTGCGTCGAATGCAGCCCAGCCGGCTTGCTGTGCCTGCTCCGCCACCAGACTGAGGAGCTGCCGACCGGTGGTCTCCGTGTACGAGGCGTTGCGCACCAGGTTCAGCGTGGTACCGAGCTCGGCGCGGTAGATGTGCCGGGTGTCGGTTCCGCCGAGTACGTCATCGAGGCTTCGCAGACGGGTCGTACGCCGCTGAAGGTGCTGCACCTGGCGGGGCCCGATGCGGCCGACCGTGGCTCCTGGCGTCATGGTCGCACCGGTGGCGATGCCGATGGAAGCTGCGAGGAACCTCCTGCGCTGCACTTCGTCTCCTTCGAGATCGACCGTTCCCAGATCATTGGACTCGGGAACGTTCGCAATTCCTGGGGCGACAGTCGCGAGGGGAGAGATCAGCTCCGGGCGGCCTGAAGCCGTGGGCGTTGATGCCTCCTCCCATGGGCGCGGTGCCATCCCGATCATGTGGCCGGGGATGCCCAGGGCGTCGGCGATATACGCGATCTTCTCGTAGGTGGTGATCGCGCCGTCGCCTCGCGCCAGCTTCCCCACTCGCTCCGGCTTGATGTCGCACGCGTCGGCGATCTTGAGGAAGCTGACTCCGCCCCACTGCCGGGCCAGCTTGAAGACCTGTCCGAAGTCGTGCCGCTTCAGCGCGGCCTGCACATCGGCTCGGTCAAGGACATAGGCGGGTAAGGCCGTTGGTGAGAGGTCTCCTGACACGCGCTTCCCCGAATCTGCCTGGGCACAAGGAATATCAGTGATTCTCCGCGCGGAGTGTACCCATCATGGGTACCCCCATCGCCGGGAATCGAAAGGGCGTTGAGTTCTCCATCCTCTGAGGCATGCAGGAGCAACAGGATGCGCTGAACGGCCGGGAGAGGGTGTGCCGATGGGCTCGCCACCCTCGCTGCGTCGGCCTGGCCCGCGTCGAGCTACGCAAAGCGCTTGCCGCCTGGGGCCTGGCAGAGATGGAGGACACGGCTCTGGTCGTGCTCTCGGAACTCGTCACCAACGCTGTCCGGCATGCGCACGTTTCGCCGGATCGGGCGATCGAAACCCGTTTCCAACATGCCGGCGATGACCTTCGCATCGAGGTCCGTGACAGCTCTGACGTCCGGCCTCGCCAGTATGCCGCTGCCAGTGACTCCGAGTGTGGCCGAGGACTCGTCCTGGTCGGCGTGCTCGCGGACAAGTGGGGCGTCAGCGAACGCGGCGGCGTCGGAAAGTCCGTATGGGCTCTCATGTCGGTGTCGTCTCAGGACGGAGACAGCTGATGGACGGCACTCAGAGATCAACGGGACATGGTGCATCGGACTGCGAGTCGGTGACACCACATGCAGTGATGCGGTTCGCCGACTGGACGTTGAGCACAGACAAGCAAGGCAGCGGACCGGTCTACGAGGCCGAGTGCACGACGTGCGGCGTGTCCTCCGGCGCAACGGATAGCAAGGACGAGCCGGAGCTGTGGTGCTTGCGGCACGCGGGTGCGCTCGGGCACACCGGTTTCCGAGGGATCACTACGGCGTTCTTCCGTGCCGCTCTGGTCAACACCCGAAGTGGTGGTGCGGACTCAGCCTCGATCCACCGCGTAGCGGCCGAGCTGTGGATGGAGAAACAGGAAGAGGTGCCCGCTGACCTGGGATGATGGGAGTTCCTACGCTTCCATCAGACCCGAGCAAGAGGGCACCTCGTAAGTGAAATCGTCCCACAGTCCGGCAGCGACCTTCGCTGC
>NZ_JBVHTA010000013.1:0-74524 GCF_055566095.1 Streptomyces sp. NPDC027962
GAGAACCTGGAGGAGCTCAACCAGCGCAGGATGGCCGCCGACTACCCGGTCATCCTGGGCGGCGCGGCCCTCACCCGCGCCTATGTCGAGCAGGATCTCCACGAGCTCTACGAGGGCGAAGTCCGCTACGCCCGCGACGCGTTCGAGGGCCTGCGCCTGATGGACGCCCTCATCGGCGTCAAGCGCGGCGTCCCCGGCGCGGTACTGCCCGAACTGAAGCAGCGCAGGGTCAGGGCCGCCACCACGGTCGTCGAGGATCGCCCCGAGGAAGGTGCGGCCCGTTCCGACGTCGCCACCGACAACCCGGTCCCGGAGCCGCCCTTCTGGGGAACCCGTGTGGTCAAGGGCATTCCGCTCAAGGACTATGCCTCCTGGCTCGACGAGGGCGCCCTGTTCAAGGGCCAGTGGGGGCTCAAGCAGTCCCGCGCCGGCGACGGGCCCTCGTACGAGGAACTGGTGGAGTCCGAGGGCAGGCCCAGGCTGCGCGGCCTGCTGGACCGGCTGCAGACCGACAACCTCCTCGAGGCGGCCGTCGTCCACGGCTACTTCCCCTGCGTGTCCAAGGGTGACGACCTGATCCTGCTGAACGAGGACGGCTCGGAGCGGACCCGCTTCTCCTTCCCGCGCCAGCGCCGCGGCCGTCGCCTGTGCCTGGCCGACTTCTTCCGCCCCGAGGAATCCGGCGAGAGGGACGTCATCGGCCTGCAGGTCGTGACCGTCGGCTCGAAGATCGGCGAGGAGACCGCCAAGCTCTTCGAGGCCAACGCCTACCGCGACTACCTCGAACTGCACGGCCTGTCGGTCCAGCTCGCTGAGGCGCTCGCCGAGTACTGGCACGCCCGGGTGCGCGCCGAGCTCGGCTTCGGCGGCGAGGACCCGGTCGATGTGGAGGACATGTTCGCGCTGAAGTACCGCGGCGCCCGGTTCTCGCTCGGCTACGGTGCGTGCCCGGATCTCGAGGACCGCGCCAAGATCGCGGAGCTGCTCCGGCCGGAACGCATCGGCGTCCAGCTGTCCGAGGAGTTCCAGCTCCACCCCGAGCAGTCCACCGACGCCATCGTCATCCACCACCCCGAGGCGAAGTACTTCAACGCACGCTGATCGAGAGCGTCGTACACTGGTCGGTCCAGTGCAGGCCGGCCGCCTGTCCCCGCGGGAAAAGCCGCTGGGAGGGGTGGCCGGCCTTCTCGTCCCTCATGGAGGTGCGCCCATGACCAGCACGGTCCCCGCGTCGCTGACCCGTTCGGCCGAAGCGGCCGCCCTGCAGGCCGTATTCCTCGACATGGACGGCACCCTCGTCGACACGGAGGGCTTCTGGTGGGACGCGGAGGTGGAGGTCTTCGCCGACCTCGGCCACCGGCTGGACGAGGAATGGCGGGACGTCGTGGTGGGCGGCCCCATGACGCGCAGTGCGGGCTATCTCATCGAGGCCACCGGTGCCGACATCAGTCTCGCGGAGCTGACCGTGCTGCTCAACGACAAGTTCGAGGAGCGGATCGGGCGGGGAGTGCCCCTGATGCCCGGTGCCGACCGGCTGCTCTCGGAGCTCGCCGCCCACAACGTGCCCACAGCGCTGGTCTCCGCCTCGCACCGCCGCATCATCGACCGGATCCTCGCCTCGCTGGGTCCCCAGCACTTCGCCCTCTCCGTCGCGGGTGACGAGGTGCCGCGCACCAAGCCGCACCCCGACCCGTATCTGCTCGCCGCCCAAGGGCTGGGCGCGGAACCCGCGAGATGCGCCGTCGTGGAGGACACGGCGACCGGCGTGGCCTCGGCGGAGGCGGCGGGCTGCCGAGTAGTGGCGGTCCCGTCCGTGAGCCCGATCCAGCCGGCGGTCGGCCGAGTCGTCGTTCAGTCCCTCGAGGAAGTCGACCTGGTATTTCTGCGCACTCTCATCAGTTCGAAGCAGTGATACCTGCACCGTCCGTTTTTCTCGAATGCAAAGGAAACTCGTGGCATCCGGGCATGCCTTTTCCGTGACCGCCGGATCGATTGCGACATGACCGCCAGTAAGTTCCCGGGGTGACCTTCGTCACTGTGCGTACCGTCCCGACGAGGGGCGACTTACGTCCGTTGCCCAGTTCGGGGGTGTCGGACGCTTCTATGTGTCCTGATTGATGGGGGAGTTTACGAATCTTCCATGGCATGGCCATCCGCCCACAGGCATTGATGATCACTCAGTGATTACGCATCAACTCGGCCCCGGTCACGCTTTCCTGGCGTTGCGGACTAATCTCGTCGCGAGACTTCGCTGCATCACCGTGATGTTCCGCCGGCCACCCAGCCGACGGAAACACAGGACCGATCGCTCTGTACCCCGGCCCGATCGCGCCGCCCCGACCGGGCGGAGGTGGCGGAGTCGATACGCAACGCTGCAACACAGTGCCGGATGGGATGAGGGAGAACGTCCAGGATGAAGCGTAAGACTTTGGTGCTGTCGGCCGTGGTCGGCCTGCTCGCGCCCGCGCTCGTCGCCTGCGGCAGTGCGGATGGCGGGTCCGACGGCGGTGACGCCATAGTCGTGGGCACCACGGACCAGTTCGTCGCAGGCGCGGACGCCCCCGCACCCCTCGACCCGGCGTACGCCTACGACACCGGCGCCTGGAACGTCCTGCGGCAGGCCCTCCAGACCCTGATGCACGCCCCGCGCGGCGGCGGCGAGCCCGTCCCGGACGCCGCCGAGTCCTGCATCTTCACGGACAACGCGAGCGAGAGCTACCGCTGCAAGCTGCGCAGCGGCCTCACGTTCGCCGACGGCACGCCCGTGACCGCGGAGGACGTCAAGTTCTCCGTCCAGCGCGTCCTGGACATCGACGCAGACAACGGCACGGCCGCCCTGCTCTCGAACATCGACACGATCGAGACCAAGGGCGACCGCGAGATCATCTTCCACCTGGCCACGCCCGACGCCACCTTCCCGTACAAGCTCTCGACGCCGGCCGCCGGCATCGTCAGCAAGGAGAAGTACGACGGGAAGAAGCTGCGCGAGGGCTTCGAGGTCGACGGCTCGGGCCCGTACACCATGAAGGCCGAGACCGAGGGCGACCAGGTCTCCCAGGTCGTCTTCAGCAAGAACCCGAACTACAAGGGCGACCTCAAGCTCCACAACAACAAGGTCGTGCTGCGCACCTTCGCCGACGCCGCCTCCATGGGCAAGGCGCTCGAGGCGGGCGACATCGACCTGATGACCCGTGCCATGTCGCCGGAGCAGATCAAGAACCTGCTGGAGAACCCGCAGGAAGGCATCGAGCTCACCGAGGTGCCGGGCCTGGAGATCCGCTACCTCGCCTTCAACACCGAAGCCCCGGTGGTCAAGGACAAGGCCGTCCGCCAGGCCATCGCGTCACTCGTCGACCGAGGCCAGATCGCTCAGGAGGTGTACGGCGCCACCGCCGAGCCCCTCTACTCGCTCATCCCGTCGAGCATCTCCGCGCACACGAACTCGTTCTTCAACAAGTACGGCGAGCCCAGCCGCCAGAAGGCCGCGACCATCCTGAGCAATGCCGGCATCAACACGCCGGTCAAGCTCACGCTGCACTACACCACGGACCACTACGGCGAGGGCACGGCCAAGGAGTTCGAGGCGCTCCGCGACCAGCTCAACGCGAGCAAGCTGTTCGACGTCAAGATCGAGGGCGCCGAGTGGTCCAAGTTCCGGCCCGCCCAGAAGCGCGGCGACTACGCCGTCTACGGGCTGGGCTGGTTCCCCGACTTCCCGGACCCGGACAACTACACCGCGCCGTTCCTCGACAAGGGCAACTTCCTCAACTCGCCCTACGTCAGCGACAAGGTCCTTGAGCTCATCCCGGCCTCGCGGCGCGAGGCCGACCGCACCGCGGCGTCGCCGGCCTTCAAGCAGATCCAGGAGATCGTCGCGAACGACGTGCCCGTGCTGCCGCTCTGGCAGGGCAAGCAGTACGTCGCGGCACGCGAGAACGTCAGCGGCGTCGAGTGGGCGCTCAACTCCAGCTCCGACCTCCAGCTGTGGGAGCTGTTCCGCGGCACCGCCTGATCCTCTCCGTGGCACCGCCTGATCCTGGCGGTGCCACGGAGGTGGTGCCAGGAGGCGGGTCCACGGAGGTGGGTCCGGGCATATGGCAAAAGGCCGGTGCCCGGCAGCTGCGCAAGCTGCCGGGCACCGGCCTTTCCCGTGGTCGAGGCCCGCTATTGGGCCCCGGGGCGCACCAGGCCGCTCTCGTACGCGTACACCGCGGCCTGCACGCGGTCGCGCAGGCTCAGCTTCGTCAGCACGTGGCCGACGTGCGTCTTGACCGTGGTCTCGCTGACGAAGAGATCCGCTGCGATCTCCGCGTTGGACAGGCCCCGCGCGACCAGCTTGAGCACTTCCATCTCGCGGTCGGTCAGCCTGTTCAGCGTGTCGGGGACCGGCTCCTCGCCCGACGGCAGATGGTCCGCGTACTTGTCGAGGAGTCTGCGCGTGATGCTCGGTGCGAGCATCGCCTCGCCGGCCGCCACCACCCGGATCGCCTGCACCAGTTCATTCGCCGGAGCGTCTTTGAGGAGGAAGCCGCTCGCGCCGGCACGCAGCGCCTCCACCACGTACTCGTCGAGGTCGAAGGTCGTCAGGACCAGGACCTTCGCCGGACCGTCCCGGCCCGGGCCGGTGATCTGCCGGGTCGCCTCGACGCCGTCCATCCGGGGCATCCGGATGTCCATCAGCACCACGTCGGGCTGCAGCGCCCGCACCTGGTCGAGCGACTGGAGGCCGTCCCCGGCCTCGCCGACCACCGCGATGTCCTGCTCGGCCTCGAGGATCATCCGGAAACCGGTACGCAGCAGCGGTTGGTCGTCGACCAGTAGGACGCGGATAGCCACGAATACTCCTTCTTCAGACCGGGCCCATTCTGCCCTGACCATCCTCGGCCGACGCGGGCGGGGAGACGCTCAGCGGATAAACCGGGGGAGTGCCACCGAATTCAGGACACACCGACTGGTGGTCGCACCAGCCGCACAGCTTCGTCGGCCGGGGCCGCCAGTCTCCCGTCTCGGTGGCGTGCCGGATCGCGTCCCACAGCGCGAGCAGTTTGCGCTCCATGCGCTCCAGGTCCGCCGGCACCGGGTCGTACGTCAGCACGTCGCCGCTGCCCAGATACACCAGCTGCAGCCTGCGCGGCACGACGTTCTTCAGACGCCAGATCACCAGCGCGTAGAACTTCATCTGGAACAGCGCGCCCTCGCTGTACTCGGGGCGCGGCGCCTTGCCCGTCTTGTAGTCGACGATCCGCACGTCACCGGTCGGCGCGATGTCCACCCGGTCGATCACTCCGCGCAGCCGCAGCCCCGACCCCAGCTCCGTCTCCACGAACATCTCCCGCTCGGCCGGCTCCAGCCGCGTCGGGTCCTCCAGCGTGAACCAGCGCTCCACCAGTTGCTCCGCCTCACCCAGCCAGCGCGACAGTCGTTCGCCCCCCAAGTCCTCGGCGAACAGCTCGCCCAGCTCCGGCCTGGACTCCAGCAGGCGGCTCCACTGGCCGGGAATCATCGCCTTCGCCCGCGGCACCGTCCGCTCGGCCGCCGGATCGTCGAAGAGCCGCTCGAGCACGGCATGCACCAGCGTCCCACGTGTCGCCGCCTCGCTTGGCTTCTCGGGCAGCCTGTCGATCACCCGGAACCGGTACAGCAGCGGACACTGCATGAAATCGCCGGCCCGAGAGGGCGACAGCGACGCGGGCCGCCCGCTGCGCGACTCCGCCGCGGCGTCACCGGCGGCCTGCTGCGTCCCGCTTTCGGGGACAGATGCGCGGGCGGTCACAGCCTCCACCGCCGGGGCGGGCACAACGGCGGCCGCGGACACCGCGGGGGTGTCCGGCGCGGCGGAACCCGGGGCCGCGGGCCGGTCGGAACCGCCGCCCGCCACGGACTCGTCGGCCGGGGCGGCCACGGCGCCCGTGGCGGGCGCGGCGATCTCGGCGGCCCTCGAGGCGGACCCCGAGGCCGACCCGCAGGAAGCGGGCCCCGCGGGCTGCTGACTCGTACTCATGACTCAGACCCTACGGCCCGCCACTGACAGCGAGCGGCATACCATCGACGACAGACCCCCGAGCACTGCATGATTCGAGCGAGCGACGCATTCGCAACGAAGGGAACCCGTGAACGAGGACGACACGAGGGATGAGCGCGAACGCGCGCGGTCCGGGGTGGACAAAGCGGACTCCGGCAGCGGCGGCACGCGGCGTCCCACCGAACCCGGCGGCGGCATCCTCATGGGTCGCCCCTTCGGCGTGCCCGTCTACGTCGCCCCCAGCTGGTTCGTCGTCGCGGCCCTGATCACCTGGGTCTTCGGCGGACAGCTCGACCGCGTGCTGCCCGAGCTCGGCGGCGCGCGCTACCTCGTCTCGCTGTTCTTCGCCGTCGCCTTCTACGCCTCCGTGCTCGTCCACGAACTGGCCCACACCGTCGTCGCGCTTCGCTTCAAACTCCCGGTGCGCCGCATCCAGCTCCAGTTCTTCGGCGGCGTCTCGGAGATCGAGAGGGAGACGGAGACTCCCGGACGCGAATTCTGGCTCGCCTTCGTCGGACCGCTGTTCTCCCTCGCCCTGGCCGGCCTGTTCTACCTCGGCCTGTACGCCGTCGAGCCCGGCACCGTGCCCGGTGTCCTCATCGCCGGGCTGATGATCTCCAACCTCATCGTGGCGGCCTTCAACCTGCTGCCCGGACTTCCCCTCGACGGCGGCCGGATGCTGCGCGCCGTCGTCTGGAAGATCACCGGGAAGCCCATGGCGGGCACGGTTGCCGCCGCCTGGGTCGGCCGGGCGCTTGCCGTCGCCGTCCTCATCGGCCTCCCGCTGCTCACCCACACCGGCGCCCTCGGCAACTCCACCGAGGACATCGGCGGCATGGAGACCGTCACCGACGCCCTGCTCGCGGCCATCCTCGCCGCCATCATCTGGACCGGAGCCGGCAACAGCCTGCGCATGGCGCGGCTGCGCGAGCACCTGCCGGAACTGGCTGCCAGGGCCCTGACCCGGCGTGCCGTGCCCGTCGAGGCCACCACCCCGCTCTCCGAGGCCCTGCGCCGCGCCAACGAGGCCGGAGCCCGCGCCCTCGTCGTCGTCGACGGCCGCGGAGAGCCGGCCGCGCTGGTCCGCGAAGCAGCCATCGTAGGTGTCCCGCAGCACCGCCGCCCCTGGGTCGCCGTCAGCACCCTCGCGCAGGACCTCGAGGAAGGCATGAAGGTGCCCGCCGAACTCGCGGGCGAAGCCCTGCTGGACGCGCTCCGGGCCACTCCGGCCACCGAGTACCTGGTGGTGGAGGAGACCGGCGAGATCTACGGCGTCCTGTCCGCCGCGGATGTCGAACGGGCCTTCGTCGCAGCCATGGCACGGCCCGGTTCCTGAAGCCCATACACTGGTCGTATGTCCGAACCGACCGGTGCCGCCCGCCGTCGCGGGCCCTTCAAGGTCGGGGACCAGGTCCAGCTCACCGACCCCAAGGGACGCCACTACACGTTCACGCTCGAGGCCGGGAAGAACTTCCACACCCACAAGGGTTCCTTCCCGCACGACGAGCTGATCGGCGCTCCCGAGGGCAGTGTTGTCCGAACCACGGGAAACGTCGCCTACCTCGCGCTGCGCCCCCTGCTCCCCGACTACGTCCTGTCCATGCCCCGCGGCGCCGCCGTGGTCTACCCCAAGGACGCGGGGCAGATCCTGGCCTTCGCCGACATCTTCCCCGGCGCACGCGTCGTGGAGGCGGGGGTGGGCTCGGGCTCGCTCAGCAGCTTCCTCCTGCGCGCCATCGGCGACGACGGAATGTTGCACTCCTACGAGCGCCGCGCGGACTTCGCCGAGATCGCACAGCAGAACGTGGAGCGCTACTTCGGCGGCCCCCACCCTGCCTGGCAGCTCACCGTCGGCGACCTCCAGGACAACCTGACCGACGCCGACGTCGACCGGGTCATCCTCGACATGCTGGCTCCCTGGGAGTGCCTCGAGGCCGTCTCCAAGGCGCTCGTCCCCGGCGGCATCCTGTGCTGCTACGTCGCCACGACCACCCAGCTCGCGCGCACCGTCGAGTCGATCCGCGAGATCGGCTGCTTCGCCGAGCCGCAGCCGTGGGAGTCGATGATCCGCAATTGGCACGTCGAGGGCCTGGCCGTGCGACCCGACCATCGGATGATCGGCCACACCGGCTTCCTGGTCACCGCCCGCCGTCTCGCCGACGGCGTGGAGCCCCCCATGCGCCGCCGCCGGCCCGCGAAGGGCGCCTACGGCGAGGACTACGAGGGCCCCAACAAGGGCTGAGCCGCCCACCACGGCCGCCCGTACAACGCTCCGACGCCGCCGCCGAGTTCCCCGTGCCCCGCACGGAACTCGGCGGCGGCGTCCTCATGTTGCCCCCGATGCCGGCACCGGCCGGGTGTTTTACCGGAGTCTTACGGACCCCGCTGTTCCGGTCGTGTGTGACGTATGGCACGATGCTGGCCACCCCCACCGGCACAGCCCCTCAGGAGACCCGTCGCGTGCAGAACTCCGCCGCCGTCCCGGACCTCGCGCACACTCACGCCCGCCCGGTGCACTGGCTGGCCACGGCGGCGGCGATGGCCGCGGTCATGGCGGGTGCGGGAATGCTGCAACCAGAAGCGGCCACCGCCTCCCAGTCCGGCAGCGGGCCCAAGAGCACGACGGCCGCGGCCCCGGCGCCCGCGCCGGACCCCGCGGCGGTGCAGCTGCCCCTCGAGTGCGGCGGCCTCGGCAGCGTGGTCACCAAGAGGGCCTCGGGCGACCTGGACGGCGACGGCGGCCCGGAGACCGTGGTGGCCGCCCGCTGCGACGCGGGATCCGGCACCCCGCCCAGCGGGCTCTACGTGCTGTCGGCGGGCCCCGACAGCGACGCCAGGGTGGTCGCCACCCTCGTCGAACCCGCGCAGAAGCAGAGCGTGGGCGCCCTCGCCGTACGCGACGGGGCGGTCGTCGCGACGCTGCTCGGCTACTCGTCGCCCGGGGTGCCCAGCTGCTGCCCCGACGAGCGGGAAGAGATCAAGTGGCAGTGGCAGGGCGGGAAGTTCGTCCGCAGCACCCCCGCCGAAGCCCGCAGTATGTGATCCGTCACTCCGCGTCGGGGCCGTAGACCTCGACCCTGTCCGAAACCCGACGTACGTGGATGCAGTCGCCCGGGCACTCCTTGGCGGAGTCCACCACGTCGTTGAGCAGCGGCAGCGGCACGGGCGTCGTCGCCCCCGCGCTCTGCAGCAGTTCGTCGTCGGCGGATTTCACGTACGCCAGACCGTCGATGTCCAGCTCGAAGACCTCGGGAGCGTACTGCGCGCAGATTCCGTCCCCTGTGCAGAGGTCCTGGTCGATCCAGACCTCGAGCGCCTCGGCGGCCCCGTCGGTGGGAACCTCGTGCTGCACGGTCATATCTCCTGCCGTTCCTTCGTCGGGTGTAGCTCTGTGAAGCAAGTCGTGCCACCCCTGACGGGTGTTGAACGCTTCGACGATACAACCGCCCGCTTTCCGATGTTGCTGGGTGGGTATCCCGTGGGTATTCCCCTCGCAGAGGTAAGAGCGCAAGGGTGAAGATCGGACACACCCCTTCCGTCTTTGTGATCTAGGGGTTTCAATCACCACCCACACAGGTAGGGTCAGGAAGCGTCCAGCTCCCCTTGGAGGAGGTGAGGACCGTGGCAGCCCACGACGACGACATCAACCGCGGCATCCGGCCGGGGCGGGGGTCTGAAGACCCAGCCGGCCAGGTTGCCTATCTCGAGCAGGAAATCGCCGTCCTGCGCCGCAAGCTCGCCGACTCTCCGCGACACACGAGGATTCTCGAGGAGCGGATCGTCGAGCTGCAGACCAACCTGGCCGGCGTGTCCGCACAGAACGAGCGACTCGCCAACACGCTCCGTGAGGCCCGCGACCAGATCGTGGCCCTCAAGGAGGAGGTCGACCGGCTCGCGCAGCCGCCGGCCGGCTTCGGTGTCTTCCTGCAGGCCAATGAGGACGGCACCTGTGACATCTTCACCGGGGGCCGCAAGCTCCGGGTGAACGTCAGCCCCAGCGTCGACCCGGAAGAGCTCCGGCGCGGCCAGGAGGTCATGCTCAACGAAGCGCTCAACGTGGTCGAGGCCATGGAGTTCGAGCGCGCCGGGGAGATCGTCACCCTCAAGGAGACCCTCGAGGACGGCGAGCGCGCCCTGGTGCTCGGTCACACTGACGAGGAACGGGTGGTGCGGCTCGCGGAGCCGCTGCTGGAAGCGACCATCCGCCCCGGCGACGCCCTCCTGCTCGAGCCCCGCTCCGGGTACGTCTACGAGGTCATCCCGAAGAGCGAGGTCGAGGAGCTCGTCCTCGAAGAGGTTCCGGACGTCGACTACGACAAGATCGGCGGACTCGGCGGCCAGATCGAGATGATCCGCGACGCGGTCGAGCTGCCGTACCTCCACCCCGACCTCTTCAAGGAGCACGAACTGCGGCCGCCGAAGGGCATCCTGCTCTACGGCCCGCCCGGATGCGGCAAGACGCTGATCGCCAAGGCGGTCGCCAACTCCCTTGCCAAGAAGGTCGCCGAGGTGACCGGCCAGCCCGCGGGGAAGAGCTACTTCCTCAACATCAAGGGCCCCGAGCTCCTCAACAAGTACGTCGGCGAGACCGAGCGGCACATCCGTCTTGTCTTCCAGCGTGCCCGTGAGAAGGCCAGTGAAGGCACCCCCGTCATCGTCTTCTTCGACGAGATGGAGTCCCTCTTCCGTACCCGCGGGTCCGGTGTGAGCTCGGACGTGGAGAACACCATCGTCCCGCAGCTCCTCGCCGAGATCGACGGTGTGGAGGGCCTGGAGAACGTGATCGTCATCGGTGCCTCCAACCGTGAGGACATGATCGACCCCGCGATCCTGCGGCCCGGCCGGCTCGACGTCAAGATCAAGATCGAGCGTCCGGACGCGGAGGCCGCCAAGGACATCTTCGCGAAGTACCTGACCGCCTCCCTCCCGCTGCACTCCGACGACCTCGGCGAGCACAGCGGGTCGAAGGCGGCCGCGGTCCACGCCATGATCCAGTCGGTCGTGGAGCAGATGTACGCGGAGTCCGAGGAGAACCGCTTCCTCGAGGTCACGTACGCCAACGGCGACAAGGAAGTCCTGTACTTCAAGGACTTCAACTCCGGCGCGATGATCCAGAACATCGTCGACCGGGCCAAGAAAATGGCCATCAAGGCCTATCTCGATCACAACCAGAAGGGCCTGCGGGTCTCCCACCTCCTCCAGGCATGCGTGGACGAGTTCAAGGAGAACGAGGACCTGCCCAACACCACCAACCCGGACGACTGGGCCCGTATCTCCGGAAAGAAGGGCGAGCGGATCGTCTTCATCCGCACCCTCGTCACCGGAAAGCAGGGCGCGGACACCGGCCGGTCCATCGACACGGTGGCGAACACCGGTCAGTACCTGTAAAGGCACACCGGCTGCGGATGCCGGCGGTCCCCCGCCCACACCGGGGGGACGGGCATCCGCAGCCGGTTGCTTTCCGGACAGGTCCGACCACACCCCAGCAATGACGAAATTGATCTCCCCAGCCACGCAGCGGCGTTCTAGGCTCTTTCGTACCGCCGGGTCGCGCAGTGCGGGGACGGGCACCGCACGCGCACCGGAGCACCCGCGGTACTTGAGCGCCGTTCCCGGCGGGGAACGCCGCCGGGCAAGGAGGGCCGCATGACCGTACGGCGAGTAATGGGCATCGAGACGGAGTACGGGATCTCCGTCCCCGGCCACCCGAACGCCAATGCCATGCTCACCTCGTCCCAGATCGTCAACGCATACGCGGCGGCGATGCACCGGGCGCGCCGCGCCCGCTGGGACTTCGAGGAGGAGAATCCGCTGCGGGACGCCCGCGGCTTCGACCTCGCTCGCGAGGCCGCCGACTCCAGCCAGCTCACCGACGAGGACATCGGCCTGGCCAATGTGATCCTCACCAACGGCGCACGTCTCTACGTCGACCACGCCCACCCCGAGTACAGCTCGCCCGAGGTGACCAATCCGCTGGACGCCGTCCTGTGGGACAAGGCCGGCGAGCGGATCATGGCGGAGGCGGCCGAGCGGGCGGCCCAGCTGCCGGGCGCGCAGCCGATCCACCTGTACAAGAACAACACCGACAACAAAGGCGCGTCCTACGGCACCCACGAGAACTACCTGATGAAGCGGGAGACCCCGTTCTCGGACATCGTGCGCCATCTGACGCCGTTCTTCGTGTCCCGGCAGGTCGTCACCGGCGCGGGACGGGTCGGAATCGGCCAGGACGGCCATGAGCACGGGTTCCAGCTCAGCCAGCGAGCCGACTATTTCGAGGTCGAGGTCGGCCTCGAGACCACCCTCAAGCGCCCGATCATCAACACCCGCGACGAGCCCCACTCGGACGCCGAGAAGTACCGTCGCCTCCATGTGATCATCGGCGACGCGAACCTCTCCGAGATCTCGACGTACCTCAAGCTGGGCACCACCGCCCTGGTGCTGTCGATGATCGAGGACGGTTTCATCGCGGTCGACCTGGCCGTCGAGCAGCCCGTGCGCACCTTGCACGAGGTCTCGCACGACCCGGGCCTAAAGCGCCTCGTCACACTGCGCAGCGGTCGGACACTCACCGCCGTACAACTGCAGATGGAGTACTTCGAGCTGGCGCGGAAGTACGTCGAGGAGCGTTTCGGGGCGGACGCCGACGAGCAGACCAAGGACGTCCTGATCCGCTGGGAGGACACGCTCAACCGCCTCGAGAACAACCCGATGAGCCTCGCCGGCGAACTGGACTGGGTCGCCAAGCGTGAGCTCATGGAGGGCTACCGCCGGCGCGACACCCTGGACTGGGACGCGCCCCGCCTGCACCTCGTGGACCTGCAGTACGCCGATGTGCGCCCCGACAAGGGCCTGTACAACCGACTGGCGGTCCGCGGCAAGATGAAGCGCCTGCTGGACGAGACCGCGGTGGAACGGGCCGAGACCAAGCCTCCGGAGGACACCAGGGCGTACTTCCGTGGCCGCTGTCTCGAACAGTACGCGGACGACGTCGCCGCGGCCTCCTGGGACTCGGTGATCTTCGACCTGCCGGGCCGTGACTCTCTGCAACGAGTGCCGACGCTGGAGCCCCTGCGGGGCACCCGCAACCACGTCAAGGAGCTCCTCGACCGCTGCCGCAATGCGGAAGACCTGGTCCGGGTGCTCTCCGGGGGCTGAAAATGCCTCCGTGCGGGAATCATGAAGGTGGGCCCCGGACGTTGGAGAAAGTGCGGGGCCGATGTCGGACCCCGCGAGTAGGGTCTGATCAAGAACGTCGAACCGAGCGGGGTGAGGTGTATGGCGACCAAGGACACCGGCGGCGGACAGCAGAAGGCGACGCGCTCCACCGAGGAGGTCGAGGAGCAGGCGCAGGACGCGCAGGCTGCGGAGGACCTCAAGGAGCGGCAGGAAAAGCTCTCGGACGACGTCGACTCCGTACTGGACGAGATCGACGACGTCCTCGAGGAGAATGCCGAGGACTTCGTTCGAAGCTTCGTTCAGAAGGGCGGGCAGTGATTTTGCCTTCGAATGCCAGGGTCAGTGGGTAAGTGTCCGGCGAGGGGGACGGCAAGCGCTGTTCGCGGTGCGACGAGGTCAAACCGCGAGCAGCCTTCGCCAGTAACAGGTCTACAGGTGACGGGCTGCAGGCCTACTGTCGGCAGTGTTGGGCGGAATACCACCAGGCGCGGCAGATGGCCAAAGGGAAGAACGTGCGTCCACGCGTGCAGGCTCCGGCGGGGCACAAGTTCTGCCGGTCGTGCGGCGAGGTCAAGCCTCACGAAGAATGGCATCGCAATGCCAGTGCGTCCGACGGTCTCTCCGCCAGCTGTAAGAGCTGCCGGGCCGCCAAGGGCAGGGCCGGCCACCTGAAGCGCCAGTACGGCATCACCGAAGCCGAGCGCGACGAGATGATCCTGTCCCAGATGGGTATCTGTTCGATCTGTCTCGCTGCTCCAGCAGTTCATGTGGATCACTGCCACGAGACGGGTAGGGTCCGTGGCGTATTGTGCTTCAACTGCAATTCGGCCATCGGTAAGTTGGGAGACGATCCCGACACCTTGCGGAGGGCCATCGCCTACTTGGAAGGAAACGCGTGGAAGCCAACACTCGTAGCACCGGGCGTCTACCAGCTGCCTTCCTGACGCCTGGGTCCTCGTCCTTCATGGACTTCCTCGGCGAACACTCGCCGGACCTGCTGCCGGGCAAGCGGGTCCTGCCGCCTCTGCAGGGGGCCATCGAGGCGCCGCACGGGACGACCATCGTGGCCACCACGTTCCCCGGGGGCGTGGTGCTCGCCGGTGACCGGCGGGCCACGATGGGGAACATGATCGCCCAGCGCGACATCGAGAAGGTTTTTCCTGCCGACGAGTACTCGGCGGTGGGTATCGCGGGCACCGCCGGTCTTGCGGTGGAGATGGTCAAGCTGTTCCAGCTGGAACTGGAGCACTTCGAGAAGGTCGAGGGCGCCCAGCTCTCCCTCGAGGGCAAGGCCAACCGCCTGTCGACGATGATCCGCAGCAACCTCGGCATGGCCATGCAGGGCCTCGCCGTCGTCCCGCTCTTCGCCGGATACGACCTCGACCGCGAGAAGGGCCGCATCTTCTCGTACGACGTGACGGGCGGTCGTTCCGAGGAGCTCGGCTATGCGGCGACCGGCTCGGGGTCGATCTTCGCGCGCGGAGCCATGAAGAAGCTCTACCGCGAGGACCTGACCGAGCAGCAGGCCACCACACTGGTGATCCAGGCGCTGTACGACGCGGCGGACGACGACTCGGCGACGGGTGGTCCGGACGTGGCCCGGCGGATCTATCCGATCGTGACCGTGATCACGGACGAGGGCTTCCGCCGGCTCACCGAGGCCGAGACCTCCGAGATCGCGCGGGCGATCCTCGAGGGCCGCCTCAGCCGGCCCGACGGCCCGCGCGCCGCGCTGCTGTGACGCCCCCATGTACTCGCCTCTGACAGAAAGGGACGGATAGCCGGTGTCGACGCCGTTCTATGTCTCACCCCAGCAAGCCATGGCCGACCGGGCGGAATACGCCCGCAAGGGCATCGCCCGTGGCCGCAGCCTGGTCGTGCTGCAGTACGCCGACGGCATTGTCTTCGTCGGCGAGAACCCGTCCCGTGCGCTGCACAAGTTCAGCGAGATCTACGACCGGATCGGCTTCGCCGCGGCCGGCAAGTACAACGAGTACGAGAACCTGCGGATCGGCGGCGTGCGCTACGCGGATCTGCGCGGTTACACCTACGACCGCGACGATGTGACGGCCCGTGGGCTGGCGAACGTCTACGCGCAGACGCTGGGCACGATCTTCTCGAGCGCCGGTGAGAAGCCGTACGAGGTGGAGTTGGTCGTCGCCGAGGTGGGTGCCTCGCCGGAGGGCGACCAGATCTACCGGCTGCCGCACGACGGTTCCATCGTCGACGAGCACGGCTCGGTCGCGGTGGGCGGCAACGCCGAGCAGATCAGCGGCTTCCTGGATCAGCGGCACCGCGACGGCATGTCGCTGGCGGAGGCGCTGAAGCTCGCTGTGCAGGCCCTTTCCAGCCAGGCGAACGGCAATGACCGGGAGATCCCGGCGGACCGCCTGGAGGTGGCGGTCCTGGACCGTACAAGGCCTCAGCAGCGGAAGTTCAAGCGGATCGTCGGCCGGCAGCTGGCGCGGCTGCTGGAGGCCGAGGAGGGCGCGGCGACGCCGACGGACGCCCCTTCGGACATCGAGGAGTCGCAGGAGTCGCAGGACGGGGAGTAGTCCCGCAGCTCCTCGACCGCGCCCCGGGCCGCCCGTGCGGTTCCGGGGCGCGGTCGTGTCCGGCGCAGCCTGTCGCGGGGCGGGTCAGGCTGCAGGGGGCGCCGAGGAGCCGCGTACGACAAGCTCGACGGGGAGGTCTCCCTCTTCCGGGCGGCGTCCGTCGAGGACGGCGAGCAGGGCGGCCATGCCGTGTTCGCCCACCTTCTCGGCAGGCAGGTGCACGGTGGTGAGCTCGGGTTCGACGGCGGTGGCGAGGGCGAGGTCGTCGAAGCCGGTGACAGTGACGTCCTCGGGGACGCGCAGGCCCAGCCGTCGTGCGGCTTTGCAGGCCCCGGCGGCGAGGATGTCGTCGTCGCAGATGATGGCCGTGGCGCGTTCTCCGGGGGCGGTGAGCGCGCGCACGGCCGCTTCGCGGGCGCCGTCGACGTCGAGAGGTGCGGGGATGGTCCGCACGAGTGCGCCGGGGACGCCGTCCAGTGCGGTGTGGAGCGCGCGGGCGCGTACGTCGAAGGTCCACGAGGCGACGGCGGACGCGAGGTGCACGACACGCCGGTGGCCGAGTGCGAGCAGATGGTCCGTCACCTGGCGCATGCCGTCGGCGATGTCGAGATTGACGTGTGCGGCGGCGGCGCTGTCCGCGGGGTCGCTGTCGAGCATCACCAGGGGGAGGTCGGAGCCGCGGATGGCGGCGAGTGCCTCGGCCGCCATGGAGGACGCGATGACGCCGTCGAGTGCGGCGCGCGCGGAGGCGAAAGGGTCCTTGGCGGGGCCGACGCCCTCGGGCGAGGGGTAGAGGACGACGCCGAAACCGTGCCGGGCGGCGACCGTGGCGGCGCCTGTGTAGACGCGCGCGAAGAACTCGTTGGTGAGCGCCGGAACGACGAGAAGGGCGGTCCTGGTGCGGCCGAGGCGGAGGTTGCGGGCGGCGAGGTTGGGCCGGTAGCCCAGTTCCCGCGCGGCCTCGCGGACGACGGCGGCGGTGCGTTCCGAGACGCGGCCGCGCCACTTGTCGCCGAGCACCAGGGAGACGGTCGCCTGGGAGACGCCGGCGACGCGGGCCACGTCCCTGCTGGTGGGGCGGCTGGTGTCCGCTCCGGCGGGGAGGGATCGGCCCTGCCGGGACCGCTCTGCCATGGGGTGCCGTCCTCGGCCGCCCGTCGGGGTGTCACGGCGGTCCGGGGCGGCGGCGCTGTGGACCCGCGGACTGTCGACATGGTACGTATGGAGGACGACGTTATACGTAAAACCTCGACGGAAGCCGGGGGAGAGGAGACGGCATGGCCGCCGGGTACGCAGACATCCTCAAGGCGCCGCACGCCGCCCGGCTGCTCACCGGCACCCTGATCGGCCGGCTGCCGAACGCGACGGCCCACATCGCCATCGTGCTCTTCACCCGCGCCGAGGGCGGCAGCTACACCCTCGCCGGCGCGCTCGCCGCCGTGTACGGCCTCGCCACCGCCGTCGGTCAGCCGCTGCTGGGCCGGGCCGTCGACCTCTACGGCCAGCCCAGGGTGCAGCTGCCCGCAGCCGTCGTCTCCGCGCTCGGCATGTTCCTGCTCGCCGCAACCGGCACCGGGTCGCTGCTCGTCGCGTACGCCGCCGTGACCGTCGCCGGTCTGTTCACCCCGCCGCTGGAGGGCGGCCTGCGGGCGCTGTGGCCGAGCGTGCTGGGGCGGGAGGACCGGGTGCACCGGGCGTACGCCATGGACGCGGTGGCCCAGGAGATCATGTTCACGGTCGGCCCGCTGCTCGTCACCCTGCTCGTGTCCCTGTGGTCCCCCGGCGCGGCGCTGTTCGTCATCAACGCCATAGGCGTCGTGGGTGCCCTGTCCGTCGTGATGTCCCAGCCGTCCCGTGACTGGCGTTCCGCTCCCCGCGAGGCGCACTGGCTGGGCGCGCTGCGCTCACCGGGACTGCTCGCGCTGCTCGGCGCGTTCTTCTTCGTGGGACTGGCCCTCGGCTCGATCACGGTCGCCGGAGTGGCCTACGCCGACGACCACGGCCGGGAGGCGGTGTACGGGTGGCTGATGGCCGCGCTGGGCCTCGGCGCCCTGGTCGGCGGCGTCGCCTACGGCGCGCGCCAGTGGGCCGGGCCGCCCGAGCGCCGGCTGCGCATCATCGTCGCCCTGCTTGCCCTCGGCTATCTGCCGCTGATCCTCACGCCGGGCGTGGCCGCGATGACGGCGCTGGCGGCGGTCGCCGGTGTGTTCCTGGCGCCCGCGATCGCCTGCGCGTTCATCGTCGTCGACCGCCACGCGCCGCGCGGCACGGTCACGGAGGCGTTCTCCTGGCTGGTGACCACCTTCGGTGTCGGCGCGGCGGTCGGTACGGCCGTCGCGGGGCCGGCGGTAGAGATCGGCGGTACCGCATGGAGTTTCGCCGTGGCGGGCGCCGGAGGAATCGCCGCACTACTGGTTCTGACGGCCACTCAGCGGGTCCTCGCAGTCCCCGGTCGCACCGAGGGCATCAAAAGGTTTGACCCCCAGGTATCGGAAAATGATCGAAACGGTGCCGCCCAACCCGGTTTCAGCTCAGGCCGTGAGGCGTAATGTTCAGACATGGACCGCCGCATTTTCGGGCTGGAGAACGAGTACGGCGTCACGTGCACGTTCAGGGGACAGCGCCGACTGTCACCTGACGAAGTGGCGCGCTACCTCTTCCGCCGTGTCGTGTCATGGGGCCGCAGCAGCAATGTCTTTCTGCGGAACGGCGCCCGCCTGTACCTCGACGTGGGTTCGCATCCGGAATACGCAACACCCGAATGCGACAATGTGACCGAGCTGGTCACGCACGACAAGGCGGGTGAGCGCATTCTCGAAGGCCTTCTCGTCGACGCCGAACGCCGCCTGCACGAGGAGGGAATCGCGGGCGACGTCTATCTCTTCAAGAACAACACCGACTCGGCGGGAAACTCCTACGGCTGCCACGAGAACTATCTCGTCGCGCGCCACGGCGAGTTCTCGCGGCTGGCGGACATCCTCATTCCGTTCCTGGTCACCAGGCAGCTGCTCTGCGGCGCGGGCAAGGTGCTGCAGACGCCGCGGGGAGCGGTCTACTGCGTCAGCCAGCGGGCGGAGCACATCTGGGAGGGCGTCAGCTCCGCCACCACGCGCTCGCGCCCCATCATCAACACCCGCGACGAGCCGCACGCGGACGCCGAGCGCTACCGCCGACTGCACGTCATCGTCGGTGACTCCAACATGTCGGAGACGACGATGCTGCTGAAGGTCGGCGCGACCGACCTGGTGCTGCGCATGATCGAAGCGGGCACCGTCATGCGCGACCTCACACTGGAGAACCCGATCCGGGCCATCCGCGAGGTCAGTCACGACATCACCGGGCAGCGCAAGGTCCGCCTGGCCAGCGGCCGGGAGGCCTCGGCCCTCGAGGTCCAGCGCGAGTACTACGAAAAGGCGGTGGACTTCGTCGACCGCCGCGGCATCCGCACCGGTACGGTCGAGCAGGTCCTGGAACTGTGGGGCCGCACGCTCGACGCCATCGAGGCGGAGGACCTCGACCGGATCGGCACCGAGATCGACTGGGTCATGAAGTACAAGCTGCTGGAGCGCTATCGCGCCAAGCACAACATGTCCATGTCCCATCCGCGGGTCGCCCAGATAGACCTCGCCTACCACGACATCCACCGCAGGCGCGGGCTGTACTACCTCCTGGAGCGCAAGGGGCAGGCCGCCCGTATCTGCAACGACCTGAAGATCTTCGAGGGCAAGTCGGTGCCCCCGCAGACCACCAGGGCGCGGCTGCGCGGCGACTTCATCCGCCGGGCGCAGGAGCAGCGCCGGGACTTCACCGTCGACTGGGTGCACCTCAAGCTCAACGACCAGGCGCAGCGCACCGTGCTGTGCAAGGATCCCTTCCGGTCGGTCGACGACCGGGTCGAAAAACTGATCGCCGGCATGTAGCGGCACGGGCGTCGCCGTCGCGTCGCACGTGTGTCGGAACGCCACCCGGGCCCCGTACGTTTCTCGTGCGGGGCCCTCGGCACGCCCTAGAGTGTCCGCATCTACCAAGCCGTTAGAGATCTGAGGAACACGTGCGCCGACTTGCCGGCCTGCTCGTCGTACCCCTGCTGCTGTTGACGACAGCGGCGTGCGGCAACGACAAGGGCTCCGATTCTGCTTCCACGTCGATGACGAACGGGCTGCCCACCATCACCGAGGGTGCGAAGTTCGGGGAGAAGCCGACCCTCGCCAAGGGTGAGGGCGAGCCACCCAAGGACCTGAAGGTCAACGTTGTCAGCGAGGGCAAGGGCCAGAAACTCAAGAAGGGCGACATCGCCGAGGTCGACTATCTGGGCCAGGTCTGGGACGGCGAGGAGCCGTTCGACAACAGCTTCGACCGAGGAAAGCCGTTCCCCGTCACCCTCGGCGGCGGCGGTGTCATCGAGGGCTGGCAGAAGGCGCTCGACGGCCAGAAGGTCGGCAGCCGCCTCGAGGTGTCGATCCCGCCGAACCTCGGCTACGGCGCGCAGGAGCAGGGCTCCATCCCGGCCAACTCCACGCTGGTGTTCGTCATGGACATCGTCAAGGGCACCACGCTCCCGACGTCCGCGGAGGGCACCGAGGTCGCCCAGGACAACATCGACCTCCCCAAGGTCGGCACGAACACGGACGGCGAGGCGCCGTCGCTGACGGTGCCCAAGAAGGACGCGCCGACCAAGCTGGTCTCGAACTACGTGATCGAGGGCAGCGGCCCCGCGGTCAAGGCCACGGACACGCTCTCCGTCAAGTACAAGGGCGTCCTGTGGAAGGACGGCAAGGAGTTCGACAGCAGCTACGCCAGGGGCAACGCCCCCGTGAGCTTCCCGCTCGCCCAGGTCATCCCGGGCTGGCAGAAGGGCCTCGAGGGCAAGAAGGTCGGCAGCCGTGTGCTGCTCGTCATCCCGCCGGACATGGGCTACGGCGACCAGGAGCAGCAGGGCATCCCGGCCAAGTCCACCCTGGTCTTCTCGGTCGACATCCTGGCCGTTCAGTAGGACAACCTGGACGTTCTGCAAGACTGTCCCGGTTGACCGCACAGAGAGCGCAAGGAGCAACACCGTGAGCATCGAGAAGCCCGAGATCGACTTCCCGGGTGGCGAGCCGCCGGCCGACCTGGAGATCAAGGACATCTGGGAGGGCGACGGCCCGGTGGCGAAGGCGGGCGACACCGTCTCCGTCCACTACGTGGGCGTGGCCTTCTCCACCGGTGAGGAGTTCGACGCGTCGTGGAACCGCGGCACCCCGCTGCAGTTCCAGCTGGGCGTCGGCCAGGTCATCTCCGGCTGGGACCAGGGCGTGCAGGGCATGAAGGTCGGCGGCCGCCGCCAGTTGACCATCCCCGCGCACCTGGCCTACGGCGACCGCGGCGCAGGCGGCCGTATCGCCCCCGGCGAGACGCTGATCTTCGTCTGCGACCTGATGGCCGTCTGAGGCCGGTCATCGAGCGGTGTGCGAGGGCCCGCGCCTGATGGCGCGGGCCCTCGCTTTTGTCCGGACACCCCGGGGCGGTACGGTCGACTGGCGTAACGGACTTCATATGGAGGCGAAGGGCGTCGATGGCCATTGCCAAGGCCGAGCGGCTGATGAATCTGGCGCTGTGTCTGCTCGGGACCCGGCGGCCGCTCAGCAAGCGCGAGCTGCGCGGGTCCATCGAGGCCTACCTGGAGGCCGGTTCCGACGACTCCTTCAACCGGATGTTCGAGCGCGACAAGGACGATCTGCGCGAACTCGGCCTGGTGATCGAGACGGTGGAGTCCCTCGACGGGGACATCGGCTACCTCGCGCGCCGCGACAGCAACCGGCTGCCCCCCATCACCCTGGACGCGGAGGAAGCCGCCGCACTGGGCCTGGCCGCCAAGGTGTGGCAGCAGGCCCGCCTCGCCGGAGCCGCCAGCGGCGCCCTCCAGAAGCTGCGCGCCGCCGGCATGCCGGAGACCGAGGACGCGTACGAGATCCAGCACAGCGCCCTCGAACCGCGCATCCCCGTCCATGAGGCGGCCTTCGAGCCGCTGATGCTCGCCTGCCGCGACCGCCGCCCGGTCGTCTTCGACTACCGCAAGGCGAACTCCGCCCGGCCCGAGCAGCGCCATGTCGAACCGTGGACGCTCGAATGCTGGCGCGGTCACTGGTATCTCGCCGGCTTCGACCGGGGCCGGGGCGCGGAGCGGGTGTTCCGGCTGTCCCGTATCAGCGGCAAAGTCCGCTCGCGCGCGGGCTCGTTCACCGCCCCCGTGCCCGATGTCGTCACCGTCCGAGAGACCGTCGAGAGCTGGGCCGGCGAGACGGCGACCCGGTCCGCGCGGATCAGGCTGCGCGCCGGCTGCGGCTACCCGCTGCGTTCGCGGGCCACGGCCGTACGGGAACTCGGCGACGGGTGGGACGAGTTGGAGATTCCGTACGGGCACGGGCTGGACGCCTGGCTCGTCGAGTTCGGTCCGGACGTCGTCGTACTGGAGCCCGCGGACCTGCGGGCCGATGTGGTCGACCGGCTGCGCGCCGTGGCCAAGGGCTGAGGGGGACCGAGACGACATGGCCGCGAACGCCATCGACCAGACCCGGCGGATGCTGTCGCTGGTGACGTATCTGCGCGAGCGCCCCGGCGCCCGTATCGCCGACGTCGCCCGCGCCTTCGGCATCACCGAGGACGAGCTGATCTCCGACCTCGACGTGCTGCCCATGTGCGGGACCAGCTTCCGGGGTGGCGACCTGCTGGACATCGACACCGACGGCGAGCGGATCTGGTGGCGCAACCCGGATGCGTCGGGGGAGTCCACCGCGGAGCCGCTGCGGCTCGCCGCCGACGAGGCGACCGCACTGCTGGTCGCGGCGCGTGCCGTCGCGACGCTTCCCGGCCTGCGCGAGGGCGACCGCGAGGCGCTGCTGCGGGCCACGGCGAAGCTGGAGGCGGCTGCAGGCGAGGCCGCGGGCGCCAGCTCCCGGCTCTCGGTGACCTTCGAGTCCGAGGGCGGGGTCTTCGCCGACGTCGACCGGGCCATCTCCGAGCGGCGACGGCTCTGGCTTCGGTACTACTCGCCCGCCCGTGACGAGCTGACCGAGCGCGAGGTCGACCCGATCCGGCTCTTCGCCGTCGGCCACACGTACATGGAGGCCTGGTGCCGCCTCTCGGAGGCGCGCCGCACCTTCCGCCTCGACCGCGTCGCGGAGATCCGGCTGCTCGACGCTCCGGCGGCGCCACCCGAGATCGAGCTGCGCGACCTGTCGGAAGGCCTGGTCCAGCCGTCGCCCGACGATCCGGAGGTGGTCGTCGAGGTGGCCCCCAAAGGACGCTGGGTCGCCGAGTACTACCCGCACGACCGTGCCGAGGAGCTGCCGGACGGTGGGCTGCGCATTACGCTGCGTACGCCGATGCCGTCCTCGCTGCGCCGGCTGGCGCTGCGACTGGGCGGGGACGGGCGGATCGTGTCACCCCAGGAGCTCGCGGACAGCGCGCGCACGGCGGCGTGCGAGGCCCTCGCCGCGTACGACGCCCGGGAGCCGTACGACGTCGGCGAACCGCACGGCGCCCAGGGACCGCGCGGCGCCCAGGGACCGCACGACGGTCAGGAACAAGGAGCCGGCGCCCCATGACTGTGACGCCACGGATTGCCTCGATGTCCCCGGTTCCGGCCCGGGTCGGGCCGGTCCTGTTCAAGGCCGCCTGCCCGGACTGCCGCGCCCGCTTCGAGCTTTCCGCGGGAGCGCTGCGCCTTGCCATCGGCGGCAGCCGACGCACCACCTTCTACTCCTTCACCTGCCCCGAGTGCGGCTCGGCGGTCCGCAAGCCGGCGGGCGAGCGGATCGTGGAACTGCTCACCGGGGGCGGGGTCAGGACCCTGCGTCTGCACTCCACCGTGTGACGCCCGGCTCGGAAATCGCTCCAGGAACGGTCTAGGCTCTGCGCATGTTCTGGCCCATGCTCGCCATCGCACTCGGCTTCCTCGGGATCGCCGTCCTCGGCGTCCTCGGCATCAGGGTCTTCATCGAGGCCCGGCGGCTGGGCTCCGAAGTCGCCCGCACCACCGAACGCATCAACCGCGCCGCCGACGACCTGGAGCGGGCCGCGACCGGTCTCGCGCGCTCCGGCGAGACGCTGCGCTGAGGCAAGGGTTCCCCTTGACCCCCGCCGGAGATCGCCGTCGCACCCTCCTGCGGGCCGGGCACGAGCGGTAGGCTGCTGGTGGCGGCACAGGTGATGAGGCGCCGACCGCTGACGGGAGTACGCACAGGGATTGCCCTGCGTTTACCCGTGCGAGTTAGGATCGCTGCCGGTCGCGGTTCGGACATCTGTCCCCATCGCGGTCAGCAGCCAGAGCCCAAGCCGCCTCGGTGAGAAGGTAGACACAGTTATGTTCCGACAGATCGGCCCCACCGAGATCATCATCATCGCGCTTCTCATCCTCCTCCTGTTCGGCGCCAAGAAGCTCCCGGACATGGCGCGTTCGCTCGGCAAGTCCGCGCGGATTCTCAAGAGCGAGGCCAAGGCGATGAAGTCCGAGGGGCAGCCTGCGGCCACCCCGGCAGAGCCCAAGGACCCGGCCCAGGGCCAGACCCCGCCGTCCCGCACCATCCAGGCCGCGCCCGGCGATGTCACCAGCGCCCGTCCTGTGAACGAGCCCACCGACACCCACCAGCGCTGACGCCCCGAAGGCCGTTCGACCATGGCCTGCCGCACGAGATGAGGACGTGGGTTGCTCAAGCCTGCCCGCTCGAAACTTAAGGAGAAGGACCCCGAGGGGCGGATGCCGCTCGCGGACCATCTCCGTGAGCTCCGCAACCGGCTCGCCAAGGCGATGCTGGCGATCATTATCGCCTCGATCGTCGCCGTGGCCTACAGCCAGGAGCTGATGGACTTCCTCACCTCGCCGGTGCCGGAGTGCTCGAAGGACGGTCCGAAGACCGGCGGCGTGTGTGCGACCGTCGTCTACACCGACCTTCTGTCGCCGTTCACGACGACGGTCAAGGTCGTGCTGATGGCGGGCATCGTCGTATCGTGCCCGATCTGGCTCTACCAGTTGTGGGCCTTTGTCGCCCCCGGGCTGCACAAGAACGAGAAGAAGTACAGCTACTACTTCGCCGCCGCCGCCGCGCCGCTGTTCGCCGCCGGCGTCTACTTCGCGTACTTGATCATGCCGGTGAGCATGAAGGTGCTGCTCTCCATCACGCCGGCTCCCGCAGAGAACCTGCTGAGCGTCGACAAGATCCTCGACTTCACGGTCCGCATGGTGCTGATCTTCGGCTTCTCGTTCGAGTTGCCGCTGCTGCTGATCATGTTGAATCTGACGGGGATCGTGACCGGCCGGCGGATGCTCGGCTGGTGGCGCGCAGCCGTCATGATCATCTTCGTCTTCGGTGCGATCGCCACCCCGTCGACCGACCCGCTCGGCATGGTCGCCCTCTCCGGGCCGATCATCCTCCTGTACTTCTTCGCTGTCGGCTTCTCGCTCCTGAACGACCGGCGCCGCCGCCGTAACGACCCCGACGCTGAACTCGACGACGACGAGGCCTCCGACCTCGACCTCACCCCCGCCGCCCTCGGCGAGGTGGAGTCCGTCTCCGCCACCGCCCGCGCCCTGCCCGAGCAGGCCACCGGCGAGGCCGACGGCGGGCGCTCGCACCGGGTGAACGGCTACGACGACATCACCTGAGGGCACCCGGCACGACGAGAAGCGGGGCCCGCCGAGGCGGCGGGCCCCGCTTTCGCATGCTTCGCCCGGTCCCCGCCGGGTACCCAATGCGGTAGGTGCCCTCGTCCGATTAAAGATCCGCTCACTGTCAGAGGCGGCGGGTAGGCTCATGAACAAGATGACCGAGGACCTCTCTCCCGCAGAGCGCTATGCCGCCGCCCGGATCCGCGCCGTCGAGGAGGCCACCGCGCTGGCCCCCTTCCGCGCGATGTACGACTTCGATCTCGATCCCTTCCAGATCGAGGCATGCCAGGCCCTGGAGGCGGGCAAGGGCGTACTCGTCGCCGCGCCCACCGGCTCCGGCAAGACCATCGTCGGCGAGTTCGCCGTCCATCTCGCCCTCCAGCAGGGCCGCAAGTGCTTCTACACCACGCCGATCAAGGCCCTCTCGAACCAGAAGTACGCCGACCTGGTCAAGCGGTACGGCGCCGAGAAGGTCGGCCTGCTGACAGGTGACAACAGCGTCAACGCCGACGCACCGGTGGTCGTCATGACCACCGAGGTGCTGCGCAACATGCTGTACGCGGGCTCGCAGGCACTGCTCGGCCTCGGTCATGTCGTCATGGACGAGGTGCACTATCTCTCCGACCGCTTCCGCGGCGCCGTCTGGGAGGAAGTGATCATCCACCTCCCCGAGTCGGTGACCCTGGTGTCACTCTCGGCGACCGTGTCGAACGCGGAGGAGTTCGGGGACTGGCTCGACACCGTCCGCGGCGACACCGAGGTCATCGTCTCCGAGCACCGGCCCGTCCCGCTGTGGCAGCACGTCATGGCCGGGCGGCGGATGTACGACCTCTTCGAGGAGGAGACCGACCACGGCGGCCGCGGCGTCGCCCGTCGCGAGGTCAATCCCGACCTGGTCCGGCTGGCCCGGATGGAGAACCAGCGCACGTACAACCCGCGCGACCGCCGCCGCGGCAAGATGGTGCGGGAGGCGGACCGCGAGCGTGAGCGGCGGCAGCGCAACCGCGTCTGGACGCCCGGCAGGCCCGAGGTCATCGACCGGCTCGACGCCGAAGGGCTGCTGCCGGCCATCACGTTCATCTTCAGCCGCGCGGCCTGCGAGGCCGCCGTCCAGCAGTGCCTCTACGCCGGCCTGCGGCTCAACGACGAGGACGCGCGCATAAAGGTGCGCGAAATCGTCGAGGAGCGCACCTCCTCCATCCCGCGCGAGGACCTCCACGTCCTCGGCTACTACGAGTGGCTGGAAGGCCTGGAGCGGGGCATCGCCGCGCACCACGCCGGCATGCTGCCGACCTTCAAGGAGGTTGTGGAGGAGCTGTTCGTACGGGGCCTGGTGAAGGCCGTGTTCGCCACGGAGACGCTGGCGCTCGGCATCAACATGCCCGCGCGTTCCGTGGTGCTGGAGAAGCTCGTCAAATGGAACGGCGAGCAGCATGCCGACATCACCCCTGGTGAGTACACCCAGTTGACCGGCCGCGCCGGGCGCCGTGGCATCGACGTAGAGGGCCATGCGGTGGTCCTGTGGCAGCGGGCCATGGACCCGAGCGCCCTCGCCGGTCTCGCCGGCACACGCACGTATCCGCTGCGCTCCAGCTTCAAGCCCTCGTACAACATGGCGGTCAATCTGGTGCAGCAGTTCGGGCGGCACCGCTCGCGCGAGCTGCTGGAGACCTCGTTCGCTCAGTTCCAGGCGGACAAGTCGGTCGTCGGCATCTCCCGCCAGGTGCAGCGCAACGAGGAAGGGCTCGAGGGCTACCGGGCGGGCATGACCTGCCACCTCGGCGACTTCGAGGAGTACGCGCGGTTGCGCCGCGACCTGAAGGACCGTGAGACCGAACTGGCCAAGCAGGGCGCCGCCCAGCGCCGCGCCGCCGCCGCCGCGTCGCTGGAGAAGCTGAAGCCGGGGGACGTCATCCACGTCCCCACGGGCAAGTTCGCCGGTCTGGCTCTGGTGCTCGACCCCGGGATCCCGGCCGGCCGGACCAACGGCCACCGCGGCTTCGAGTACCACGACGGGCCCCGGCCGCTCGTGCTGACCGCCGAGCGGCAGGTCAAGCGGCTGGCGTCCATCGACTTCCCGGTTCCGGTCGAGGCGCTGGAGCGGATGCGCGTCCCGAAGTCCTTCAACCCCCGCTCCCCGCAGTCGCGTCGGGACCTCGCATCCGCCCTTCGGACCAAGGCCGGACACATCGAGCCGGAGCGGCACCGCAGGCAGCGCTCCGCCGCCGCGGACGACCGCGAGATCACCAGGCTGCGCGCGGAGCTGCGCGCACACCCCTGCCACGGCTGCGACGAGCGTGAGGACCACGCCCGGTGGGCCGAGCGCTACCACCGCCTCCAGCGCGACACCCGCCAGCTGGAGCGCCGTATCGAGGGCCGGACGAACACGATCGCCCGGACCTTCGACCGGATCGTCGCCCTGCTGACCGAGATGGACTACCTCCGGGCGGACGAGGTCACCGAGCACGGCAAGCGCCTGGCCCGGCTCTACGGCGAACTGGACCTGCTGGCCAGTGAGTGCCTGCGGGAGGGCGTCTGGGAAGGGCTGAATCCCGCGGAACTGGCCGCATGCGTCTCCGCGTTGGTCTACGAGGCGCGCCAGTCGGACGACGCGGTGGCGCCCAAGGTCCCGGCCGGCAAGGCGAAGGCGGCGCTGGGCGAGATGGTCCGCATCTGGGGCAGGCTGGACGCCTTGGAGGAGGAGTTCAGGATCAATCAGGCGGAGGGCGTCGGGCAGCGGGAGCCGGACCTCGGCTTCGCCTGGGCCGCGTATCAGTGGGCCTCCGACAAGGGACTGGACGAGGTGCTGCGCGAGGCCGAGATGCCTGCGGGCGACTTCGTGCGCTGGTGCAAGCAGGTCATCGATGTGCTGGGCCAGATCGCCGCGGCAGCGCCCAGGGAGAACAGCACCGTAGCGAAGAACGCCCGCAAGGCGGTCGACGGGCTGCTGCGCGGCGTGGTGGCGTACAGCTCGGTCGGCTGAGCCCCGCCTCCCGAGCGTGAGGGCCCCGGCGGGTGCGCCGGGGCCCAGGGCCTGGTCCGCCGGGCCCGGGCGCCACGCAGGCTCGGCTCGTCAGCTCCAGAAGGCGTCCACTTCGTCGAGATCCTCAGCGCACTCGTCGATGTCGGTGACCTTGCCGCCCACGATCGTGAAGAACATTCCGACGCGGACCTCGATCCCGCGGTTGCCGCGGTCGGCCCGGACCGTGTGGAACGACATGACATGGCCGCGCCCGTCGGCGAGCACCGCCTCGACCTGGATCTGCAGGGTGCCGTCGGTCTCCTGGCCCATGCGCCGGTACACATCCAGGATGGCGTCCCGGCCCTTGTGGTGTCCGGAGAGCGGGTTGTTGCCGGGTACGTGGTAGACGGCGTCGGCCGTCATCAGCGTGCCGAGTGTGTCCATGTCGCCGGCGACGAACGCTGTGTAACCCCGGCGGACCAGGGCGCAATCAGGGTGCTCAGACATGGCGATCCATACCTTCCGTCCCTAGATTTCACGTTTCATCTCATCATCCGCTGCGCCAGATCCACTGTCCACGGCCGGCGCCGGGGCCGGTCGGCGAGCAAGGGGAACTCTCCCTGTCAGGACGCGCGTTCCTGCTCCCGCTCCACCTGTGCGTTCCACTCCCGCTTGACCGCGCGCCACGCCTCGTCCGACTGGCCCAGCCGCCAGTACCCCGAGATCGACAGCTGCTCCCGCGGGATCCCGCGCTCCACCCGCAGCAGCCGTCGCAGGTCCTTCACGCAGGCCGCCTCCCCGTGCACGAACGCACAGACCGTTCCTTCCGGGAAGTCCAGCGCCGACACGGCCGCGACCAGCGCCTCGCCGACCGGTCGGCCGCCGCGGTGGAGCCAGGTGATCTCGATGCCGTGCGGGGCGGCGATCTTCTGCTCGTCGTCCGGGCCTTCGACCTCCACGAAGGCGTGGGCGGTCGTGCCCGTCGGCATTTGCTCCAGTGCTGCCGCGATCGCGGGCAGCGCGCTCTCGTCGCCGGCGAGCAGGTGCCAGTCCGCCTCGGGTGCCGGGGCGTAACCCCCTCCGGGGCCCAGGAACCGCATGGTCTCGCCGACCTGTGCGCGGGCCGCCCACGGGCCCGCGAGGCCCTCGTCGCCGTGGACGACGAAGTCGATGGCCAGCTCGCGGTGGACGGTGTCCCAGCTCCGCACCGTGTACGTGCGGTTCGTCGGCCACTGGTCGCGCGGGAAGTCCTCGCGGATGCGGTCCATGTCGAACGGCTCCGGATAGACGACGCCCTCGGCCGGGAAGATCAGTTTGACGTAGTGGTCCGTGAACTCGCCGAGCTCGAACGCGGCCAGTCCCTCACCGCCCAGGACCACCCGCACCATGTGAGGGGTGATCCGCTCGGTGCGCACCACCTTCGCCTCGTGGACCTTCGGTGACGTGCGGGCCGGTCGTTCCGCTCGGTCTGCCACGGTGTGCTCCCCTAGGACGATCGCTGCTTAGGCTTGCCTAAGTTAACATCCCGGCCGGGGGACGCGCCTCAGCGCTGCAGCGCGGACAGCAAGCGCACCACCGCCCCGCCCAGCCCCCACCGCTCCGCCAGCTCCTCGAGCGCGACCGGATCGCGCGGAGCGCTCGGCAGCGCGGCGTCGAAGTCGGGCAGCGCCACGTCGGCGGCGACCCTGACCACCTGCGGTGCGACGGCGACGTACGCCCTCGCCTCGTCCAGCCGCCGGCGCTGTGCGGGCGTCAGCCTGGAGGTGCGGTCGCCGACCGCCGCCATGATCCCGTCCAGGTCGCCGTACGTGGCGAGCAGCTTCGCCGCGGTCTTCTCGCCGATACCGGGCACACCGGGCAGTCCGTCGCTCGGGTCGCCGCGCAGCAGCGCCAGGTCGACGTAACCGGGGCCGTCCACGCCGTACTTCTCGCGCAGCCACGCCTCGTCCGTCGCCTGGAGCGTGCCGACGCCCTTGAGCGGATACAGCACCCGTCGCTGCCGCGCGTCGTCGACCAGCTGGAACAGGTCGCGGTCGCCGGTGACGATGTCGACGGGGCCGGTCGCCCGCGCGGTCAGGGTCCCGATGATGTCGTCCGCCTCGTAGCCGTCGGCGCCCACGCGGGCGATGCCGACCGCCGCCAGCACGGCCTCGATCACCGGGATCTGCGGAGTGAGCGTGTCGGGGACCTCCTCCTCGTCCGGGCCGAGCTCGTGCTCCTCCGCGACGCGATGCGCCTTGTAGGAGGGAATGAGGTCCACCCGCCACTGCGGACGCCAGTCGTTGTCCCAGCAGGCCACCAGGTCGTCCGGGCGGTGGTCCTGGACCAGTCGCGCGATGAAGTCGAGCAGCCCGCGCACCGCGTTGACCGGTGTGCCGTCGGGTGCCCGGACCGAGTCGGGGACTCCGTAGTAGGCGCGGAAGTAGAGGGAAGCGGTGTCGAGGAGCATCAGGCGTCGCGTCACACGCACGATGATGCCGCACCCCACCGACAGTGATCCGCGGACTGCCCTGGACGCCCTGAAGACGGCAGCCAGGGATCCGCCCCCCGCGCTCACGCGAAGGGGGCCCGCCGGGAAGGCGGGCCCACCCCTTTCCGGTGTCGGTTGCCGGCTGGTCCGCCCTCTCTTCCGGCCGGTCCGCGCCCTCGCCCGCCCCCTGCTCATGCGCTTGTCGAGTACGGGTGGGCGGATCGTGCGTATGGTGAGACAGACCCAGGGGAGGGGAGCCCGGCCCATGGACGCGAAGGACGCGAAGGACACCAAGGAGAGGGAAGAGCCTCTCCGGGTGGGAGCGGCCGTGCGCAAGCGCCGCAGGGCCCTCGGACTCACGCTTGCCGCCGTCTCGGCGCGCAGCGGCCTCTCGGTGCCCTTCCTCAGCCAGATCGAGAACGAGCGTGCCCGCCCCAGCATGCGCTCGCTCAAAGGGGTCGCCGACGCCCTCGACACCACGGCGGAGCGGCTGCTTGCGGCGTCCGACGCGGCCCGTACGGTCGATGCCGTACGAGCCGGAGAAGACGCCAGGTCCGCCGGTCCCGCAGAGGGCATCCGGGCGCTGGTGCGCGGACAGCATCAGCTGCACGCCCTAGAGTTCAGCGGCGAACAGGAGACCGGCCGCGAGTTCGAGCACCGCAACGACGAACTGCTGTACGTGGCGGACGGAGCCGTCGAGGTCGAGGCAGAGGGCCGGGCCTACCGGCTCGGTCCCGGCGACGCGCTGTTCCTGTCCGGCGGCGTACGGCACCGCTGGCGCTCCACCACTCCCGACACCCGCATCCTCGTCGTCGCGGTCTCCGACCACATCGCGACGACCCGCGACCCGCGCGGCTGAGGCGGCCGGTGCGAGTCGTCTCCCTGGTGCCTTCGCTGACCGAGGCCGTCGCCGTCACCGCCCCGGGGCTGCTCGTCGGCGTCACCGACTGGTGCACCCACCCGCCCGGCCTGGCGGCCGCACGCATCGGCGGCACGAAGAATCCCGACATCCCCGCCGTCCTGCGGCTGCGCCCCGATCTCGTGATCGCCAACGAGGAGGAGAACCGCGAGCCCGATCTCGCCGCGCTGCGCGAGGCGGGCGTCGAGGTGCTGGTCACCGAGGTACGGGGGCTCGACCAGGCGTTCCGTGAACTGGAGCGGGTGCTGGCGAACGGCTGCTCGCTCGCCCGCCCGCGCTGGCTGGACCGGGCGGAGGAGGCATGGGCAGCCGTCGAGCCGCTGCCGCAGATCAAGGCTGTCGTCCCGGTATGGCGGCGGCCGTGGATGGTGCTCGGCCGCGACACCTTCGCCGGGGACCTGCTCGCCCGGCTCGGCGTCGTCAACGTGTACGCAGGGCACGCCGAGCGCTATCCGCGCATCCCCGTGGAGGAACTGCGGGTGAGCGGTGCCCAGGCCGTCGTCATGCCCGACGAGCCGTACCGTTTCACCGCGGACGACGGGCCGGAGGCCTTCCCCGGCCTGCCCGCCGCGCTCGTCGACGGGCGGGACCTGACCTGGTACGGGCCGTCCCTCGTCGGGGCGCCCCGGGCACTCAGCGCGGCGCTGCGAGCAGCTCTCGGCGCAGCAGGCCCCGCAGGGTGAGAACCCCGGCGACCGCCCAGGCCGCCACAAGGAAGGCGTAGAGGGCGACGGCCAGCCAGTCGTACGCCACCAGACCGGTGCGGCGCGCCAGCGACTCGGCCCCGGTCACGCAGGTGCCGACCGGGAAGGTGAAGGCCCACCAGCCCATCGTGAACGGCATACCGCGTCGCACGGCCCGCAGCACCAACGCGGCGGCCAGCGCCAGCCACAGCAGGGCGAAACCCATCGCGGGCACGCCGTAGACGACGGCGAGCGCACCGAGGCCGGTCACGTAGGGCGCGCCGAGCGCGCCCGGCGCCGCGTCCGCCAGCTTGTTCACCGCGGTGGTCGACTGGCCGAGCGGGCCGAGCACGAGGAACAGGGCCGGGGTGAGCGCGAGGGGGAGCGGGCCATGGTGGACGAGGCGGGCGAACACCACCGGCAGGATCAGCAGCGTGGCCAGCAGGCTCAGGCCGAACATCGCGTAGCTCGCGAGCAGCAGCGACTCCCGCCACTGGCCCAGCGGCAGATGCGGCACCAGAAGCGGACCGAACGCCGCGGAGACCATCGGCGCGACGACGGGCAGCAGCCACACCGGCGACGCGTTGCCGGGCGTGAGCCGGTGGCGTACGACCATCAGGCAGGGCACGACGACGGCGGCCGCGAGCCCGACGGCCGTGCCGGCACCGTACAGCACGAAAGCGGCCGTCAGGGCCGGACCTTCACCGATCACGGTCCTGCCGGCGGTGAGGGTGGCCACGCCGACAGCCAGCAGCGCCATCGACAGGCACCCGTAGAAGGGCGCCACGGCCGGATCGAGCAGATGCGCCCGAGCCTGGTCCCCGTGGTGGACCCAGTGCGCGGTCCGCGCGGCCAGCACGACCGTCAGCAGCACCGCCGACAGCGCCCACACGGCGGTGCAGGCCGCACGCAGACCCGGGACCTCCACCGGCAGCGCGACCCCGGCGCTCGCGACCGCCGCCGTCCCCATCACGGTGGCGTACCAGTTCGGGCCGAGATGCCGGACGGACGGGAGCCGGGGCGGCACGGGCGGCGCGACAGCGGTGACGTGGATCCGCTCCGGGGAGCTGCGGACCGGCTCGGGGGAGCTGTGACGAGGCTGGACGGCGGTGACCATGGGCTCACGTTGGCCGAGGACCAGGGTCCCCACCAGGGACCTTCCCTCTATCACCTCATAAGCTGGTCTTATGAGCGATGAGCATCGTGTGCCGCTGACCCACCGGGTACCCGAATTGGGCGCGCTGGAACTGCTGCTCGCCGTGGCCCGCCACGGAAGCCTGGGGCGCGCCGCCCGGGAGATCGGCATCACCCAGCCCGCCGCCAGCAGCCGCATCCGCTCCATGGAACGCCAACTGGGCGTCGCCCTCGTCGACCGCTCCCCCCGTGGCTCCGAGCTGACGGAGGCGGGATCGCTGGTCACCGACTGGGCGCGGCGGATCGTGGAGGCCGCGGAGGCGTTCGACGCGGGTGCCCAGGCACTGCGGGGGCGGCGTGACTCGCGGCTGCGGGTGGCGGCGAGCATGACGATCGCCGAGTACCTCCTGCCGGGCTGGCTGATCGCCCTGCGCGCGGAACGCCCCGACACGGCGGTCTCGCTGATCGCCGGCAACTCGTCGGCGGTCGCGCAGCGGCTGCTGTCGGGCGAGGCCGACCTGGGCTTCGTCGAGGGCCTCTCCGTGCCGGAGGGCCTCGACGGCACGGTCATCGGACACGACCGGCTGTTCGTCGTCGCCGCGCCCAGCCACGCCTGGGCGCGGCGACGACGGGCGCCGGTGACGCCGGAAGAACTGGCGGGGACACCGCTCGTCCTGCGCGAGCGCGGCTCGGGTACGCGGCAGGTGCTCGACTCTGCGCTCTCCCGGTACGGAGGGCTCTCCGCTCCCCTGATGGAGCTCGCCTCCACGACGGCGGTGAAGGCGGCGGCGGTCAGCGGAGCGGGCCCCGCCGTCCTGAGCGAGCTCGCGGTCACGGAGGAGCTGTCGTCACGTCGCCTGACGCGGGTGCCGGTGGAGGGGGTCGCACTGGAGCGCGACCTGCGGGCCGTCTGGCCCCACGCCCAACGTCCGACGGGCCCGGCGCGGGACCTGCTGGGGCTGACGCGGGGGTTTTCAACTGCTGACCCTCGAAGTCGGGCAGGTGAGCGCAACCATGAGTGAGTGTCGTCGTCAGGGCGTGAATCCGACGGAATGGGCAGAAGACGCAGGGAGTGCATCCGCAGACCGCGTATCGCTGGTTCCGTGAGGGGACGTTGCCGGTACCGGCCCAGCGGGTCGGCCCGCGTGCGATTCTCGTCAATGTCAAGTCGAATGCGCCGCCGGAAGCGGTCGGCGGTCTGGGATTGTATGCCCGTGTCTCCTCGCATGATCAGAAGGCCGATCTCGAACGGCAGTTGGCACAAGGCCCGCTGTGCCGACGGCCTGGAGCACTCCACCGAGACATGGGCCCGAGCGCGCCCCACTTGTCACCGATCGTGTCCCATACGGGGTGCGTGTCGCCGGCGGCGGACCAGTAGATGGTGCAGCCCGCGAACTCCTGTCGCTTTCCGTGCCGGTCGGGGTTGTCCATCTCGATGCTGGAACTAGGGCGTGTTTCGAAAGTCCCGCCTGGCCCACGACGTCTGGCACGCACACTCGCTGCGTTGTCGGAGTCATCCAAGTACGTCCAGTACGAGGATGATCCTCCGCCTTGCGATTGCACGCACCAGACGCCGCGGGCCCCGCCCTGCGGGCGGACGACGCTACTTTCGAAACACGCCCTAGGCGACGGGGTGATCCAACCTGGCCTTCCCCTTGACGGCGGAGGTGAGCCTGGCCCCCGGGGCGTCGGGGCCGGATGCGGGCGTGACGACAGCGACAGCGGGTGTGGCGACGGTGGCTTCGGGTGCGGGCGCTGCGACCGGGGTAGCGATTGCGGCGACGACGGCGAGGACGGCGACAGCGCGCAGGGTCCACTTCAGCACGATGAGGCTCCGATCTGGACGTGTGACGGTGTGCGCCTCGATCGTCGCCACCGATCCGGTGTCCGGGGATCGTCCGAACGTCGCGACCGTATCCCCCACACGGGGGAGGTGGGCGGCCTCAGGGGGTTGCAGTTGTTTGCCGGGAAGCGTGTACGGGTGCGGTTGCACTCGTGGGATGGTCGGTTTTCGGGCTTGCCGGGTCCTGGGCCGTCCGGGCAACGTGGTCGTGCGATCTGGGCCGCCGGGTACGGTGCCGGTGAGCGGGGCCCCTGCTCCACCGGAGTGATGGTTCAGGGCCTCCCCGTCACCTCTGGCCGTGTCCAGCTGGACAGGTCGTGCAGGGAACCGGCCTCCCGGGCCCGGACCGCGCACAGGATGCGTGTCGCCGCCCCGGGGTCGAGTACGCCGGGGACCAGTGCGCCCAAGACCGTTCGGGGCGTGCGGCCGAGCGGATTCACTCCCGCTCAGTCCAAAGGAACGGTGCCTCCCGTCCTCGTGAACATCGACCCTGGACAGATCGGGCCGCCTCCCGAATTCGTCAACTGCGGCCGTCGGGCCTCGAAGTCCGCCGAGTGGCCGGACGGCCCAATCTGCCGAACCTGCTACGAACGTGCGGGCCCGGGGCACCGAGCCTCGAGGCACCAAGGCACCGGGCTCCGCCGGGGCCGGGCGGACCCCGGAGCGGGGGCAGGCTTACCCGCCCGCAGGCGGAGCCCGGGTCGGGGCACCTGCCCGCCCGCCGCCCGGACTACGCTGCCGCCGCGCGTACCAGTGCCGACAGGACCCGCGTGTCCGAGCCCATCTCCGGGTGCCACTGCACGCCCAGCACCCACCCCTCCGCGCCCGGCCGCTCGATCGCCTCCACCGTCCCGTCCTCCGCGTACGCGCTCGGCGTGAGGCCCTCGCCCAGGCGGTCCACGGACTGGTGGTGGTAGGTCGGGACGGGGGAGTCCTCCGCGACGATCGAGCCGTAGAGCGTGCCGGGGACCGGCTTCACCGGGTGCTCGCCGAAGACTCCGACGCCGACGACATGCCCGTCGAGGTGCTGCACCAGCGTCCCGCCAAAGGCGACGTTCAACAGCTGCATGCCGCGGCAGATGCCGAGCAGTGGCGTCCCCGACGCCGACGCGGCCCGGATCAGGGCCAGTTCCCAGGCGTCGCGTTCCGGTGCCGGCGGGCCGGTGCGCGGCGAGCGCGGTTCCCCGTACCGCGCCGGGTCGACGTCCGGCCCGCCCGCGACCACGAGGCCGTCGAGGCGGGCCACCACCGCTTCGGCCAGCGACGGATCGTCCGGGGGCAGCATCGCGGCGAGCCCGCCCGCCGCCTGGACGAGGCGCGGATAGCCTGCGGGCAGCAGCGCGGCGGGCAGCTCCCACACGCCCCACCGGGCGGATGTCTCCCAGTAGGTGCTCACCCCGATGAGCGGCATCGACACGATGACGCCTCCGTTCAGTTCGGTTCAGTTTCGTTCCAGCTCGGCCTCGGCCGCCGCGAGCGCCGCGAACTCCTCCTCCGGTGCCCGTGCCACCAGATGGTGTCGGCTGTAGAGCGCGAAGTAGGCGAGGGCCACGGCGTACACGCCGAGCGCCGTGAACGCCGCGTCCTTGTCCACGAGGAATGTCGCCACCAGCGCCGACAGCGCGAGCACGAAGGCGACCGACGAAGTGGCCACCCCGCCGGGCGTGCGGTAGGGGCGCGGGAGTTCCGGCTCGCGGCGACGCAGCACGATGTGGGAGAGCGCCATCAGCGCGTAGCTGATGGTCGCGCCGAAGACGGCGATGTTCAGCATGCGCGCGCCGTTGCCCGTGCCGGCCGCCAGCGCGAAGCCGAGCGCGCCGGGGATCAGCAGCCCCAGGTAGGGCGATTTGCGGCGGCTCGTCAGCGACAGGAAGCGTGGCAGATAGCCGGCGCGGGAGAGGGCGAAGAGCTGCCGGGAGCCCGCGTAGATGAGCGAGAAGAAGGAGGCGACGAGTCCGGCGAGGCCGGCGTAGTTCACGAACCGGCTGAGCGGGGTCGGTTCGCCGTCGCCCTGCAGGGCGACGACCAGTGGGTTGCCGGCTTCCTGGATAGCGGCGGACCCGCGGGCGCCGCTCGCTGCGAAGAAGGTCAGCAGGGCCAGGAGGGCCAGGATGCCCATGGAGATCGCCAGCGCCTTCGGCAGGGAACGCACGGGGTCCTTGGCCTCTTCCGCCGCCAGCGGTACGCCCTCGACGCCGAGGAAGAACCACATGCCGAACGGGAACGCCGCCCAGATGCCCAGCAGACCGAACGGCAGCCACGAGCTCGCGCCGAACGCCTCGGTGTCGACGGGGATGTCGTCGAGGCCGCCGGCGTGGAAGTCGGTGAACGCGCCCACCGCGAAGATCAGCAGCGCCGCGACCGCGATCGCCGTCACCACCAGGCTGAAGCGCAAGGCCTCGCCCACGCCCCACAGATGGATGCCGATGAAGATCACGAAGCAGGCGAGGTAGACGGGCCACCCCGATTCCAGGCCGAAGAGCCCGAGGGATTCGACGTAGTCGCCGATGAAGATGGCGATCGCGGCGGGCGCGAGGATGTACTCGATGAGGATCGCGGTGCCGGTGAGGAAGCCGCCCCAGGTGCCGAGCGCGCGGCGGGCGAAGCCGTAGCCGCCGCCCGCGGTGGGCAGGATCGCAGACAGTTCGGCGAGGGCGAAGACCAGGCAGGCGTACATCGCGCCCATCAGCAGCGCGGCGATCGCGAGTCCGCCGAATCCGCCCTTGGCGAGTCCGATGTTCCAGCCGGAGAAGTCTCCGGAGACGACGTATGCGACGCCGAGGCCGGTCAGCAGCAGCCACCCCGCGCTGCCCCTGCGCAGTGTGCGCCGGTGCAGATAGGCGTCGTCGTCCGGCAAGGCGGACCTGGGCTCGACCGGCGATTGGGTGCGTGGGGTGGTGCCTTCGGCCATGAGTCGCTCCTGGCAGTCAAAGGTCCGGCGTTCAGGGTCTTGCAGGCACAGGTCCTGCAGGCACAGGCCCTGCAGATACAGGTCCTGCAAGTTCAAAGGTTTGCGCGAACACCTTTGCGTCAGCCGTGGCGCGGGCGCAAGCCCTGTGCGTAAAGCCGGGGTTACGGATCGGTCGCGGCCGCCTCGCGGCAGAAGGGACCCGGCAGTCTCAGGGCAGGAACCCCCGCAGCAGCGCCGCCGTCCCCTCGCAGTGCTCCCGCATCACCTCGCGCGCCGCGTCCGGGTCGCCGTCCAGTACCGCCTCCACCAGCGCTGTGTGCTGGTGCTGAGAGTGCTCCAGGTTCCGCACCAGCAGCGGAATGCAGTCCAGCAGGTCGTTCAGCGTGGCCCGAACCGCCGCGTACTGCGCGGTGAGCGAGGGGGAGCCGGAGAGTTCGGCCAGGGTCAGGTGCAGCAGCGTGTCCTGCCTGCGGTACTCGGCCAGTGGCGCATCGTGCGTGGCCGCCAGTGCCGTACGCAGCCGCCGTGCCCCCTCTTCGGCCAGGCCGTGCGCCGCGCACAGTCCCGCGGCTCCCACCTCCAGTACCTCGCGGAAGCGCAGGGTGTCCTCCACGTCCACGTCTGCGACGCGCCGGCGAAGTTCCTCCTCGCCGTGGCTGTCGGGGCGGTGCAGCACGAACGTTCCGCCGTAGCGGCCGCGCCGGCTCTCGACCAGGCCCTGGTCGGTGAGGACTTTGAGCACCTCGCGGAGGGTGACCCGGCTGATGCCCATGCGCTCGGCCAGCTCCCGCTCCGCGGGCAGCCGTCCGCCGCCGGGGACCAGGCCGAGCCGCAGCAGCTGGAGGATCTGCTCGAGCGCCTCCTCGAAGCCGTTGCCCGCGTGTACGGGCCGCAGCACCGGCGTCAGCCGGTCGCTCGCGTCGCCCGCCGCCCCACATGTCTTCGCCACCTCGCCGTTTCCCCTTCCCAAGCAATGGTCTTCACCCATACCTTATGACTCCCGGCTGATCCGAGAGAAAGGCCCTGGCCCCGTGGCAGACCGCACACCCCCGCTTCCCCTCGAGGAACTCCGCGTCCTCGTCGCGAGCGGCGAGATCGACACCGTCGTCCTGGCCTTCCCTGATATGCAGGGACGCCTCCAGGGCAAGCGGTTCGCCGCCCCCTTCTTCCTCGAAGAGGTCTCCGAGCACGGCACCGAGGGCTGCAACTACCTGCTCGCCGTCGACACCGAGATGAACACGGTCGACGGATACGAGATGTCCTCCTGGGAGCGCGGCTACGGCGACTTCGCCATGCACCCGGATCTCACCACGCTGCGCCGAGTCCCCTGGAACGAGGGCACCGCGCTGCTCGTCGCCGACCTCGCGTGGAACGACGGCTCGCCCGTCGTGGCCGCCCCCCGTCAGATCCTCCGCCGCCAGCTCGAGCGCCTGGCCGAGCACGGCTACACGGCGCACATCGGGACCGAGCTCGAGTTCATCGTCTTCAAGGACACCTACGAGCAGGCCTGGGACAGCGGCTACCGCGGCCTCACCCCCGCCAACCAGTACAACATCGACTACTCGGTCCTCGGCACCGGCCGGATCGAGCCCCTGCTGCGCCGCATCCGCAACGAGATGGCCGCGGCGGGAATGACCGTCGAGTCCGCGAAGGGCGAGTGCAACCCCGGCCAGCACGAGATCGCCTTCAAGTACGACGAGGCGCTCGTCACCTGCGACCAGCACTCCGTCTACAAGACCGGCGCGAAGGAGATCGCCTCCCAGGAAGGCCTCTCGCTCACCTTCATGGCCAAGTACAACGAGCGGGAGGGCAACTCCTGCCACATCCACCTCTCCCTCCAGGACGCCGACGGCCGCAACGTGATGGCCGGAGACGGCCCCGGCGGGATGTCGCCCGTCATGCGCCACTTCCTGGCCGGCCAACTCGTCGCACTCCGAGACTTCTCCCTGCTGTACGCGCCGAACATCAACTCCTACAAGCGTTTCCAGCCAGGTTCCTTCGCGCCGACCGCCGTGGCCTGGGGCTACGACAACCGCACGTGCTCCCTCCGCGTCGTCGGCCACGGCCGTTCGATGCGTTTCGAGAACCGCCTCCCGGGCGGCGACGTCAATCCGTACCTCGCCGTCGCGGGGCTGGTGGCCGCCGGCCTGTACGGCATCGAGCAGCGCCTGGAACTGCCGGACGCCTGCACGGGGAACGCCTACTCGGCCGACTACGAGCACGTCCCCACCACCCTGCGCGAGGCCGCGGAGCTCTGGGAGAACAGCCCTGTCGCCAAGGCCGCCTTCGGCGACGAGGTCGTCGCCCACTACCGAAACATGGCGCGTGTCGAACTCGAAGCCTTCGACGCCGCGGTGACCGACTGGGAGCTCCGCCGCTCCTTCGAACGCATGTGAGGCCTCCTTGACCGCCCCGCACCACGTACTGAACCCCGCCACCGAAGAGATCATACGGACCGTCCCCGCGACGACGACCGCCGAAGTCGACGCCGCCGTCACCCGCGCCGCAAAGGCCCAGCGCGGGTGGGCGGCAGCGGCACCCGCCGACCGGGCCAGGCTGCTGCGCCGCTTCGCCGCCGTCGTCGACGACCACATCGAGGAACTGGCCCGGCTGGAGGTCCTCGAGGCAGGGCACACCATCGGCAACGCCCGATGGGAGGCGAGCAACGTCCGCGACCTGCTCGACTACGCCGCCGGGGGAGTGGAACGCCTGAATGGCCGTCAGATCCCCGTGGCTGGGGGACTCGACATCACGGTCCTCGAACCGCTCGGTGTCGTCGGCGTGATCGCGCCCTGGAACTTCCCCATGCCGATCGCGGCCTGGGGCACCGCCCCGGCCCTGGCCGCCGGCAACGCCGTCCTCCTCAAGCCCGCGGAGACCACACCGCTCACCGCCCTGCGGTTGGCCGAACTCGCCCTGGAAGCCGGTCTTCCGGAGCATCTCTTCCAGGTGCTCCCCGGCGCGGGCGCAGTGGCAGGCGACGCGCTGGTCCAGCACCCCGGCGTGGCGAAGATCGTCTTCACCGGCTCCACCCGGGTCGGCAAGAGCATCATGGCCAAGTGCGCCGACCGCGTGAAGCGGGTGACCCTCGAACTCGGCGGCAAGAGCCCGAACATCGTCTTCGCCGATTCCGACCTCGACGCCGCTGTGGCCGCCACGCCCATGTCGTTCCTCGACAACAGTGGCCAGGACTGCTGCGCGCGGACCCGGATCCTGGTGCAGGCGTCGGTCTACGACCGCTTCCTCGATCTGCTCGCCCCCGCGATCGAGTCGATCGTCGTCGGCGACCCCGGTGACGAGAAGACGCAGATGGGGCCGCTGATCTCCGGTGCCCAGCTGGAGCGGGTGCGCGGCTACGTCCCCGACGACGCCAAGGCGATCCGCGGCACGGCCCCCGACGGGCCCGGCTTCTGGTTCCCGCCGACGGTCCTCACCGACATCGCGCCCGACGCGCCCGCCGCACGCGAAGAGGTCTTCGGACCCGTCGCCGTCGTCCTCCCCTTCGAGGACGAAAAGGACGCGGTACGGCTCGCCAACGCCACCGAGTACGGACTCTCCGGCTCGATCTGGACCCGTGACGTCGGCCGCGCCCTGCGTGTCTCCGGTGCCGTCAGGGCGGGCAACCTGTCCGTCAACTCCCACTCCAGCGTCCGCTACTGGACCCCGTTCGGCGGCTACAAGCAGTCCGGCCTCGGACGCGAGCTGGGCCCCGACGCACTGACCGCTTTCACCGAGACCAAGAACGTCTTCATCAGCACGGAGGCCTGAACCACCATGACCGAGACCCCTGTGTGCCGCCGTCTTGCCGGCCGTACCGCAGTCATCACCGGCGCCGGCAGCGGCATCGGCCTCGCCGCCGCGCGCCGCCTCGCCGCGGAGGGCGCGAACGTCGTCTGCGGCGACATCGACGAGACCGCTGGCAAGGCAGCGGCCGACGAGGTCGGCGGCACGTTCGTACGCGTCGACGTCACGGACCCCGAGCAGGTCGAGGCGCTGTTCAAGGCCGCGTACGACACCTACGGCAGCGTCGATGTCGCCTTCAACAACGCCGGTATCTCGCCGCCCGACGACGACTCGATCCTCACCACCGGCCTGGACGCATGGAAGCGGGTCCAGGAGGTCAACCTCACCTCCGTCTATCTGTGCTGCAAGGCAGCCATCCCCTACATGCAGCGCCAGGGACGTGGCTCCATCATCAACACCGCCTCCTTCGTGGCGATCATGGGCGCCGCCACCTCCCAGATCTCGTACACCGCCTCCAAGGGCGGGGTGCTCGCCATGTCGCGCGAACTCGGCGTGCAGTTCGCGCGCGAGGGCATCCGGGTCAACGCCCTGTGCCCCGGCCCCGTCAACACCCCTCTGCTGCAGGAGCTGTTCGCCAAGGACCCGGAGCGGGCCGCACGGCGTCTGGTGCACATCCCCGCAGGGCGCTTCGCGGAGGCCGACGAGATCGCCGCCGCCGTCGCCTTCCTCGCCAGCGACGACTCGTCCTTCGTCAACGCGACGGACTTCCTGGTCGACGGCGGGATCTCCGGGGCGTACGTCACCCCTCTGTAGACCGGCCCCGGGCCGCCCATAAGGTTGCAGGATGAGCATGACGACCCCTCCCCCTACGCCTGGCGGCGCGGGGGGACCCCCAGGCTGGTATCCGGACCCCAACGCGCCCCACACCGAGCGCTGGTGGGACGGTACGGCCTGGACCGCGCACTCCCGCGCGGCCCAGGCCGCGGCCGGTGCGCCGGGGCAGGGGCCGTACGGGCCGGAGCAGTCGTACGGCCCCGGTCACGCGCAGCCGCAGGTCGTGCCCCCGCAGGTCGCGGGCGGCGGCAAGCGGCGACTGCTGGCGATGGCCACCGCGGGCGTGGTGCTCGTCGCGGCCATCGCTGCCGGTGCCGTACTCCTCGGCAGGGACGACGAGGGCGTCCCGCCTGAGGCCGCCCCGAGCAGCAGCGGGCAGCCGGCCTCCTCGAGCGCGGACCCGAGTGCGAGCGCAAGTCCCTCGCCCACAGCGGCGGAGGACGCGACCGACCTTGATGACCAGCTCAACGGCATCACCATCCCCGTCCCCGACGGCTGGGTCCGGGCGAACACCTCCCTCGAGCCGGGCGCGACCATGTACACGGACGACACCTACGACTGCCCCGGCGGCGGCTCTGCCCGCTGTCGGCAGGCCCGTGTGTCCTCCCTGTCGGCGAACGTCCAGTCGGCGGACACCACCGCCGAGGACCTGGCCGAGAAGGACATCGAAAAGGCCGCGGAGGACATCTACGGCGAGGACAGGTTCGGCGCCCGCCCTCATGGCGGCATCGCGTCCCACAAGGTCCTCAAGTCGCAGAACTTCGCCGTCGCGGGCAAGGCCGGCTATCTGGTGCGCTGGCGCGTGACAACAGGAGAGGGCCCGGGCGGATACGTGCAGACGATCGCCTTCCCCTCGCCGGTCGGGACCGGCTCGCTGATGGTCGTCCGCTTCGCCTTCGACGCGGCCCCGTCGGCGCCCGGCCTCGACCTGATGGACAAGATCGCGGCGAGCATCCGCCCCATCGGCGACGCCACCGGTGGCGGCGTCGGCAGCAGCATCGGCCCCGGCTGACGGCCGCTGTCGGTCCTTCCGCGGCTCGACGCCGCTGCGGACCCCGGTCCTGGGCGAGCGTCCGGTAGAGCGGGGCAGCGCTCAGAGGAAGGTGCGGCCCTCGCCCCGATACGTCGGAGCCGCCCCCGTCACCCTGTCCCCCTCGACGAGGTGCAGGGTGTCGAAACGCTCGCACAACTCCCCTGCCTTGGCGTGCCGGAACCACACCTTGTCGCCGATCAGCAGATCGTCGGCGGGCGCGCCGATCAGGGGAGTCTGCACCTCGCCCGCCCCCTCCTGCGGGTCGTAGCACAGCCCCTCCGGCAGATACGGGACCGGCAGCCGGTCCCGGCCCGCGGCACCGGAGGCCGGATAGCCGCCGCCGAGTACCGTCACCGTGCCCACCCCCGGGCGGCGCACCACCGGCTGGGCGAACAGCGCGGCCGGGCGGCCCGCGAACGACGTGTAGTTGTCGAACAGCCGCGGCACGTACAGACCCGAGCCCGCCGCGATCTCCGTCACCGCGTCCTCCGCGGCCGTGTGCTGCACGCTGCCGGTGCCGCCGCCGTTGACGAACTCCAGATCCGGCTCCACCGCTCGCACCGCACGCACGACCGCCGCCCGGCGGGCGGCGAGCTCGTTGCGTGCGGCGCGCTGCATCAGCCGCACCGCAAGCGAACGCACCGGCGAGCCGGCCACGGAGTCGCCCACACCGGCGACATGGCCCTCGTATGCCATCAGGCCCACCAGGCGGAAACCCGGCCGGCGCGCGATCGACCTCGCCAGCTCGGCGAGCTGGGCGGGCTCACGCAGCGGAGAGCGCCGGGCGCCGATCCGCACACGGCCGCCCAACAGATGGAGGGCGGTGTCCATTTCGAGACAGATCCGGATCTCCTCGTGGCCGCCGGCGCGGGCACGTTCGATGAGCTCGAGCTGTGCCAGGTCGTCGACCATGACCGTCACGGCGGCGGCGAGTTTCGGATCGTCCGCGAGCTCCCCGAAGCCGGCGCGGTCCGCGGACGGATAGGCGAGCAGCACGTCGTCGAACCCGGCCCGGGCCAGCCAGATCGACTCGCCCAGGGTGAACGACATGATCCCCGCGAACCCGTCCATGGCCAGCACCCGCTCCAACAGCGCCCGGCAGCGCACCGACTTGCTGGCCACCCTGACGGGCTTGCCGCCGGCCCTGCGCACCAGATCCCCGGCGTTGGCGTCGAAGGCCTCCAGATCGACGATCGCGAGCGGCGCGTCGAGGTGGGCGGTGGCCCTGTCGTAGCGGGCCCGGTCAGCGGCACGGGGAGTCATGGCCCGAGCTTGCCAGACATGAATACCCCGGGGTAGGGGATGTTCTGCGCAGATCCCCACGGACCGCAGGGCGCATGGACGACCGGGCCGACACGGCCGGTTAGAGTGACGGGAACGAGGTGACGAACGCGCCTGCCCCGAAGGGTGATCCGTCGGCGGTACGTGTCGAGCAACGGGGGATGGGATGAGCACGGAGGCGCAGCGCCCTTCCGGCCCGCCCCGCTCCCGCATCACCGACGCGATCCTGTCTCCGCCCCCGGCGGGCACGCTTCCGCCCGAGCGCCCCACTTCGCCTCCGCCGCCCCGCGGCGCGGAGAACCCTGCGGGCGCGCTGACGCCTGCTGACGCCGCGGCGCAGTGCACCGACGGTACGCCTCCTGGGGCGGCGCGGCCGGCCGGTCCCGCTCAGGGGGCTGCTGCGGCTCCGCAAGCCGCGGATGCGTCGATGGCAGCCGCGTCCGGGACGCACGCGCCCGCGCCGCCCATGTCGCCTCCCCGTCCGCGTGCCGCGGACGGCTTCGCCGGTGTGCCCGCAGCCCGTGGCACCGACGCCGGTGGCTCCACCGGCACGCCCTCGTCCGGTGGCACCGACGCGGGGGGGCGCACCGGCGGTGCGCACGCCTCGGGCCGACCCGCGGCGGCTCGGCCTGCCGGCTCCGTGCCCGGCGCCGCCGCTTCCGGGAGCCTCCCGTCCGAGCGCCCCGCCTCGCCTCCCCGGCCGCGTGACGGCCAGGGCCCTGCCGGTCCCCCGGGCGCGACCGGCCCCACCGCCGGGCTCGGCGGTACTCGGACACCTGACGCGGAGACCGCGGCACCGGCGGCCCCCGGTGGCGCCATCCCGGACGTCGAGACCACCACCCGGCTGCGGCCGATCGCCGCCCCGCCGCGGACCCCGCAACCGCCGCGACCCGCCCGGCCGCCGCGGCCCGTCGGGAGCGTCGACATGACCCCGCGGCCCGGTGCGCCGCGGCCGCCCGCGCAGATGTGGATTCCGCCGGAGACCCCGGCCGAGCTGACCACCCGGCTGCGCCCCGTACCCGCCCGGCACCCGGCACGCACGGTCGGCGCCATTGCCGCCGTCGTGCTCGGGCTCGGGCTCATCGGCGGCGCGGTCACCGGGACATGGCTGACCGGTGACTCCAGCGCCGACACAGCCGACAGCACCACGTACGCCGAGGTGCGCACGGTGTGGCACAGCATCCCGGTGGACACCCTGTTCCCCCGCACCCTCAAGGGGGACGGTGCCGGTCCCGGCGGTGCCGACCGGGTCTGGACACGGATCGCGGTCGCTCCCGACAGCGGCTGCGCCACCGCGTTCGACCCGCTGCTCGCCAGGGCGCTGGAGCCGGTCGGCTGCACCCGCGTGCTCCGCGCCACGTACACCGACGCGACCGCGAGCAGTGTCACCACCGTCGGCCTCGTCTTCACCGAGGCGGACCAGAAGGGGATGCTCGCGCTGCACAACCGCTTCACCACGGAGTCGCTCGGCGAGCGCACGGACCTGATGCCGCGCGCATTCGCGGCCAAGGGCACCGTCGCCGCCGGATTCGGCAGCGAGCAGCGCGCCAGCTGGACGATCAAGGTCGTGACCGAGGCCCCGGTCGTCGTCTTCGCCGTCTCCGGCTTCGCCGACGGCCGCACCGTCGCCGACCCGCAGCCCGCCGACGAGGCCGAAATCAAGGGCGCGACGAGCGCCCCGGCCCAGGCCGGGCTTGGCCATGAGGCCGGCGGAATCGCTGAACGCATCGAGCAGGGCCTGCGCAGCGCCGTCGGCTCTGAGGGCACGGAGAAGTCCGGATGAGACGCCACGGCCGCCGTCTGGTCGCCACCCTCGCAGCCGCAGCTTTCGCGCTGCTGCCCGCCACCCCCGCCCATGCCGATGCGATACGGGCCCAGCAGTGGGGCCTGGACGCCATGCACACGGAGCAGGCCTGGCAGACCACCAAGGGCGAGGGCGTCACCGTCGCCGTGCTCGACACGGGTGTCGACGACCAGCACCCCGATCTCGAGGGCTCCGTCCTGCCCGGCAAGGACTTCATCGGCTTCGGAGCGGAACGCGGTGACGAGCACTGGGCACGGCACGGCACGGCGATGGCCGGCATCGTCGCGGCGCACGGTCACGGCCCCGGCGGGGACTCCGGCGTCATCGGCATCGCGCCCGAGGCGAAGATCCTCCCCGTGCGGGTCATCCTCGAGGGCAAGGACAAGGCCCGTGACAAGGCGCGCAAGACCCGTGGCACCGCCCTCGCCCGGGGCATCCGCTGGGCTGCCGACCAGGGCGCCGACGTCATCAACCTCTCGCTCGGCGACGACAGCGAGTCGGCCCACCCCGAGGCGGGCGAGGACGCGGCCGTCCAGTACGCCCTCTCCAAGGGCTCCGTCGTCGTCGCCTCTGCGGGCAACGGCGGGGAGAAGGGCGACCGCATCTCGTACCCCGCCGCGTATCCCGGCGTCATCGCGGTGACGGCCGTCGACCGCTGGGGCACCCACGCGTCGTTCTCCACCCGACGCTGGTACGCCACGGTCAGTGCCCCCGGCGTCAACATCGTCATCGCCGACCCCGACCGCCGCTACTACGACGGCTGGGGCACCAGCGCCGCGGCCGCCTTCGTCTCGGGCGCGGTCGCCCTGGTGCGTTCCGCCCACCCCGGCCTGACCCCCGCCCAGATCAAGAAGCTCCTGATGGACACGGCCCGCGACGCGCCCAAGGGCGGCCGTGACGACTCCAAGGGCTACGGTCTTGTCGACCCGGCCGCCGCGCTGACCGCGGGATCCGAACTGACTCCCGGCGATCCGAAGGCGGCCACGGCGGGCTACCGCAAGGAGTTCTTCGGACCCGGCCCGAAGCCCGCCGACGAGGCCGGCGGCCCGAGCGGCTGGCTCGCCGCGGCCGCGGGCGGCGTCGGAGCGCTGCTGCTCGCGGTTGCCGTGGGCCTCTGGCGCGGCGGCCGTACGCGCCACGGCTGACCCTGCTCCAAGACCGGGCGCACCGCTCGGCCGCTCCCCGCGTACGCCCGCACCGCCGGTCCCCGCGTACGCCCGGCGCCCGACCACCGCTTACGTCCGGCGCACGGAGCGGTGCGAACAGAACGTTAGGCTCTTCGCGTGGCGCTCAAGAACATTCCCGACTCCGGTTTCTCCGACGACGACGGCACCGCCGACCCGGCCCTCGAGGCGGCACTCGCCGCCTGGTCCGAGGACAGCACCGCCGAGCAGCCGGTTCTCGAGGCGCTTCGGGGCGCCCGGCTCCTGGTCCCCGTCGTCGCCGTCCTCGGCGAGGTCGAGGAGGACGAGGAGACCGGCCTGCGGCGCGAGAAGACCAGCGACATGGCCGTGCCGACGCTGGCGGCCGGCTCGCGCCGCGCCCTGCCCGCTTTCACCTCGATCGCGTCGCTCGCCCGCTGGAACCCCGAGGCACGCCCCGTCGCCGTGCCTCTGCACCAGGCCCTGCAGGCCGCAGCCCATGAGAAGGCCGACACGGTCGTGATCGATCTGGCCGGGCCCGTCCCCTACCAGCTGACCGGCCCCGCGCTGCTCGCTCTCGCCGAGGGCCGCACCAGCACCGACCCGCTCGCCGACCCCGCGGTGACCGAGGCGGTGCGTGCCGTGGTCGCCGCGGAGCCCGCGGTGCTGCGGGCCCACCTCGGTGCGGGCCGGGACTCGGACGGCACGCTCGCGCTGGTGCTCGCCGCGGACGAGGCCCCGTCGGGGGCCGGCCGCCGGGTCGCGCAGGCCCTGGCGGCCGACGACGTACTGAGGGCCCGCCTGGTGCGGGGTCTCGACCTGGCATTCCTGCCGGCCGGGACCACGCCTCCCGGCGAGCCCCTTCACGTCAAGGCAACCGACTGAGGCCGGATCAGTGGATCAGCCGTAGACCGGGCCGGTGTACTTCTCGCCGGGGCCCTGGCCCGGGTCGTCCGGCACCAGCGACGCCTCACGGAACGCCAGCTGCAGCGACTTCAGACCGTCGCGCAGGGGCGCCGCGTGGAACGAGCTGATCTCGGTCGTGCTCGCGTCCAGCAGCCCGGCGAGGGCGTGGACCAGCTTGCGGGCCTCGTCCAGGTCCTTGTGGTCCTCGGCGTCCTCGGTGAGGCCGAGCTTGACGGCGGCCGCGCTCATCAGGTTCACCGCGACCGTGACGATCACCTCGACGGCGGGGACCTCCGCGATGTCGCGGGTCATGGCGTCGAAGTCGGGCGATCCGCTGTCGGGGGAGTCGCCGGGGGAGCTGGGGGTGGTCGCGTCACTCATGACGCACACGATATGGCCCCGCCGCTCCCGCACCCTCCCCGGCCGCCGGTTAGCCCCGGCCCCCGGGAGCTGCTAACCTTGTGTGACGACCGGCTGTTCACCTACGTGCTCAGCCCACAAGTGGAGGCTCCGATCTCCCACCTGGCCGCCTCGACGGGCGGCGGGTCACCGGTCAGGCGGCGCCCATCGTTCCGTACGGACGATGGAGGTCGCCCGATGCGCGCCCCGCGGTTGACCGCGGCGGTGCTCCGGTTTCGAGGAGCTGCCGCCTGTGTCCCGTCGGGGCCTTTTTGACGTCTCCGTGCGGTTGGTCTGAGGAAACAGACGTATGCGCGGCTGTCTGCCAGACATCCGTGTGGTGCTACTTAGGAGGATCCATCAGCGCCGAGCCCCGCATCAACGACCGGATTCGCGTTCCCGAAGTGCGACTTGTCGGTCCCAGCGGCGAGCAGGTCGGGATTGTTCCGCTTGCCAAGGCCCTTGAGCTTGCTCAGGAGTACGACCTCGACCTCGTCGAGGTGGCGGCGAACGCCCGTCCGCCCGTGTGCAAGCTCATGGACTACGGGAAGTTCAAGTACGAGTCGGCCATGAAGGCCCGTGAGGCGCGCAAGAACCAGGCGCACACGGTCATCAAGGAGATGAAGCTCCGGCCGAAGATCGACCCGCACGACTACGACACCAAGAAGGGTCACGTCGTCCGGTTCCTCAAGCAGGGTGACAAGGTCAAGATCACGATCATGTTCCGTGGTCGTGAGCAGTCCCGCCCCGAGCTTGGCTTCCGTCTGCTGCAGCGTCTCGCCGCAGACGTAGAGGACCTCGGCTTCATCGAGTCGAACCCGAAGCAGGACGGCCGGAACATGATCATGGTTCTTGGTCCGCACAAGAAGAAGACCGAGGCGATGGCCGAGGCCCGTGAGGCCCAGGCCGCACGCAAGGCGGAACGCCAGGGCCCGCAGGATCAGGACCAGGGCTCCGACACTCCGGCCGACACATCCTCCGAGGCGTGACCCAAGGGGGCTGCCGGCCAGGCGGCCCCGGGTCCGGCCCGGAACCCATAACCAAGATCTGACGCTCCCGCAGTCCGGTGTCCGCACCGGGGGAGCGCCACTGACGAGGAGATAACGGCGCGATGCCGAAGAACAAGACGCACAGCGGTGCCAAGAAGCGCTTCAAGATCACCGGCTCCGGCAAGGTGCTCCGTGAGCGTGCCGGCAAGCGCCACCTGCTCGAGCACAAGCCGTCCAAGCTGACGCGCCGCCTGACCGGCAACGCCGAGATGGCCCCGGGCGACTCGAAGACCATCAAGAAGCTTCTCGGCAAGTGACGTGCGTGTCCTCCTGACGGGGGACACACGCCGAGACCGGGACCAATTCGTTTCCGGGCCGTGTGAGTGCAACCACGGCCCCGCTACAAGGAGTTAACAAGTGGCACGCGTCAAGCGGGCAGTCAACGCCCACAAGAAGCGCCGGGCGATCCTCGAGCAGGCCAGCGGTTACCGCGGTCAGCGTTCGCGCCTGTACCGCAAGGCCAAGGAGCAGGTCACCCACTCCCTGGTCTACAACTACAACGACCGCAAGAAGCGCAAGGGCGACTTCCGTCAGCTGTGGATCCAGCGCATCAACGCCGCTGCCCGCCAGAACGGCATGACGTACAACCGCCTCATCCAGGGTCTGAAGGCCGCCAACATCGAGGTGGACCGCAAGATCCTGGCCGAGCTCGCCGTGAACGACGCCAACGCGTTCGCCGCGCTCGTCGAGGTCGCGCAGAAGGCGCTCCCGAGCGACGTCAACGCGCCCAAGGCTGCCTGACGCCTGCGTCGAGCCGACCGGACCCGCAGGCCGTTTCGGCCTGCGGGTCCGGTGCGTTCGGTGGATTCCGGGGGTTCCGCCCCTCGGGCCCCCGAGGCCTCCGGGTAGGGCCCCGCGGCCCGGTTCGCGGGGACGACGACCGTCGGCGGGCCGCCGGGCAGACCGTCCTGGCCGGCCGGTCCCGGCTCCGACCCGTAGCAAGCCCGGCCCCCCGGGCGCTTGCCGACAGGCCGGACAGGCCGGACAGGCCGGACAGGTCGGACAGGCCGCCGGCCCGCCCACGCCCGGCGCGGGCCGCAAGCGCCCACCGGCACGGATCGGAACGCCCGCGCCGGCCCGACCGCCATCCGGAACCCCAGTGAGAGAGACGACGAACAGCATGCCGACCCCCGAGCTGATCTCGCCCCGTTCGCCGCGTGTCGCCGCCGCGCGGCGGCTCGCCAAGCGGAACTTCCGGGGGAAGGACCGCCTGTTCATCGCCGAGGGGCCGCAGGCCGTGCGGGAGGCCGTCGCGCACCGGGGGCCCGGCGGGGAGTCGACCCTGGTCGAGTTGTTCACCACCGTCGAGGCCGCCGAGCGCCACGCCGACATCGTCGATGCCGCCCGTGCCGCCGGAGCCCGCGTCCACCACGCCGCCGACACCGTGCTCGCGGAGGTCTCCCAGACCGTCACCCCGCAGGGACTCGTCGGCGTCTGCCGGTTCCTCGACTCGCCGTTCGAGGAGATCCTGGCCGCCCGGCCCAGGCTCGTCGCCGTACTCGCCCACGTACGCGACCCCGGAAACGCCGGCACCGTGCTGCGCTGCGCCGACGCAGCCGGAGCGGACGCCGTGATCCTCACCGACGCGTCCGTCGACCTCTACAACCCCAAGTCCGTCCGCGCGTCCGTCGGTTCGCACTTCCACCTGCCGGTCGCCGTCGGCGTGCCCGTCGAGCAGGCCGTCCAGGGGCTGCGGGACGCGGGCGTGCGCGTCCTCGCCGCCGACGGGGCGGGCGAGGACGACCTCGACGACGAGCTCGACGCCGGAACCATGGGCGGTCCCACCGCCTGGATCTTCGGCAACGAGGCATGGGGCCTGCCGGAGGAGACCCGTGCGCTCGCCGATGCCGTCGTACGCGTTCCGATCCACGGGAAGGCAGAAAGCCTGAACCTCGCGACCGCCGCGGCCGTATGTCTCTACGCCTCTGCGCGCGCCCAGCGCTCACGGGCCAAGGCCACCCCGGCCACCTGAGGACCACTCGCTCAGGGGGTCGGCGACGTCACTTTGAGCTAGTAGGGTGACGCACTCGGGGGCCCACTGCGTCGGCGGAAGGTGGGGTACGGGGATGACGGTCGGGACCAGCAGGCCGACACAGGCACAGGAGAGCTTCCTGGGCCGCTCCGGCAGCCCCGAGGAGCCCGGCTTCGACCCCGACGACCTCCCCGACGGCCTGGTCGTTGCCGACGAGAACGGCCGTGTCGTCTGCTTCAACCAGGCCGCCGTACGCATCACCGCCGTCGCCAGGGCCGATGCGATCGGACGGCGCCTGGAGCGCGTGCTGCCGCTCGAGGACCTCAAGGGCCGCCGCTGGTGGACCCTCACCGACCCCTACGGCGGGCTCGCCACCCGGGTCGGCCAGCCCGAGCGCAATCTGCTGCTGCCCGGTGGCCGTGAGGTCCTCGTCTCCGCCCGCTACGTCCGCGACGTGCCCACCGGGCCGCTGCGCCGGCTCGTCGTCAGCCTGCGAGGCACCGAGGCCCGGCGTCGTACCGAACGCAGCCACGCGGAACTGATCGCGACCGTCGCTCACGAGCTGCGCTCCCCGCTGACCTCCGTCAAGGGCTTCACGGCGACGCTGCTCGCCAAATGGGAGAGGTTCACCGACGACCAGAAGCGGCTGATGCTGGAGACCGTCGACGCCGACGCCAACCGGGTCACGCGCCTCATCGCCGAGCTCCTGGACATCTCCCGTATCGACTCGGGACGGCTCGAGGTGCGACGCCAGCCCGTCGACCTCAAGGCCGCCGTGCGCCGACACGTCGAGGCCCACGTGGCGGCGGGGCAGGCCCCGGACCGCTTCCGTGTCCACGTCAGCGGGCCGCTGCCCGACCTGTGGGCCGATCCTGACAAGATCGACCAGGTGCTGGGCAACCTGCTGGAAAACGCGGTGCGGCACGGAGAGGGAACTGTCACCATCGACATAGCGCCTTCGTCCCCGCCGCGTGAGCGGAGCGTTGCCGGCACCGCCGTCACCGTCAGCGACGAGGGCCCCGGCATTCCGGAGGAGTCGATGGGACGGGTCTTCACCCGCTTCTGGCGGGGGAGCAAGCGGGGCGGCACCGGCCTCGGCCTCTACATCGTCAAGGGCATCGTCGAGGCGCACGGCGGGACGATCATCGTCGGCCGGGGACCCGGCGGCGGTGCCGAGTTCCGATTTATCCTGCCCGTCGGCGCCCCGGCGTATCTCCAGTAGCGGTCCGTCCCGGACCGCGCAGGGACCGCCCGAGCAGCCCGCGGGCTCATTCGCCGCTCCACACCCCGTTAGACTCGACTTTTGGCACCTTTGCGTCCTCGGTCGTCCTTGGTCGACGTGCGGGGTCCCCAGCCAGCCCATCGGAAGTACGGGAAGAGATGTCCGCACCCAATAAGTCGTACGACCCTGTTGAGGTCGAGGCACTGAAACCGGATGAGATCGAGCGCATGCGGGACGAGGCGCTCGCCGCCTTCGCCGCCGCAGACTCCCTCGAGGCGCTCGCCCACGCGAAGTCCGCGCACACCTCCGGCACCTCGCCGCTCTCTCTCGCCAACCGCGAGATCGGCGCACTGCCGCCGCAGGCCAAGGCCGAGGCCGGCAAGCGCGTGGGCCAGGCCCGCGCCGCCGTCGGCAGGGCGCTCGCCGCCCGCCAGGCCGAACTCGAGGCAGAGCGTGACGCCCGGGTGCTCGTGGAGGAGTCGGTCGACGTCACGCTGCCCTACGACCGCGTGCCGGCCGGTGCCCGCCACCCGCTGACCACGATGATGGAGCGGGTCGCCGACATCTTCGTGTCGATGGGGTACGAGATCGCGGAAGGCCCCGAGGTCGAGGCGGAGTGGTTCAACTTCGACGCCCTCAACTTCACGCCCGACCACCCGGCCCGGCAGATGCAGGACACCTTCTTCGTCCAGGCGCCCGGCGACGCCTCCCGGGCCGGGGGCTCCGGCGAGGAGTCCGGTGTGGTGCTGCGCACCCACACGTCCCCGGTGCAGGCCCGCTCCCTGCTCCGCCGTGAGCCGCCCGTCTACGTGGTGTGCCCCGGCCGGGTGTTCCGTACGGACGAGCTGGACGCCACGCACACCCCCGTCTTCCATCAGATCGAGCTGCTCGCGGTCGACGAGGGTCTGACCATGGCCGATCTCAAGGGCACCCTCGACCACATGGTCCAGGCGCTCTTCGGCGCGGACATGAAGACCAGGCTCCGGCCGAACTTCTTCCCGTTCACCGAACCGTCCGCCGAGATGGACATGCTCTGCTACGTCTGTCGCGGCGAGTCCGTGGGCAACGCGGACCGGCCCTGCCGGACCTGCTCCAGCGAGGGCTGGATCGAGCTCGGCGGCTGCGGCATGGTCAACCCGAAGGTGCTGACCGCCTGCGGCGTCGACCCCAGTAAGTACAGCGGATTCGCCTTCGGGTTCGGCATCGAGCGGATGCTGATGTTCCGCCACAACGTCGAAGACATGCGAGACATGGTCGAGGGTGACGTCCGGTTCACCCGGCCGTTCGGGATGGAGATCTGATGCGGGTCCCGCTTTCTTGGCTGCGGGAGTACGTCGACCTGCCAGCGACCGAGACCGGCCGTGACGTCCAGGCCAAGCTCATCGCCGCCGGGCTCGAGGTCGAGACCGTCGAGCACCTCGGCGCCGGGCTCAAGGGCCCCCTCGTCGTCGGCCAGGTCCTCACCATCGAGGAGCTGACGGAGTTCAAGAAGCCCATCCGCTTCTGCACCGTCGATGTCGGCCGGGCCAACAGCACCGGCGAGCCGCAGGAGATCGTCTGCGGCGCCCGCAACTTCTCCGTCGGCGACAAGGTCGTCGTGGTCCTCCCCGGCGCCGTGCTGCCCGGCGACTTCGCGATCGCCGCCCGCACGACGTACGGCAGGACGTCCCACGGCATGATCTGCTCCGGCGACGAGCTCGGCATGGGCGACGACGGGAGCGGCGGCATCATCGTGCTGCCGCCCGAGCACGAGGTCGGCACCGACGCCATCGAGCTCCTCGAGCTCGTCGACGAGGTGCTCGACATCGCCGTCACGCCCGACCGCGGCTACGCCCTCTCGATGCGCGGCGTCGCCCGAGAGACCGCCACCGCCTACGGCCTGCCGCTGCGGGACCCGGCGCTGCTCGACGTCCCCGGCGCCAACTCGTACGGTTACCCCGTCAAGGTCTCCGACCCGATCGGCTGCGACCGCTTCACCGCGCGCACCGTCGTCGGTCTCGAGCCCGAGGCCCGCTCCCCGATCTGGCTGCAGCGCCGCCTGCAGAAGGCCGGGATGCGCCCGATCTCGCTCGCCGTCGACATCACCAACTACGTGATGCTCGAGCTCGGCCAGCCGCTGCACGCCTACGACCGCTCCCGCCTCGACGGGCCGATCGGAGTGCGGCGCGCGGAGCCGGGGGAGAAGCTCACCACCCTCGACGGCACCGAGCGCGTCCTCGACGCCGAGGACCTCGTCATCACCGACAACCGCGGGCCCATCGGCATCGCGGGCGTCATGGGCGGCGCGAACACCGAGATCGCCGACGCCACCCCCGACCCGGAAACCGGCCGGATCGCAGGCACCACCGAGGTCGTCATCGAGGCCGCGCATTTCGACCCGATCTCGATCGCCCGCAGCGCGCGCCGCCACAAGCTGGTCTCCGAGGCGTCCAAGCGCTTCGAGCGCGGCGTCGACCCGCAGGCCGCCGCTGCCGCCGCGCAGCGCACCGTCGACCTGCTGGTGCTGCTCGCCGGCGGTACGGCGGAGGGCGGGGTCACCGAGGTCGTCGCGCCCCGCGCCCCCCGGACGATCACCATGCCGGCGGACCACCCCGACCGCGTCGCGGGTGTCGCCTACGGCCGCGAGACCGTCGTGCGACGGCTCCAGGAGGTCGGCTGCGACGTCGTCGGCCAGGACGAGCTCGTCGTCACCGTCCCGTCGTGGCGGCCCGACCTCGCGGAGCCGAACGACCTCGCGGAAGAGGTCATCCGGCTCGAGGGCTACGAGAACCTCCCCTCGACGCTTCCCACGCCGCCGTCCGGCCGCGGCCTCACCGCACGCCAGCGGCTGCATCGCCGCGTCGGCCGCGCGCTGGCCGGCGCCGGCTACGTCGAGGCGCCGAACTACCCCTTCATCGGCGAGCAGGTCCTCGACCAGCTCGGCCTGGAGGCGGACGACGACCGCCGTCGTCTGGTCAAGCTCGTCAACCCGCTCTCCGACGAGGAGCCCGCGCTGCGCACCACGCTGCTGCCCGGCCTCCTCGGCGCCCTGCGGCGCAACGACGGGCGCGGCAGCCACGACCTGGCGCTCTTCGAGACCGGTCTCGTCTTCCGGCCCACCGGCGAGGAGGGGCGCGCCGTGCGCCTGCCCGTCGACCGCCGTCCCACCGACGAGGAGATCGCCGGACTCGACGCCGCGCTGCCGCGTCAGCCGCACCGCGCCGCGGTCGTCCTCGCGGGCGCCCGTGAACTCGGTGGCTGGTGGGGCGAGGGCCGTCCGGCCGGCTGGGCCGACGCGGTCGAGGCCGGCCGGCTGCTCGGCCGCGAGGCCGGCGTCGAACTGACCGTCCGCGCCGATCAGCACGCGCCCTGGCACCCCGGCCGCTGCGCCGCGTTCTACGCGACGGTCGACGGCGAGGAGACGCTTGTCGGTCACGCCGGTGAGCTGCACCCGCGGGTCGTCAAGGCGCTGCACCTGCCGGACCGCACCTGCGCGATGGAGATCGAACTCGACGTCCTGGAGCGGGCGGCCGAAGGTGCCGTCCAGGCACCGCGGATCTCGACCTTCCCGGTGGCGACGCAGGACGTCGCGCTCGTCGTCGCGGACGACGTGGCCGCTGCCGACGTGGAGACCGCCCTGCGCGAGGGCGCGGGCGAACTGCTGGAGTCCCTCCGGCTGTTCGACGTCTTCACCGGTGAGCAGATCGGCGAGGGCAGCAAGTCCCTGGCGTACGCGCTGCGCTTCCGCGCGCCGGACCGGACGCTGACGGTCGATGAGGCGACGGCCGCGCGGGACGCGGCGGTGGCGCTGGCGGCGGAGCGGCACGGCGCGGTGTTGCGGGGCGCCTGACGTCCGCTGTGTGGGGCGCACCCCGGCTTCGGCCGGGGCGCGCCCCACATGCATGTCCGGCCGTGGACCGGGCGCTGCTCCCGCACCCCGACGGAACGTCGGACGCCCGTGGCGCGTCCGGGACACTTCTCCGGCCTCGTGCTCGGAGCTGTCAGATCGCGTCCGTACACGCGGAGTTGCCGCGGCGCACCTCAGGGCCGGATCGTCGACGACATGGAGCAGCCCGTGCTGCGCGACGACCGCGCACGGGTACGGCGCAGTCCGGGGAAGCCGGTCTGCGCCGTACCCGAACGCAACCCTCCAATCGATCGTCCGGGTGGCTCTGTTCACGAGGAACTCGTGAACAGAGCCACCCGGAGTGACTTCCGCGGCCATGCGGCATCCGGCAGGGGTGGGACCGCCGTCGGCCGGCGCCGCCCGTCCTGCCGCGGAGTGTCGGGCAGATCAGCAGGACGGACGACGCGAGATGGGGCCGCCGCACTGTACGAGGGGGAGCCGGCGGCCCGGCCGCCTCTGTGAGAGGCGCTTCAGTCAACAGCGACGCCGCGCACGGCGGGAGAGGACGCAAGGCACAGAAGAGCGCACTTGTTTCACACCCCGTGCGAATCGGCCTCTACTACGCTGAGCTGACCGAGTCATCGTAAGGGGGCCCATGCAGCCCAACACCCTGCTCGACGCCCTGGTCGACGAGGCGGGCATCTCCCACGCCGGCCTCGCCGTGCGCGTCAACGACGCGGGCCGGGCGAGAGGGCTCTCGCTGCGTTACGAACACACCGCCGTGGGACGGTGGTTGAAAGGGCAGCGGCCGCGCGGCCAGGTCCCCGACCTGATCTGCGAGGTGCTGGCGGGCCGGCTGCACCGTGTGATCACACTCGACGACATCGGTCTCGGCGTGCCGCAGCGCGCCGCGCCGCAGGGTTCGTCGCTGTCGGGGTTCGTCGACCGCGCCACCGCCCTGTGGCGTTTCGACGAGCAGCAGCGGCCGCGCACCATCACGGTTCCCGCGGTCACGGGCACGCCCGCCGTGATGCCGGTGTGGGAGTGGGAGAACCCGCCGGAGGACGCGGACGTCTCCCGCAGCGGCCGGACGAGCGTCAGCATGGCCGACGTAGAGATGCTGCGGGCCGCCCGCGCGCACTACGAGCTGATGTACCGCAGGGCGGGCGGCATCGCGACCCGTTCGCGCATCGTCGGCTTCCTCCACGCGGAGACGGCGCCGCTGCTGCGCGGCTCGTACGACGACGAGCTGGGCCGCCAACTGCACCGCGCCGCCGGAGGGCTTGTGTCGGTGGCCGGCATCTGCGCCTACGATTCCGACGCGCACGGCCTGGCCCAGCGCTATCTCCACCAGGCGTTGCGGCTGGCCAAGGCGAGCGGTGACCGGGGGCTGGGCGCCTACGTGATCGCGCTGCTGGTCAACCAGTCGCTGTTCATGTCGGAGCACCGGCAGGCGGTCGCCTTCGCGGAGACGGCGCTGCGGTCCGCCGGCCGGCAGCTCACCCCGGCGCTCGCCGCCGACCTGTACGCGATGCAGGCCAAGGCGTACGCACATCTCGGCGACGGCCCGAGCGCGTTCACCTGCATCCGGCGCGCCGAGTCGGAGGCGGAGCGGATCAGCCCGGGGAGCGAGCCGGACGAGACCGGCTACGTCCAGCCCGGGCTGGTCAACGTTCAGGTCGCGGAGGCGCTGCTCCGTCTCGGTGACCTCGGGGCGGCCAGGGAGCACGCGGCCGCCGCCGTCGGCACACCGGCGCACGACCGCGGCCGGGTCCACCGGCTCGCCATGCTCACCCAGATCGAGCTGCGGCAGGGCGAAGCGGACCGGGCGGCGAGAACGGCGGCGGAGATGGTGGAGCGGGCCAGGGGGATGGAATCGCAGCGTCTGCGGGACCGGCTGCGGGCTGTGCGCCGGCACCTGGCGGCGAGCGGCTGCGCGGACGCCGACGAGGCGGCCGGACTCATCGACGGGGCACTGCGCGTTCCCCTCTGACCGAGCTCCTGCTGCCATGTTGCCATCGACTTGTCGGAAGGTGGCAGAAACGTGCAGTGGACGAACTTAAGCGAACAAACCATCTATGAGAACCGCTGGTTCAGAGTCAACCTCGCGGATGTCGAGCTGCCCGACGGTCGGCATCTGGACCACTTCCTCATCCGGCTGCGGCCGGTGGCCGTCGCGACCGCGGTCAACGACGCCAACGAGGTGCTCATGCTCTTCAGGCACCGTTTCATCACCGACAGCTGGGGATGGGAGCTCGCGGCGGGCGTCGTCGAGGACGGTGAGGACATCGCCGACGCGGCGGCGAGGGAGATGGAGGAGGAGACGGGCTGGCGACCCGGTCCCCTCCGGCACCTGTTGACAGTGGAGCCGTCCAACGGCCTCACCGACGCCCGCCACCATCTCTACTGGGCCGACGACGCCACGTACATCGGCCACCCCGAGGACGACTTCGAGTCGTCCCGCCGCGAGTGGATACCGCTGAAGCTGGTGCCCGACATGATCGCCCGTGGCGAGGTCCCGGCCGCCAACATGGCGGCCGGGCTGCTGATGCTGCACCACCTGCGGCTCGGCTGACCGCCGGCCGGCTCGACCGACACCCTGCGGCCCGGCGGCGGCCCGGTGTGTCAGGAGTACGGGTAGAACCCGGAGCCCGTCTTGCGGCCGAGCCGGCCCGCGTCCACCATCCGCTGCAGCAGCGGGGGAGCGGCGTACAGCGGCTCCTTGAACTCGGCGTACATGCTGTCGGCGACCGAGGCCACCGTGTCGAGGCCGATCAGGTCGGAGAGCTTCAGCGGGCCCATGGGGTGGGCGCAGCCCATCTCCATGCCGTTGTCGATGTCCTCGCGCGAGGCGATCCCGGACTCGAACATCCGGATCGCGGAGAGCAGATACGGAATGAGCAGGGCGTTCACCACGAAGCCCGAGCGGTCCTGGGCGCGGATCGGGTGCTTGTCCAGCACCTGCTGCACCACGGCCTCGGAGCGCTTGATCGTCTCCTCGGAGGTGGTCAGCGCGGGGATCAGCTCGACGAGCTTCTGCACCGGAGCCGGGTTGAAGAAGTGGATGCCGATGACCTGGTCCGGCCGCGAGGTCGCGACGGCCAGCTTGACCAGCGGGATGGAGGAGGTGTTGGAGGCGAGGATCGCGTCCTGGCGGGTCACCACCTGGTCCAGCACCTGGAAGATCTCGGTCTTGACCTGCTCGTTCTCCACGACGGCCTCGATGACGAGATCGCGGTCGGCGAACTCCCCGAGGTCGGTCGTGAAGCTCAGCCGCTCCAGGGTGGCGTCGCGCTCCTCCTCCGTGATCTTGCCGCGTTCGGCGGCCTTGGAGAGGGAGTTGTACAGCCGGGTGCGACCGATTTCCAGGGCCTCGCCCGTGGTCTCGGCCACCTTCACCTCGAGTCCGCTACGGGCGCACACCTCCGCGATGCCCGCGCCCATCTGACCGCAACCCACCACTCCGACGCGTGCAATGTCGGCCTTTGAGTCCGTCACCTCGTGCCTTTCGCTGATCCTTCGGCCGGCAGGTCCCCCGTATGGTTCCGGCGCCCGCCCGACCCCCCGACGTTACTCCGAATGCCTGGGTGCTCGAGCCCCCGGGGCGGGCATGCTCTGCGGATACGACGGCTGACACCGAGCCCGACAGGGGAGGACGTATGGGGCTTATCGGGAGAAGAGGGTTCGTGGTCACGGCGGCCGGGGCGCTCGCAGGCCTCGCGACAACCGGGGATGCGGCCGCCGCCCGCACAGCGTCCGATGCCGCCTCCCGGGGCTCGGGTGGCGGACGGGCGGCCAGGCGGGAGTTCCGCGGCATGTGGCTCGCCACCGTGGGCAACCGCGACTGGCCCTCGCGACCGGGCCTGACGGCCGCCCAGCAGCGTGCGGAGCTGCTGGCGTACCTCGACACCGCCGTGGAGCGCCGGCTGAACGCCGTGGTTTTCCAGGTCCGGCCCACGGCGGACGCCCTGTGGCCCTCGCCGCATGAGCCGTGGAGCCAGTACCTGACGGGCGTCCAGGGACAGGATCCCGGCTGGAACCCGCTCAGGACTGCGGTGCGCGAGGCCCATCGGCGCCGCTTGGAGCTGCACGCCTGGTTCAACCCCTACCGAGTGGCCAATCACACGGACCCGTCACGGCTGATCGAGACCCATCCGGCCCGGCAGCACCCGGAGTGGACCGTCGCGTACGGCGGGAAGCTCTACTACAACCCGGGCATCCCGGAGGTCCGGCGGTTCGTCCAGGACGCGATGATGGACGCCGTCGTGCGCCACGACGTCGACGCGGTCCACTTCGACGACTACTTCTACCCGTATCCCGTCGCCGACCAGGTCTTCGACGACGACGCGACCTTCGCACGGTACGGCGACGGTTTCACCGACAAGGCCGCCTGGCGCCGGGACAACATCAACCGGCTCGTGCGGGAGATGTCGGCACGCGTCAAGGCGGCGAAGAAGCACGTCCGCTTCGGGATCAGCCCCTTCGGGGTGTGGCGCAACGCCACCACGGATCCGCTCGGCTCCCGTACGGCGGCCGGCGTGCAGACCTACGACGATCTGCACGCCGACACCCGGCACTGGGTCAAGGAGGGCTGGATCGACTACATCGTCCCCCAGGTCTACTGGAACATGGGCTTCCCCGCCGCGGACTACTCGGCGCTCGTGCCCTGGTGGGCGGATGTGGCGAGCGGCACCGGCGTCGACCTCTACATCGGGGAGGCCCTGTACAAGGTGGGCGTGCCGACCCAGCCGGAGGCATGGCAGAACCCGGAGGAACTCTCCCGGCACCTCACATACGCCAAGAGGTACGCGGCGGTGCGCGGCCACTGCTTCTTCTCCGCGATGGAGGTCGTGGCGGACCCACTCGGGGCGATGACCACGGTGGTGGCGGATCACTACCCGACCAGGGTCCGGCCGCCCGCCTGACGTGCGGCCGGTGAGCTTCAGGTCTTCTCGTGGTGCCTGACGACGGTGTCGGGTCCGGGGGACATCAGTGCCTCGTGCCCGTCCTCGAAGCGGACGCGGAACGGCGGATTGCCCTCCTGGCCCAGCACCTCGACGACTTCGGCGACCTTGTCGTGCTGGCCCACGGTCCGGCCGTGCACCAGCAGCGTGTCGCCCACGTTCGCTTGCATCGGGAGTGACCTCCTCGAAGAGGCTCGGTGTGTCATTGGTCCGTTTCGGGGCTTCTGTTCGAGTCTACGACCGAGGCGGCCCGCCGCACCTTCGCCCGGTATGCCGGCATCAGGTGCGGGCGCGCTGGGTGACCGCGATGCACACCAGGACAGCGACGGCCGCCAGTGGCGCCGCGGGCGAGAGTGACTCGCCGAGGAGCAGCACGGACCACACCAGGGTGAGCAGCGGCTGGGCGAGCTGGAGCTGGCTCGCCCTGCTGATGCCGATCTCGGCCATGCCGCGGTACCAGAGGTACAGGCCGAAGAAGGTGGACCCGGCGGCCACCCACACCAGTCCGACGACGCCGTGGGCGCTGAGCCGGACCGGTTCGTACGCCAGCGCAACCGCGGAGCCCGCGAGGGCGAGCGGCAGGCAGAGGATCAGCGCCCAGCCGATGACGTGCCAGCCCGGCATGCGCCGGGCGAGCCGGCCGCCCTCCGTATAGCCCGCGGCGCACACCAGCAGCGCGCCGAACAGATACAGGTCCCCGGCGTGCAGCGCCCCGCCGCTCTGCTGCACGGTGAACGCGATCACCACGGCGGCGCCCGCGAGCGCCGCCGCCCAGAACGTACGCGACGGCCGGCCGCCGGTGCGCAGGGCCGCGAAAGCGGCGGTGGTCAAGGGCAGCAGGCCCACGACCACGGCGGCGTGCGAGGACGTGGACGTCTGCAGGGCGAGCGTTGTCAGCAGCGGGAAGCCCACGACCACACCCGCGGCGACCGTCGCGAGACCGGACCAGTGGCGGCGTTCGGGAAGCGGCACGCGCATCGCCAGCAGGAACGTGCCGGCCACCACCGCGGCGAGCGCGCTGCGCACGGAGACCAGGGACCAGGGGCCGAAGCTCTCCAACCCCCACACCGTGGAGGGAAAGGTCAGCGAGAAGGCGACGACGCCCAGTACGGCGAGGAGGGTGCCGCCGCTGACCGCTATCGTGGAGGTGGGAGTAGCGCTATCCTGTGCTGTCATGCAAGAGCGTAGCAGTGGAGCGGAATTGGCGTCCTCCTTGAAAAGGGAGCTCAACCGCTATCCGCCAGGTGGAAAGCTGCCCTCGAGTCGGGCCCTGGTCGAGTACTACCGGGTGTCCCCGGTGACCGTCTCGCGCGCGCTCGCGCAACTCGCCGCGGAAGGGCTCGTCGTCACCCGGCCCGGCGCGGGCGCCTACCGTGCCCAGCAGCGCCCCGACACCCCGCCCGCCCCGGACACCTCCTGGCAGGAGGTCTCCCTCAGCGCCGATTTCGCGACCGAGATCGTGCCGCGGGCCGTCGACGCCTCCGGGGTACTGGTCACCCTCGCCGCGCCGCCGCCCGGCGTCGTCGAGTTCAACGGCGGCTATCTGCATCCGTCCCTGCAGCCGGAGCGCGCCATGGCCGCCGCCCTCGCACGGGCCGGGCGCCGCCCCGGGGCGTGGGGCCGCCCGCCCGTCGACGGCCTGCCCGAACTGCGCGAATGGTTCGCCCGCGGCCTCGGCGGCACCGTCACCGCGGCCGACGTCCTGATCACGGCGGGAGGCCAGTCCGCACTGACCACCGCGCTGCGCGCACTCGCCCCGCCCGGCGCGCCCGTCCTCGTCGAGTCGCCGACCTACCCGGGCATGCTCGCCATCGCCCGCGCCGCGGGCCAAAGGCCCGTGCCGGTGCCCGTCGACGCGGACGGCGTACGGCCGGACCTGCTCGCCGCCGCCTTCCGGGCCACCGGCGCCCGTGTCCTCGTCTGCCAGCCCCTCTTCCAGAACCCGACGGGCGCCGTGCTCGCCCCCGGGCGCAGAACCGATGTCCTGCGCATCGCCCGCGAGGCCGGCGCCTTCGTCGTGGAGGACGACTTCGCCCGCCGGCTCGTCCACGCGGACGCGGGTACGCCGGCGCCGCCGCTCGCCGCGGACGACCCCGACGGCGTCGTCGTCCACGTCAGCTCGCTCACCAAGGCGACCTCGCCCAGCCTGCGGGTGGGGGTGCTCGCCGCCCGCGGCCCAGTCCTCGAACGACTGCGCGCCATCAACGTCGTCGACACCTTCTTCGTGCCGCGCCCCCTTCAGGAAGCTGCCCTCGAACTGGTCGGCGCACCCGCGTGGAGCCGCCATCTGCGCTCCGTGGCGGACGAACTGAAGACCCGTCGGGACACCATGACCGCGGCCCTGCGGCTCGAGCTGCCCGAACTGGCCCTGCCCCGTATCCCCTCCGGCGGCTACCACCTGTGGCTGCGGCTGCCCGACGGCGCGGAGGAGGCGACCCTCGTCGCCGCGGCCCTGCGCGCGGGCGTCGCCGTGGCCCCCGGCCGCCCCTACTTCTGCGCCGAACCGCCCGCCGGGCACATCCGGTTGAGCTTCGCGGGCGTGGCAGGCCCCGCGGAGATCGCGGAAGGCGTCCGCAGACTGCGCGTCGCCTGCGACGAGGCCCTCCACTGACGCCCCGCCTGCGACGAAGCCCTCCACTGACACGCCCCGCCTGCCGGAAAGCCCGCGGCCGCGGGCTCGGCACCGTACCCGTCACTGCCGTCCGCGACCACCTCGCCGCCCGCTCGGCGTGCGCGGGGCCCTCCTGACCACCGATGGCGGGGACTGCGTCCACAACAAGATCGGCTTCACGGTTCTCGCGAATCCCGAGGACTCGCCGGCGCTCCCCTTCCGGCAGCCCCCGTCGGCCACCCCTTGACCAGCGAGGCGTTGGCCAGCACCATCACGCCATGAGTGTCCGGGTCACATTGGTCGCCGCCGCGCGCACCTCCTCGCTGCTCACCGAGCGTTTCGACGACGACCGGCCCCTCGACCAGGCAGGCTGGCACGAGGTGCAGCTCGCCGCCCACGCCCTCGTACCGCTCAGCGCCGCCGAGCTGCGCTACTGCTCCCCGACCGCGCGCAGCCGGGCCACCGGCGACGCCCTCGGCTTCGCACCGCTGGCCCAGCCCGCGCTGCGCGACTGCGACATGGGCCGCTGGCGCGGCCTCACCCTCGCCGAGGTCACCGCCAGGGAACCCGCCGCCGTCGACGCATGGCTCGCCGATCCGCGCAGCGCGCCGCACGGCGGGGAACCGCTGCTCGCGTTCATCTCGCGCATAGGCGGCTGGCTGGACACCCGCCCCGCCGACGCCGCGGGCTCCATCGTCGCCGTGGCCGAGCCCGCCGTCGTACGGGCGGCCTTCGTGTACGCGCTGCGGGCGCATCCCTCGATGTACTGGAACGTGGACGTCCGCCCGCTGTCGACGGTGACGCTGACCGGCACACCCGGCCGCTGGAACCTCCGGCTGGAAGCGGCGGCCTGAACCCGTCCATCGGACGACGCCAGGCGCAGCCGGTCGTCGTGCACGGGGCCCTCCTCCGCCGGTTCCTCGGCGTCGGTTACGACCGGCCTCGGGGCTTGCCGCGCTTGCCTGCCTTGGGACCGCCGGACCCGCCCCGGGGATTCCGGCCGGCCGCTTTGCCCGCCGACCTGCCTGCCGCCTTGCCCGCGGCCCCCTTGCCCCCGGCCGTCTTGCCCGCGGCGGGCTTCCGCCGTGCGCCGCCCGGATCCGCGCGCTTGTCCTTCGGCTGCACAGCGGCGGTGGCCTGGGAGCGGCCCCGTGAGCTGTTGACCGTCCGTCCGCGGACGATGCCGATGAAGTCCTCCACCAGGTCGGTGGTCTCGTCCTCCGGCCAGGACAGGGCGACGCGCGACTCGGGGGCGTCGTTCACCGGACGGTAGGTGAGGTCCTTGCGGTGGTGAAGGCGCGCGAGCGACTGCGGGACCACGAGCAGGCCCACTCCCGCCGCCACCAGTTCGACGGCGTCCGCCGTCGTGGCGGGGCGCTCGTTCGCGTGCCGTCCCGGAGGGCGCTCCCAGCCGAGGGTGTCGTCGAGGGGGTGGAGCACGACGTCGTCGGCGAGATCAGCCGCGGAGACCTCGTCGACCGCCGCGACCACGTGATCCTTCGGGACCACGACGACGGTCGTCTCGGTGTAGAGGGGGATCGCGCTGAAGTCCGTACGGTCGATCGGCAGCCGCAGGAAACCCGCGTCCGCGTCGCCGCTGCGCAGCACGTCGGTGGCTTCGGCGGCGGACACCGCGACCAGCGTCAGTGGGATGTCGGGCAGGCGCTCGTTCCAGATCCGCACCCACTTGGTCGGCGTCACGCCCGGAACATAGGCCAGCCGGAACGAAGGGGGTACTTCCGAGCCTGTCACGCCGCCAGGTTACCGGTCGTGGTCGGAGGTGGCGCACACGCTCGATACCCTTGACACCATGACGTCGCACCAGACCACCCAGACAATGAAGCCCGCGACCGCGGCGAAGAAGCTGGGTGTGTACCTCGAGGCCACCCCCGCCGAGTTCCAGGAGGGCGTCGTCTCGCGCGCCGAGCTGAGTGCGCTGCAGGCCGACCCGCCCGAGTGGCTCCAGGAGCTCCGGCGCAACGGCCCGCACCCCCGGCCGGTGGTCGCGGCGAAGCTGGGCATCTCCATCTCGGGTCTCGCCCGTGGCGGAGTGACGGAGCCCCTCACCACCGGGCAGATCGAGGAGCTCAAGGCGGAGTGCCCCGGGTGGCTGCGGCAGGAGCGCGCCACTCAGGCCGAGGTCCGCAAGGAAGCGGTGCGGATCAAGGAGAAGAACGCGGCGCGAGCCGACCAGCCCGACCGGCCCCGTCCCTGACCCCGAGATCAGGATCCAGTCGCACAGGCAAAAAGCCGTACAAGCAGGAACACGAGACCCCCGCCGTCCATGTCGGACGCGGGGGCTTCGCGACATTACGGACCGCCGGACCGCACCGCTCCATGCCGCCCCCAGCCTCATTGCATAAAACTGCGAAGATGCGTATAGTCATGCCATCGATGAGGAGGACTCGATGACGGTACGAGCAGCAGTAGCAGGTGCGAGCGGGTACGCGGGCGGGGAGCTGCTCCGCCTGCTTCTGGCCCACCCGCAGGTCGAGATCGGCGCCCTGACCGGCAACTCGAACGCCGGCCGGCCGCTCGGCGGGCTGCAGCCGCACCTGCTGCCGCTGGCCGCCCGGGTGCTCCGGCCGACGACCGCCGAGGTGCTCGCCGGTCATGACGTCGTGTTCCTCGCGCTGCCGCACGGGCAGTCCGCCGCCGTCGCCGAGCAGCTCGGCGACGACGTCCTCGTCGTCGACATGGGCGCCGACTTCCGGTTGAAGGACGCGGCCGACTGGGAGAGCTTCTACGGCTCCGAGCACGCCGGCACCTGGCCCTACGGCCTGCCCGAACTGCCGGGTGCCCGCGCCGCGCTGGAGGGGTCCAAGCGTGTCGCGGTGCCCGGCTGCTATCCCACCGCCGTCTCGCTCGCGCTGTTCCCCGCCTATCAGGCCGGCATCGCCGAACCCGAGGCCGTGATCACCGCCGCCACCGGAACCTCCGGCGCCGGCAAGGCGCTCAAGCCGCATCTGCTCGGCTCGGAGGTCATGGGCTCCATGAGCCCGTACGGCGTCGGCGGCGGCCACCGGCACACCCCCGAGATGATCCAGAACCTGAGCGCGGTCGCGGGGGAGCGGGTCAGCGTCTCCTTCACCCCCACCCTCGCCCCCATGGCCCGCGGCATCCTCGCCACCTGTTCCGTCAAGGCGAAGCCGGGCGCGACCGCGCACGACGTACGCGCCGCGTACGAGAAGGCGCTGGCCGACGAGGAGTTCGTCCACCTGCTGCCGGAGGGCCAGTGGCCCGCCACCGCCTCCGTCTACGGATCGAACGCCGTCCAGATCCAGGTCGCGTACGACGAGAACGCCGGCCGCGTCATCGCGATCAGCGCCATCGACAACCTCACGAAGGGCACCGCCGGCGGCGCGGTGCAGAGCATGAACATCGCCCTCGGACTCCCCGAGAGCACCGGTCTTTCCACGATTGGAGTTGCGCCGTGAGCGTGACCGCAGCGAAGGGATTCACGGCAGCGGGCATCGCCGCCGGAATCAAGGCGAACGGCAACCCGGACCTGGCCCTCGTGGTCAACATGGGGCCCCGCCGCGCGGCCGCGGGCGTCTTCACCTCCAACCGCGTCAAGGCTGCTCCCGTCCTGTGGAGCGAGCAGGTCCTCAAGGGGGGTGAGGTGACCGCCGTACTGCTCAACTCCGGTGGCGCCAACGCCTGTACGGGCCCCAAGGGCTTCCAGGACACCCATGCCTCGGCCGAGAAGGCCGCGGACGTTCTCGGCCACAGCGCAGGCGAGGTGGCTGTCGCGTCCACCGGCCTGATCGGCGTGCTGCTCCCCATGGAGAAGCTGCTCCCCGGCATCGAGCAGGCCGCCGCCCAGCTTTCCGAGCACGGCGGTGAGAAGGCCGCCATCGCCATCAAGACCACGGACACGGTCCACAAGACCGCGGTCGCGCAGGGGCAGGGCTGGACCGTCGGCGGCATGGCCAAGGGCGCGGGAATGCTCGCCCCCGGCCTCGCCACCATGCTGGTCGTCCTCACCACCGACGCCGACCTGGACCACGCCGCCCTCGACACGGCCCTGCGCGACGCCACGCGGCAGACCTTCGACCGCGTCGACTCCGACGGCTGCATGTCCACCAACGACACCGTGCTGCTGCTCGCCTCCGGCGCGAGCGGCGTCGTCCCGGCCCACGACGAGTTCGCCGAAGCCGTGCGGGCCGTCTGCGACGACCTCGCCCGGCAGCTGATCGGCGACGCGGAGGGTGCCAGCAAGGACATCCGCATCGAGGTGGTCAACGCCGCCACCGAGGACGACGCCGTCGAGGTCGGCCGCTCCATCGCCCGCAACAACCTCCTCAAGTGCGCCATCCACGGCGAAGACCCCAACTGGGGGCGGGTGCTCTCCGCGATCGGCACCACCCGGGCCGCCTTCGAGCCCGACCAGCTGAACGTCGCCATCAACGACGTCTGGGTCTGCAGGAACGGCTCCGTCGGCGAGGACCGCGACCTCGTCGACATGCGCTTCCGCGAGGTGAAGATCACCGCCGACCTCGCCGCCGGGTCCGAGTCCGCCGTCATCTGGGCCAACGACCTCACCGCCGACTACGTCCACGAGAACAGCGCGTACAGCTCATGAGCACTTCCCAGAGCTCGACCCGGAAGCACACCGCCCTGCCCAAGGCCCAGACCCTCATCGAGGCGCTGCCCTGGCTGACCCGGCACAACGGCAAGATCGTCGTCATCAAGTTCGGCGGCAACGCCATGATCGACGAGGAGCTGAAGGCCGCCTTCGCCCAGGACGTCGTCTTCCTGCGTCACGCCGGCCTCAAGCCGGTCGTCGTGCACGGCGGCGGCCCGCAGATCTCCGCCGCGCTCGACCGACACGGCCTGGTCAGCGAGTTCAAGGCGGGGCTGCGCGTCACCACCCCCGAGGCGATGGACGTCGTACGGATGGTGCTCGCCGGGCAGGTCCAGCGCGAACTGGTCGGCCTGCTCAACCAGCACGGACCGCTCGCCGTCGGAATGACCGGCGAGGACGCCCACACCATCACCGCGACCAAGCACCAGCCGCAGATCGACGGGGAGCTCGTCGACATCGGCCGGGTCGGCGAGATCACCGAGATCGACGCCGGCGCCATCGAGGCGCTGCTCGCCGACGGCCGGATCCCGGTCATCTCCTCGATCGCCCGCTCACAGGACGACGGACATGTCTACAACGTCAATGCTGATACGGCGGCTGCGGCACTCGCTGCGGCGTTGGGCGCCGAGACGCTGATGGTCCTCACCGACGTCGAGGGCCTCTACGAGGACTGGCCCAACAGCGACGAGGTGATCAGCCGGCTCACCGCCACCCAGCTGGAGAAGCTGCTGCCGGACCTCTCCAGCGGCATGGTCCCCAAGATGGAGGGCTGCCTGCACGCCGTACGGAACGGGGTCAACACCGCCCGGGTGATCGACGGCCGGGTGCAGCACTCCATCCTGCTGGAGATCTTCACCGACGAAGGCATCGGCACGATGGTCGTGCCGGACGGACAGGGGGAAGCATGAGCGGCAACGGCAACGAGCGGCTCGCCCAGCGGTGGCAGAGCACCATGACCGACAACTACGGCACACCGAAGCTGTCCCTCGTCCGCGGCGCCGGCACCAAGGTCTGGGACGCCGACGGCACCGAGTACACCGACTTCGTCGGCGGTATCGCGGTCAACGCGCTGGGCCACGCCCACCCCGCCGTCGTCGAGGCGGTCACCCGCCAGATCTCCTCCCTCGGACACGTCTCCAACCTGTACGTCGCCGAGCCGCCCCTCGTGCTCGCCGAGCGGCTGCTCCAGCTCTTCGGCCGCCCTGGCCGTGTCTACTTCGCCAACTCCGGCGCCGAGGCCAACGAAGCCGCCTTCAAGATCGGGCGGCTGACGGGTCGTCGGCACATGGTTGCCACCACCGGCGGTTTCCACGGCCGGACCATGGGAGCCCTCGCGCTCACCGGTCAGCCGGCCAAGCAGGGGCCGTTCCTGCCGCTGCCCTCGGACGTCACACACGTCGCGTACGGAGATGTCGAGGCGCTGCGGGCGGCGGTCACCGAGGACACCGCTTTCGTGATCATCGAGCCGATCCAGGGCGAGAACGGCGTGGTCGTGCCGCCCAAGGGCTACCTCGAGGCCGCGCGCGCGATCACCCGGGCCACTGGCACGCTGCTTGTGCTCGACGAGGTGCAGACGGGCATCGGGCGGACCGGGCACTGGTTCGAGTACCAGGCCCATCAGGGTGTCGAGCCGGACATCGTCACCCTCGCCAAGGGGCTCGGCGGCGGCCTGCCCATCGGCGCCACCGTCGTCTTCGGCAAGGCGGCCGACCTGCTCAAGCCCGGCCACCACGGCTCCACGTTCGGCGGCAATCCCGTCGCCTGCGCCGCCGGACTCGCCGTCCTCGACACCCTTGCCGCCGACGGCGCACTCGATTCGGTCAAGCGGCTCGGCGAGAAACTGCGCGACGGAATCGAAGGCCTCGATCATCCGCTTGTCTCCCACGTCCGCGGCAGCGGCCTGCTGCTGGGTATCGTGCTCACCGAGCCCCTCGCACCCAAGGTGCAGCAGGCGGCTCAGGATGCCGGCTTCCTGGTGAACGCTCCCGCCTCCGATGTCGTACGGCTCATGCCGGCGCTGACCATGGGCGACGAAGAGGTGGACGCCCTGCTCCGGGCGCTGCCCGGCATCCTCGAGGCGAGCGGCGGGGAAGGACGATCCGGAGAATGAGACGACGATGACAGAGGCGCGGTACCCCGAACACGCTGAGCACGGCGGCCCCGCCGTACCGCAGACCCGCACGGCCCGCCACCGCCGGATCGTGGACATCCTGAACCGGCAACCGGTGCGTTCGCAGAGCCAGTTGGCGAAGCTTCTCGCGGACAACGGGCTGAACGTCACTCAGGCGACGCTCTCCCGTGACCTCGACGAACTGGGCGCGGTGAAGATCCGCAACACCGGCGGCGAGCTGATCTACGCGGTGCCGAGCGAGGGCGGCTTCCGCACCCCGCAGGCGCCGCTCGGCGAGTCGGCGAAGGAGGAGCGCATGCGGCGCCTCTCCAGCGAGCTCCTGATTTCGGCGGAGGCCTCGGCCAACCTCGTGGTCCTGCGCACGCCGCCGGGTGCGGCCCAGTTCCTGGCCTCGGCCATCGACCAGGCGGAGCTGCACGACATTCTGGGCACGATCGCGGGCGACGACACACTGATGCTGATCAGCCGCGACCCGGCGGGTGGGCAGGCGCTGGCGGACCACTTGCTGCGGCTGGCGCAGAACGGGCGGTAGGGGGCGGATTGCGGGGCGGGTTCCGCCCCTTCCCGCGCCGGCCAGGTGCCGGCCCCGCCACGGCCCGGGGCCCCGGTACACCGCGCTCCGCGCGACGCGCTATGACGCCGGACGGGCAGAAAGCCCCCCGCCGGCGCCTGGGGGACGAGCCCCGGCGGGACGGGCGAGTTCCTGGCCCGCCGGCATTCGGGGCACCGGGTGCGGGCAGCCCCGACGGGACGGGGCAGGTTCCCGCCTCGCCGGAGCTGGGCGCGGGTGCCCGGTGGAGGGCTCAACGGGACAGGCAGGGGCCCGCCCCGGCGGCACCGTCGGGCGCGGCTTCCGGCGGACGAGCCCCGGCGGGACGGCCAAGTTCCCGGCCCGCCGGAGTGAGGCGCGGGTCCCCGGGGGAGGAGCCCCCGGTCAGGCCGTACGCGCCGGCAGTGGCAACGGGAGTGCCGGGAGGCCGTCCAGGCTCACGCCCACGTGCTCCTTCTTCTCGCAGTACGCCGCGAACTCCTCCTCCGACTTCCGCCCGAAGTGTTCCGCGTGCTGGGTCCGCTCCTCCCGGTAGTCCATGAAGGGCACCGCGAAACCGCACACCTGGCTGATGCGCCGGGCGTGGACCACGATGATCGCCCGGGCTGCCGGACCGTCGACCTTCTCGAAGAGGCCGATCAGTTCGGCCCAGCGGGCGTCGTCCCGGAAGACCGCCTCGCCCTGACCGTGGACGCGCACCACCTGCGGGGGCCCGGAGAACGCGCACCACATGAGCGTGATGCGCCCGTTCCCCTCCTCGCGGAGGTGCGCGATGGTTTCGGCGCCGCTGCCGCCGAAGTCGAGGTAGTCCCTTGGGGAGTATCGGAACGGAATGTAGCGTTAGCATCTGATCACTCCGCCGACTGTGCGGGCCGGGGCAGAATCGGTGTGCTGTCCGTCTCGGCGAGTGCGACCCGTCCGCCCTTGAGTTCGGGTACGTACTTGTAGATCGTGTACCTGCTGACGCCCAGGAGCTTCGCGATGGACGTGACGGTGTTTCCCGGGCGGGTGAGCAGGTCCCGGGCGTGACGCACCTGTTCCTCGGACATGGCCGGCGGACGGCCCAGCCGGGCGCCGCGGGCGCGGGCGGCGTCCAGGTCCTCGTTGGTGCCCTGCACGATGAGTTCCCGGATGAACTCCGCGAGCGCGGCGAACACGTGGAAGACCAGGCGTCCGCCCGGCGTGGTGGTGTCGAGCGCCTCGTGTAGCGAGGTGAAGCCGATGCCACGCTTGCGCAGGCCGGAGACGATGGCGATGAGGTCCTGGATGGAGCGGCCGAGCCGGTCCAGTGACGTGACAACGAGGGTGTCGCCCTCACGCAGGTAGTCGAGCGCCTTCCACAGTTCCTCGCGCTCGGCGTTCTTGCCGGACTTCTTGTCGGCGAAGATCCGAATACAGCCCGCTTCCGTGAGTGCGTGAATCTGCCGGTCGAGCAACTGTCCCTTCGTCGATACGCGGGAGTACCCCACGAGGGCGCCGGTCCGTACGGCGGGGATGGGGGCGAGGAGATCGGCGGTGTCGTCGTCGGAGGGTGTCTGCACCCGCGAGATCGTACAGAAAAGGGTGCCACCCACGTTCTTGAGCACACTGACTTTCTGACACCGTTTTACGGGCATGATCCGGTGCCGGTCCGGCCGCGAGCCCTCTGTCAGCTTCTGGAGTGGGCTGCGCGGATGACCGGAGGCGGCTGCACACGCTGACGGCAGGATCGTCGACTCCGGTACGGCTATGACTCTCCGCTCGGCCGCCAGGAGCAAGTACCCCCCGGCACCAGGAGTGCACAGCTCACTCGCTCGGCGTCCGCACCCCTATCCTCATCTTCACTCTTGTGAGATGAGGGGGTGCGTGAGGTCGATGTCCACCAGTCCGTTCGGCCCTGCGGCAGACAAAGCCCGCGAGGAAAGAACCCGCGGCGAACTGAACGCGCGTCGCAGGAGGTAGGCACCGCCGCAGGTCAGCGCCGCGGTGGGCGTGCGCAGTACGGCACCGTGTCCTGAAGTTGAGATAGAAGTTCGAGACCGGTACGGCTTTGGGGGGGGGGGGGGGGGGGGGGGGGGAGGAGAAGAGGGGCTGGTGGGGGGTGGTGGGGGGGGGAGGGGGAAGAGAAGGAAAGAAAGAAAAGAAAAAGGAGAAAAAGGGGAGGG
>NZ_JBVHTA010000013.1:74534-172129 GCF_055566095.1 Streptomyces sp. NPDC027962
CCATCGCTGGATCTCCTCTTCGTGGGAGGTCTTCCCGCTCCTACCCTCTGCCCGCGGGCGGCGCGAGGTTTCCGAGTCGTGTATTGTTTTGCGGTCCCAGCCGGCTGGGACCGCAAAGCCGACTATGTGCTTCGGTGCCTTGTCAGCGGTCACAGGCCGCCGGTGGCAACGGCAATGGCCACGATGGTACCGGCGGTCAGTGCCTTGACGGCGATGTCGGAAGCCCGGGCACCCATCGCGATGTTGGCGCCCACGCCACGCGCCGCCAGCTGCGGGCTCCGCCCGCGCGCCGACCCTGTCTGCGCCGCGTCGTCGGCGTCCTCCAGCACTTCGGCCAATGCGCCGCCTTCCAAGACCACGAACTCCTTGCCCTTGATCTGGAGGCGAGTTCCTGCCGCCACTCCTTGCACTTTCATCTCTTCGGTTGCCATGACAGTTCTCCTCGGCTGTTTGTTCGAGTGAGTGGAGATTTGGGGAATGGACCGTCGGCGGTCCGCCATTCCGACGAGGTTCGTGCGCGGGGCAGGGGTGCGGCCAACCGCCGTTCCGGGGCCCGCTGGCCGCATCGAAACCTCGTTCGCCTCGGGGCCCTTCTACTTCAGCCGGACGTTCGCCCCGAAGCCGTATTTCGGGAGCGTCTGGTCGTAGTACGTGCGCGGGAGCTTGTTATTCCCCGCTGTCGGAGTGGACAGGCTCCGGAGCTCCCGGCTGTAGCTGCGGAAGACGGCGAGGCTGACGGTCAGACAGTTGTTCGTCCACAGTCGGTACTCCGTACCGCGCAGCTTCTTCCACGTTGTGGTGGCGGCCGCCGAGAGCCGCTGGTGGGTCTTCTTGCAGCGGTAGCCGTCGTACCCCTGCTTCTTGAAGTTGTTCACCATGTCCCTTCCGGTCCAGCTCGACTTCGACCACGGCTTCGTGGAGTACGAGCCGAAGGTCCACCGGTCCGGGGCGGTCTGGAACGCCCAGGCCACATGTCCGGCCGCCGCGTCCACGCGGTAGGGGTACTTGAACATGCACACGTAGCCGGTTGGAGCGGCCTGAGCGGCCGGGGCCTGGACGAGCCCGCCGGCAAGGACAGCGCCGAGCGCCAGGCCGACAGCAGAGCGGCGGCCTCGTGAGGTACGGGACATCGCGGGGTTCTTCCCTTCGGTCGGATGATGAGGTCTCCGGTCAACGAACCGGATCTGCCATCACTCTCGCCGCCCGGGATTTTTCGCGAACCCCTTCTGACCTGCGCATTAAAAGCAACAATGAACGCAACAATGCGAAGGTCTGACGCAGGGGAGAGCATGGGCGTACGGGGACGCAAGGAGAAGCCGATCGACCGCGATGCCAGTCCGTGGCACGCGTTCATCGATGATCTACGGAAACTGCGTGGCGGTCAGAGTTTGACCACCGTGGGGGAGGCAATGGGGTACAGCTCCTCCCACCTCTCCCGCGCCCTGGATCCCCGCAACGGCAATCTCACCGAGGACTACGTACGGGCATACGCCCAGGCGTGCGGCGCGGACCCGGATGAATGGGCGCAGCGGCGCTCCGACGCCCTGCGGGCTTCCCAGCCGGAAGCGGAACCGTCCGCCGCGCCCGAAGCCAACGGCCTGTCCGAGCAGACCCTGTTACCAGAGGACGCCGCCAGCGCGCCCGAGACACTGGCCAACAGGCCGCGAGCGCCGTGGCGCCGCCCTGTCATCGTCGCCCTTGCCGCCGCTGGCTTTGTGGGGCTGGCGGGCACGGGGGTCACCGCATGGCTCGGCGACAGAGACAGAACCCCCTCTGCACCCACCACCCCCGAGCCCCTCGCTCAGCAGTGCCGCAGCGATTGGGCGCCGGTGCCGCAGGCTTCTTTGTACGTGATGCCGTGCATCGAACGCGATACCGACGGCGTCACGATCTCCGTCAAGGTCAAGGCGATCCCGCAGGACGGGATTCCGGGAGAAGTAACCGTGTGGCTCTGGCTTATGCACCAGGACCCGCAGATGATTGAGGACCGCACTTTTCATCTGACCCGGAACGAGTCGACTCTGCGCCGCTGCCGGGTCCACTTTGACAACGGCGACCGGGTCGAGACCTGCGGACCGTTCACGCTCGGTCCTCCGACCAAGGAGGGGGTGTACACCACCTCCAGCAGCGCCCGTATCCATGACTCCGTCTACCCGCCCGGTTGGGAAGACCCCGGATTCGCAGGTACCCAGGGCGGCTTGCTGCCCTTGAAGGGGGCTAACTAATCGGCGAAGTCGTCCCGTGTCGGCATTCACACCCTCCTTAGTTGATCTTGCTCATCAATTGGTCGATTCCCGAACAAGATCAAGTGGAGGGCGGTGCTCGTCACGGTTCCCGATCAGCGTCAGCATGCGGGGCCTCTTGCAAAGGGAAGATCATCAGGCTCATGCCCACGGGGATCGTTCCGGGCGCACGTGGCGGGTGCGCGGCGTCGTGGAGTTCGGCCGCGACATCGGCGAGCCGCTGCCTGGCCGCTTCCCACACCTCCGGCGCCACCCACAGTTCCGCGTCGACGGTTACCCCCTTGCCGTCTGGAGCCCGGCGTGCGGCGCGCTCTTGAAGGGTGTGCGCCAGGGTCGCTGCCAGCATCCGGGCCCCATCGCGGCGGTCGGACAGTGGGGAGCCGTGGACGGTTCGGTAGCGGCGCTCCCGGCCTCCGCGGCGGGTGCGTTCCTCGGCCAGTTCCACCAGACCGGCGGCATCCAGGCGCCGTAGGTGTCGGCTGGCCAGGGCATGCGAGATGTCCAGCTCACGAGCGAGTTCGGCGGCGGACATCGGTCCGGGCCACATGAGCGTGAGCATCCGCAGCCGCACGGGATGGGCGAGGGCCCTCAGGGCGGGGTCTGCGTCGGTCACGCCAGTCAGTAAAGCGCATGCCGCCACCACGGCACCCTACCGCCAACCATTCTGTTGGGGGTAGGGTGCCGAAGCCTGCGGAGCGAGATCATCAAGGGGGGCCGGGCATGGCCATGGGACTGTTCACGGTGCTGCGGGACCGCAACGCCCGCGTCTACCTGGCGGGAGTCATCGTCTCCGGCTTCGGGGACTCGGCCATGCTTCTGGCCTCCGGGGTCTGGGTGAAGGAGCTCACCGGTTCCGACAGCCTGGCCGCCCTGGTGGGTTTTTGCGCCTGGGCACCGGCCCTTGCGGGACCGTTCCTCGGCAACGTGGCCGACCGAATGCGCCGCCGCACGCTCCTGATCGCCACAAGCCTGGTGCTGGCCGCTGTCATGACGGCACCCATCGCCGTGCGCGCTCCGGAGGATGTCTGGCTGCTCTTCGCCGTGCTGACCATGGTGGGCACGGGAACCGTGCTCATGGACGCCGCCGAGACCGCGTTGATTGCCTCCGCAATACCGGGCGACATACGCGGGGACTTCAACGGCCTGTCCCGGGCCGCGATCGAGAGCACCAGCCTGCTCGGCCCTCTGATCGGCGCTGGCCTGTTCACTGTTCTGGGCGGCCCGACCGTCGCCCTGCTGAACGCGCTGTCCTTCCTGCTGGGCGCGGCCGCCTTCAGCCTGATCCGCGTGCGTGAAGCCGCGCCCGCACGTCGGTTACGGCGGAACTGGACCGCCGAGACCGCCGAAGGCGTCCGCTACCTGTGGCGGCACAGGGCGCTGCGAGCTCTGGTCGTCGCAGGCGGTTGTGCCATGGCGGCATCAAGCCTCAGCAGCACGGCGACCTACGCGCTCCTCGATACCGGGCTGCGGCAGCCCGCGGCATTCGCCGGCGTTCTCAGCTCGGTCCAAGGGCTCGGGTCGGTCATCGGCGGTCTGGCGACCGGGGCGCTCATGCGCCGCGTCCCGGCCCGCCTCCTGTCAGTGCTCGGCCTCACGCTCTTCGCCCTCGGGGCACTGGCCCGGGTCACCGGCTTCCTCCCCGTAGTGGTGGCCGGCAGCCTGCTCATCGGTCTGGGCCTGCCCTGGCCGCTCATCAGCGCCCTGACCACGGTCCAGAAGGAGACACCAGACGAACTGCTCGGCCGGGTGGCGGCCACCGCGAACACGCTGGTATTCGCACCGACCGGGCTCGCCATCCTCGCGGGCACAGCACTGGTGGCCACCCTGGACTACAGGGTTCAACTCCTCGCAGCCGGTGTGCTCGGCCTGACGACGGCCATGCTGCTCGCGATCACCGGCCGTCCCCGCGCCGTACCACCCGCCGGGCCGAACGCGAGTCACCGGCCGCACGAAGCCGACGCCGCGAAGAAGGGATGAACGACGCAGGACGAACCGAGGGCCGAGGAGACCCACACGCTCCTCCCCTTCCCGCAGGCAGTGGCTCTCCAGGAGTACACGCCCGCCGACCTGCGCGACATCGCCGGGGACGACCGCGATCCGTTTGAAGTCTCGACTCTGGGGCTGACCTGGCGCCCCAAGGAACAGCACTTCGGTATCAGGGCGGAGAACCGCCTGGTGGCCCATGCCTGCCGGGTCGCCGTACCCGTCTCCGTCGCCGACACTACTTTGCGGGTGGCCGGCCTGGGGGCGTGATCGTTGCACCGGAACTGCAAGGCCGCGGCTTGGCGAGGCTTGTTGTGTCCGCAGCCATGGCTCAGGCATCGGCACAGGGTCTGGAGTTCGGTCTCCTGTTCTGCCGCCCGGATCGTATGCCTGTCTACCGAAAGATGGGGTGGACTCCTCTACCCACTGACGTCATAGTCCAACAACCCGGCGGCAACCTCACTATGCCCCTGCCGGCCATGTGGACATCCCTTGGCGCCGCAGTGCCGTGGCCTCCTGGGGCGGTCCGCCTCCTGTCGCTGCCCATGTGACCCTGCCAGGGACACACCCAGGACCAGAACGTCCCAGCGTGAAGAGCCGTTCCGAGTTCTGCATCCCCCGAGGGGATCCAGCGCCCTATTGCTCTTCGAAGTTCTCGTCTGTGGCACGGGGGTCACGCAGGGGGCGCAAGCCCGGCTCCGACGGCCGGGTGAAGGCGTAGCGGCCGAGGAAGTTGATGTGGTCGTACTGGAGAGGTGAGAGCCTTGCAAGGAGTTCGTCGGTGACGGGGAAGCCGTCGGCGGCGAGCTGCTTCACAGCGGCGTCGATGTAGAGGCTGTTGAACAGCACCACGGCGTTGAGCGCCAGGCCGAGGGCGCCGAGCTGGTCCTCCATGCCCTCGCGGTAGTGCTGGCGCAGCTCCCCTCGCTGCCCGAAGAAGATCTTCCGGGCGAGACGGTGACGGGCCTCGGTGACGTTGAGCTGGGTACCGATCATCCGCCGGTATCCCTCGTCGGAGACGAACTGGAGCAGGTGCAGGGTCTTGAAGATCCGTCCGTAGTGGGCGAACGCGTAGCCCAGCCCGGTGGGCTTGCCGTCCCGGGAGAGCATGCGGATCAGGTCGTGACCGCGGACCTCGCCCAGGGTCAGGGAGCCCGCCACACGGAGCATGTCGCCCCAGTGGGCGCGTATCCGGTCCAGGCGGATCGTGTGGTTCGAGACCGGCTGGAGCGGCATTGGGGGCCGCACCATCTGCGGCCCTGCGGGATCTGCACGCGGCAGTGCTCCGTCACGACGACCCGGCCGTCCTCGGCGGCTCGGCCACCGCCGGCGGCTCTGTCTTCCCGGACGCAGTGCCCGCCTCGAAGGCTGCCTCGCGGCGTCCCAGGGCATCGTTGCCGCCGGTGTTGGCGCAGGCCCGGCCGCGTCGCACAGTAAACGAACTGCCCGGAAACGCAGGTAAGTTGATCGGCCGCGTCGCGGAGGTCGCCACACTGACCGCGCCCGCCCCCCACGATGCCGTCACCGTCGCGACGGTGGACGGGCCTGCCGGGGTCGGGAAGACATCGCTGCTGGTGCACGCGGCGTGGACGCTTCGCCCGCAGCACCCGGACGGCGTTCTCTTCCTCGATCTGCTCACGCACCGCTCACCGGTGGGCGAGCGCCCCTTGATGAAGCGGCTGCTCCAGCGGCTGCTGCGCACGCTCGGCACGGCCGACGCGGACGTTCCCCAGGACCGCGACGACCTGATCGCCGCATGGCGCGACGCCACCAGCGGGCTGCGGCTGCTGCTCGTTCTCGACGACGTGGGAAGCGCCGCGCAGGTGCGGCCACTGCTGCCTGCCGGTCCGGGCAGCCACGTGCTGGTGGCGGGACGGCGCAGGCTGACCGGACTGGACGCGGACCGGTGCGTGACCCTGGAGCCGCTGCCGACCGCCGACTCGATTGGTCTGCTGCGCCGCCTGATCGGCGAGGCGCGCACTGACGCCGACCTCAAGGCGGTCACCGACCTGGCGCGGCTGTGCGGGGGTCTGCCGCTGGCATTGCGGATCGCCGGCGCGCGGTTGCAGCACCGGCTGTCGTGGTCGCCGGCTCACCTAGCGGCGCGGATGGCGCGGGAGGAGCGGCGACTGGGCGAGCTGAGCGCCGGGGACCGCAGCGTGGAGGCCGCCTTCCACATGTCCTACGAGCAGTTGAGTGAGGCTCAGCAGCGGGCGTTCCGGCTGTTGGGCCATGCGCCGACGCCGGAGTTCGACGCGTGGACGCCGGCGGTGATGCTCGGGGTGGGCGTCGATGAGGCGGAGATCATGTTGGAGGAGCTGTACGACGCAAGCCTGGTGCTGCAGCCAGACCCGGGGCGGTACCGCCTCCACGACCTCGTGCGGGTCCACGCCCGGAAGCTGGCCGACGCCCGGCCCGAGGAGACGGCGCAAGCCCGCCGTAGGGCACTGCAGCTGTACGTCCATGCGGGCCGGCTCACCGGTGACGACGGCCGGGCATCGGACGGGGATCCGCAGCGGTTCGACTCCGCGCGGGACGCGGCGCGGTGGCTGGACGAGGCGGGGGCGGACCTGGCGGATGTACCGAGGTACGCGGCGGAGCATGGCGAGGACGTCCTGACGGCGCAGTTGGGTGTTGCGCTGCGGGACTACTTCCTCCACCACGATCGCTACGACGAGGGCCGCGCGGCGCTGACGACGGCGCTGCAAGCCGCGGGCGGAGCCGAGACCCGGCGCTGCGGGTCCTGGTGGCGGCGTCCTTCGGGTTGCTGGACTACCAGCAGGGCCGGCTCGCGCAGGGTGGCGACTGGTTCCGGCAGGCGCTGAAGTCCGCCCGCGAGAACGGCGACGAGACGATGGCGGCGCTGCCTGTGACCGGTCTGGCCATCCAGGACTTCTTGCAGGGGCGGTACGACACGGTGACGGCCACCATGGATGAGGTGCTGCCGGTCCTGAAACGGGCCGACGACGAGTGGGGAGTGTCGCTGGCATTGGCGCTGCGGTCGATGAGCCGGTTCATGCAGGGTGAGGTGCGCACAGCGTTCGCCGACGCGCGGGCGGCGCTCGCCGCGGCAGAGCGCAACGGCCGCCCGATTCCGGTCAGCCAGCGCCTCATCTCCCTTGCGGACGGGCATGCGGGGCTCGGCGAACGGGCGGAGGCACGGGCGGTGCTACTGCGCGCTGAGCGCTGCTGCGGGAGGCCGGTGACACGATGCTGCTGGCGTTGACGTTGACACGGCTGGGGTCGGTCGCGGAGGACCTTGCAGAGGCGCAACGCCGCCATCGCCAGGCGTTGGCGCTGCACGCAGGCATCTCGCAGAGTTCGGAGCCGCACCGCACGCGGCTCGAGATGGAGATCCGGCGCCGCCTGGGTCAGTCGTACGCGGCAGCAGGTGCGCGGGCGCGGGCACGACGCGAATTCCGTGCGGCACTGGCCCTGGAACGAGCAGCTGAACACCCGGACCTACAGGAGACGTTGCGGGCTTCGCTGGCGGAGGTGGACAGGGAGTGAGTCGGCGTCACCGGCCGGGCGCCGGGCGTCACCAACCGGGAACTTCGACGGTGCGCATTCACGCGTCGCTTCCTCGGTTAATCTGGGTCATGAACTCACGGTTGGCGGCGCGGGCGGCGGCGAGGTCGTCGTCGCGGTCCTGGAGCTTGAGCTCCAGGTCGACGACTTGCTGTTCGAGGGTGGTGATCCGGGCCTTTAGCTGTTCGGTGTCGTCGGGGCCGCCGATGCCGGACTCGCGCCAGACCTGCTCGCCCAGGACCTCGCTGAGCCGGGCTTCGAGACGACGGGCCTGGGCGGCGAGCCGGGCGGTGCGGGCGTCGGCGGCCACCAGGTCGGCCTGCAACGAGGCCCGGCTGACGGTCGGCCCCCGGCCGCCGGGGACCGTGGGCGGCTCGGCGGCCTGGGCGTGGACCTGGAGGAGCAGGTCGCGGTGGCGGTAGAGGAAGGTGCGGTCGACGCCCGCGCGGCGGGCGATGGCCGCGACGCTGACCTCGGAGCCGTCCTTCGCGGCCTCAAGGGCGGCAAGCACGCGCTGGCGGCGTCGGCCGGTGTCGGCCATTCGGCCGTCCAACATCGCCTGGACGGCCGGGTCGGTTGTGGTCATACGGGTCGCTCCGGTCGCAGGTCGGGCAGCGGCTGGCGGATGCGGGGCATGCCGAGGAAGCCCAGTCGGGTCTTGCGGACGATCGCGGCGGCCTGCTGGATCTCGCTGCGCTCGGCCTCGATGATCGCGTCGACGTCTTCGGTGACGCGGCGGACCAGGCGTCGGACGCGGGTGATTTCCTCGTCTGACGGGGTGGCCTCGGCGCGGGCCCAGTCGTCGGCCTCGGTCATCGACCGCAGCTTCTCCCGCTGCCGTAGCAGCCCGTCGAGGTAGGCGCGGAGTTCGGGGAGGTAGGAGACGTCGGTGGAGAAGTGGTCGCAGCCCACACAGCGGAAGCGCAGCGGGCAGGCGCCTCCGCCGGCGGCTACGTTGGAGGGCTCGGAGCAGGTGCCGAAGGGAATGTGGACCGAGCCGACCGCCCGGCGGGTGCGCTCGGCGTCGAGGACGGTGGTGACCTTGCCCCAGATCCGGGTGCCGTGACGGTCGAACTGCATCTGGGTGACGCGATCGACCACCTCACGCAGGCGCACTTCTTTAACTCGTAATGGTGGAGTCGGGTATTGGAACCTGCGGAATGCCATGCCCTCGGAGGACGGGGGCAGCAGCCCAGAACCCGTTCGGTAGTGTCGGCGTCCTGCCGCTTGCTGCCTTGAAGGAGACCCTCGTTCCGATGACGACGTCGCTTGGTGACGCATCGCTTGCTCGCTTCCAGCTGCCTAGGATCGGAACTGGGGTGGACATCCATCCGTTCGCGGTAGGGCGGCCACTGCGTCTCGCCGGATTGGACTGGCCGGACGAGCCGGTGGGCCTGGCGGGCGAGCCTGACGGTGATGTCGTCGTTCATGCCGCATGCAACGCATTGCTGACAGCTGCGGATCTCGGCGATCTCGGCGCCCATTTCGACACCTCCACCCCTGAATGGGAGGGGGCCGCTCCGACCGTGCTGCTGGCTGAGACCGCCCGCCTGGTCAGGGACGCCGGATTCGAGATCGGCAATGTTTCGGTGCAGCTGATCGGAGAGCGCCCCAAGCTGGGACCCCGCCGTGCAGAGGCCCAGAAGATCCTCGCGGCTGCCCTCGGCGCCCCGGTGTTCATCGGTGCCGCCACTCCCGAGGGGCTGGGCTGGATCGGCCGTGGCGATGGCCTGGCTGCCATCGCCAACGCACTGATTATCGAGTTGCCGAGCGTCATCGACGGCGGCTGACCTCAGCCGCGTAGGCGCCCCAGTCTCCGGCGGCGGCTCGCTGCCATTTGACGGCGACGGTGATGTCGATGCCGAGGGTGCGGGCGAGGACCGCGGCGGGCAGCTCGGTGGCGAGCTGGAACAGCGCGGTCGAGCGGGCTTCCGCGAGGCGGATGCCGAGTTTGCGGAGCCGTTCGCCCATGGCCCAGGCACTGATCGGACGGCCGGGTTGGCCTCCGGGGAACAGCCAGGGTGAGTCTGTCCGGCCGAGGACGGCATGGCTGCGGCGAACCTCGACCTGCTGGAGGGCCAGTTCAGCGACGGGTGCGGGAAGCTCAACCGGGACGGCGCTGAGGCGGATACGGACCGCTCCGCCCGTCTCCTCGATGTGGTCGACGGTGAGGCGGGAGATCGCTGCGGGCCACTGGGCATAGAGGAGCAACAGCAGGCCGGCGAGGCGGTCTGCGGACTTGAGGGTGTCGTCGTGCAGCAGGCGTCGGGCGGTGGCCCAGCGGGCTTCGTCGTCCATCGCCTGGGAAGGGCCGTTCCATCGCTCGGCCGGGAAGCTGAGATCACGAACGATCTTCTGGGCCAGGGCCCAGCGCACGAAGTGGCCTGCCTCCTGGCGAAGACGGACATCGTCGCTGGTCATCCAGCGTTCGATGTCGCTCTGGCGACAGGAGGCAAGGGTCAGGTTCTGGCCCTCGAGCCAGTTCAGGAGATAGACGGCTGCCCGCAGATGTTGCCGTGCGACCGTGAGTTGGTAGTAGGTGATCTCTTTGCCGCGGCTGCGACGGCGAAGTCGGCGCAGGAGGTGCCACGTCGCGTATCGGTGCAGGATTTTCCGTCCCTCGGTGGTCGCGTGGGAGGTGACGAGGTCTTTCACGTGCCGTTCGAGACGGACCATCTGCTCGTCCCGTTTCGGCAGGGCAGCGGTGGCGACGAGACCGCTGCGGATGTGTTCGACGACCTTGCCTTCGGGGAGTTCGTCCAGGGCTTCGTGGGTGAGGGGGCGGCGGCCGGAGCCGAGATCGGACAGGACAGTGGAGACTATGCCCTTGGAGAGCCAGCGCATTGCGGTGCCGGCCCTTTCGGTGCTGGCCAGGGCCTCGTGGAGGGTCTGCAGTTTCGGGGCTATGGAGCCGGTGTCATCGGCGAGGAGCTCGTGGAGCCGCTGTTTGAGGGTGCAGCGCGGGCACGGACCGGAGGCTCGCAGGCGTTCGGCTTGTCCGCAGGTGGGACAGGGGCGCCAGAGCTCGGGGTCCGGTGCGGTGCAGGGTCCGCAGACCGGGGCGTCGCCGGTGCCGGAGTGGATGCCGCGGAGTCGTCCGCAGACGATGCAGTGAGCTGGGCGTCTGTCGCAGCCGCCGCAGCGGGGCAGGCCGGTCAGACGGGAGTGGGTGCAAGGTGCGATGCGTCCGCAGATCGAGCAGACCAGGACCGGCAGCGGGCAGCAGGTGGGGCAGAGAGGGCCATCGGCAGTGCGGTTCTGTACTCGCCGCCGTTCGCCGCAGCCGACGCAGACCTCGACGTTCGCGGGGTCGGTGACCAGGCAGTTCGGACACAGCGGTCGCCCCTTGGCGTCGCGGATGGCCGGTTCGCGCCGGGCTCCGCAGCGTACGCATTCTTCGACGCGGGACTTCGCGATGCAGTTGCGGCAGACCCGCTGCCCGTCGAGCGGCTTGTCGATGCGGACCACCCGGTGACAGCGAGGACAGGCCGGCCTCGCGATCCCGGCGACGCCTGCCTCGTGCTCGCGCGGCCCCGAGCCGCGGGCCCCCTTGTCATGGCGGACGTGGAGCTTGCCGAAACGGCCCAGGTCCCACTTGATGTCGTCCAGGTCGAGCCCGCATGCCTCGCTCACCCGCAGGCCGACCTGGGACATCAGCTTCGAGGCGGTGTAGTTCCGGGCCGTCGGGGCGAACTTCCGGCAGGTCGCCAGCCCGCCGCCCCAGCCCGTGAACAGCGTCCCGATCTCCGGCTCACTCGGCGGGATCCGCAGCTGAGCGTCCTTTGGCCCCGCGCGGCCGGTTCATCTCGTCGATCGGGCACTCGACCACCCGGCCGGTCATCCGGTGCAGCTCGACCTTGTGCCGCAACTCCAGGAACATGAAGTACGTGCTCAGCGCCTGTGACCGGCCCAGCCGAGTGCCGCTGGGCGAGTGCCGCAGCACCTTCCCGAAGTACATGTCCGCGTCGGCGGGCTCCATGTCCCACAGCGGCCGGCCGAACCAGGACCTGATCTGATCCAGGTGACCGACGTCCCCGCGGATCGTGCCGTCCGCCAGCCCTGCCGAGGCCCGCGCGAGAACGAACCCGGACAGCACGTCGGTCTCGAACCGCTCCAGCTCCTCCGCCGACGCGGGCGCCCAGTGCTCACGCAGATCCCGTACGACCGCCAGCGCCGCCAACCCGAGCCCCCTCACCTTCGGCCCGACTGCGGATCGGTCGGACAAGATGAGAACGCTGCAAAAATCCCGAAGTTACGTCACGAGACCACAGAGCACACGAAGGAGGAACAACCCCCTGGCCGCGGGGGCAGGGACTCAGCGGGGCTCAGGGGAACTCACGGGATGTCGCACAGTAGGCGAGCGTCATGTCGTCGACGACGAGCAGCGTGCCGCTGCGGCCCTTGGGCGACAGGTTGACGTGCCCGTCCCCGGCCAGCGGCGCGGTGGCCGTGAAGAACACCGGCTGTGCCTCGATGAAGTCGCGAAGGCGGCCTTCTATGCGTTCATACGTTTTCCCCATGACCGGATTATCGAGCACGGGTTGGCGTCGCCGGGGGGAGGCCGAGACGGTCGCGCGTCACGGTCATCACGAAATCGCTGAACAGGTGCGTGCACTGCCTGAGCAACCGGTCCACCTCCCCGTCGCCCGGCGGGACTTCGTCCACCCAGCGGCGGAGCTGCACGGCGGACTCCGCGTTCCGCCGCAGGTCGCGGTCGGGATCGTCCAGTACCGCGACCGCCGCGCGGAGTTCCCGGAGTCCGCCCTGGGCGCGCAGCAGCCGGAAAGCGGCCCTGCGCGTGTGAGTCGGCCACCGCGGCGAGAGCCGCTCGTCGAGCGGGTCCGCGGACAGGCTCCGCGCGTACGGCAGCAGGGCCCGGACCGCTTCGTGAGCCACCGCCGCCGAGGGGTCGTCCACCAGGGGCAGCATCTCCGCCACGGTCACCGACTCGAGCCGCCGCAGCCCTGCGGCGGCCTGGGCGCGTACTGCCGCGGCAGGGTGGGCCAGGAAGGGGCGGAGCATCTCCGCGTCCTCGCGCCTGCCGCACTCCGACAGCCCAGCCACGGCGTACGGCTCGACTGCCGCGGGGTCGGTGCACCGCTCGAGGTACCAGGCGTGCGGGTCGCCGCCGTCCTGGCTCACCAGCCAGCGGGCGCAGGCCCGCACCAGGCCCGACCGGTCGGTGAGGTGGGCTGCCGCCTCCCCCGACCGCCCGGCCCGTCGCAGAGCGGTCACTCCGGCCGACCTTACGAGTGGCGCCCGCGCGCCGAGAAGGGTGTCGACGGCCTTGACGTCCGTTTTGTCGGCCGCCATCGCGGCGAGCGCCGCGTCCGACCACAGCCGCCACAGCAGCGGGTCCAGGTCGTCGGCCGCGCGCTGCGCCAGGCCCCGGACGCCGAGCAGTCCCTCGTCGAGGCTGATGCGGGCGGCGAGCCGCCGCGTAGCCGTGTCCCTGCTGTCGCGCAGCAGGCCGAGCACCGGATGCGGCGGCTTGCGCAGTGCCTCCTCGAAGAGATCGCGTGCCCACGCCCCTTCGTCCCGGCGGCCGAGCCGCAGCACCAGCGGCGTGAGGGTGCGCAACATGTCCTCTGGGGAGGACCGGAGCCGTTCCGCGAGGAGGAGGCGGGCCCGCTCGCGCACGGGTGCCACCCAGTCCGCGCACCGCACCACGACGAGATGCCAGAAGGCAGGTGTGTCGGGCTCCCTGTGGAGGGCGGCCTGACGCACCCGGCCGTCGGGGTGGCAGAGCGCCGTCTCGGTCCGCGCCTTCAGCTGCTGGGCCATGCCCTGTTCCCACCGGCCGAGGTCCCGGACCCCGAGGTCCAGCGCGATCCAGCAGTCCGGGTCCTGGAAGCTGAGGACATGGGAAGCGCCGACTCCCTGGACCAGATACCTCGCGGCTTCGCGGCCCGCTGTGATGTCCCATCGCCTGCCCGCGTTCATGCGCCCTCCCCGTGCCGGTCCGTCCACCGACCCTATGAGTCGGACACTCTCTGCGACCAGGTGTTTTCCGCGCCGATTGACAAAGCATACGGAGGATTGCATAGTTATACCCATCAGCGTTTGCACCGTAAGGAGAAACCCGTGACCGAGCGCGTCGTACTCGCCTACTCGGGCGGCCTGGACACCTCCGTCGCCATCGGCTGGATCGCCGAGGAGACGGGCGCCGAGGTCATCGCCGTTGCCGTGGATGTCGGCCAGGGCGGCGAGGACCTGGACGTCATCCGCAAGCGCGCGCTCGCCTGCGGTGCGGTGGAGGCCGAGGTCGCCGACGCCAAGGACGAGTTCGCCGAGGAGTACTGCCTCCCCGCGATCAAGGCCAACGCCCTCTACATGGACCGCTATCCGCTGGTCTCCGCGCTCTCCCGGCCGACGATCGTCAAGCACCTCGTCGCCGCAGCCAAGAAGCACGGCGCCACCACCGTCGCCCACGGCTGCACCGGCAAGGGCAACGACCAGGTGCGGTTCGAGGCCGGCATCGTCGCCCTCGCCCCCGAGCTGAAGTGCATCGCCCCGGTCCGTGACTACGCGATGACCCGGGACAAGGCGATCGCCTTCTGCGAGGAGAAGCAGCTCCCGATCGCCACCACCAAGAAGTCGCCGTACTCGATCGACCAGAACGTCTTCGGGCGGGCCGTCGAGACCGGCTTCCTGGAGGACATCTGGAACGCGCCGATCGAGGACATCTACGAGTACACCTCGAATCCGGCGGAGGCCCGCGAGGCCGACGAGGTCGTCATCTCCTTCAAGGCGGGCGTCCCGGTCGCCGTCGACGGCAAGCCGGTCACCGTCCTGCAGGCCATCCAGCAGCTCAACGAGCGTGCCGGCGCCCAGGGCATCGGCCGGATCGACATGGTCGAGGACCGGCTCGTCGGCATCAAGTCCCGCGAGGTCTACGAGGCCCCCGGTGCGATCGCGCTGATCACCGCCCACCAGGAGCTGGAGAACGTCACCGTCGAGCGCGAGCTCGCCCGGTACAAGCGGCAGGTCGAGCAGCGCTGGGGCGAGCTGGTTTACGACGGCCTGTGGTTCTCCCCGCTCAAGCGCGCCCTGGACGGGTTCATCAACGAGGCCAACCAGCACGTCACCGGCGACATCCGGATGACCCTGCACGGCGGCCGGGCCGTCGTCACCGGCCGGAAGTCGGACGAGTCGCTGTACGACTTCAACCTCGCCACCTACGACTCGGGCGACACCTTCGACCAGTCCAAGGCCCAGGGCTTCATCGAGATCTTCGGCCTCTCGCAGAAGATCGCCGCCAAGCGGGACCTCGCGTAACCCGCACGCGTTGTACAGACCGCCTCCCCGCACCGTCCCGGCACGGGGAGGCGGTGGCACATCCGAACCTTTCAGGAGCTTGAACTGTGAGCAGCAAGAACGGTGACGTCCGGCTCTGGGGCGGCCGCTTCGCCGACGGCCCGGCAGAGGCGCTGGCCAAGCTGTCCGCGTCGGTGCACTTCGACTGGCGTCTCGCGCCGTACGACATCGCCGGCTCCCGCGCCCACGCCCGCGTCCTCAACAAGGCGGGGCTGCTCACCGAGGACGAGCTGACGCGCATGCTGGCCGGCCTCGACCAGCTCGAAGCGGACGTGGCATCCGGCGACTTCGTCGGCACCATCGCCGACGAGGACGTCCACACCGCCCTCGAGCGCGGCCTGCTCGAGCGGCTCGGCCCCGACCTCGGCGGCAAGCTCCGCGCCGGCCGGTCCCGCAACGACCAGGTCGCCACCCTGTTCCGGATGTACCTGCGCGACCACGCCCGGGTCATCGGCGCTCTCGTCGCCGACCTCCAGGACGCCCTCGTCGGCCTCGCCGAGGCGCACCCGGACGTCGCCATGCCGGGGCGTACGCACCTCCAGCACGCTCAGCCCGTACTCTTCGCCCACCATGTGCTCGCGCACGTCCAGTCGCTGTCGCGGGACGCCGAACGGCTGCGTCAGTGGGACACCCGGACCGCCGTTTCCCCGTACGGCTCCGGTGCGCTCGCCGGCTCCTCGCTCGGGCTCGATCCGGAGGCGGTCGCCGCCGACCTCGGCTTCGAGCGCGGCTCGGCCGGCAACTCGATCGACGGCACGGCCTCCCGGGACTTCGTCGCCGAGTTCGCGTTCATCACCGCCATGATCGGCGTGAACCTGTCGAGGATCGCCGAGGAGGTCATCATCTGGAACACGAAGGAGTTCTCCTTCGTGACCCTCCACGACGCCTTCTCCACCGGCTCCTCGATCATGCCGCAGAAGAAGAACCCGGACATCGCGGAGCTGGCGCGCGGCAAGTCCGGCCGGCTGATCGGCAATCTGACCGGGCTGCTCGCGACGCTGAAGGCCCTCCCGCTCGCATACAACCGCGACCTGCAGGAGGACAAGGAGCCGGTCTTCGACTCCTGCGACCAACTCGAGGTGCTGCTCCCGGCGTTCACCGGGATGATGGCCACGCTCACGGTCAACCGGGAGCGGATGGAGGAGCTCGCCCCGGCCGGCTTCTCGCTCGCCACGGACATCGCCGAGTGGCTGGTCAAGCAGGGCGTGCCGTTCCGTGTGGCGCACGAGGTCGCGGGCGAGTGCGTCAAGGAGTGCGAGCAGCAGGGCATCGAGCTGGACCAGCTCACGGACGAGCAGTTCGCGAAGATCTCCGCGCACCTCACGCCCGAGGTCCGCACCGTCCTGAACGTCCCCGGAGCCCTGGCCTCCCGCAACGGCCGGGGCGGCACGGCCCCTTCGGCGGTGGCTGCCCAGCTCAACGAGGTCAAGGCCGACCTGGTGATACAGCACGCCTGGGCGGACGCCAAGAAGTAGTGGCAGTTCTCAGAGCGCCGCCGCCCAGTCCGCCGGCGCGTCGAAGTCCGGTTCGGTCAGCCCATCCGTTCGTCGACGCGCAGCAGCAGGGTGGCGGCGAGGTGGTTCTGCTCCACGTACTCGTGCTCGAACTACGTGATGTCGTCGTCGATCCAGGCGAACGGGCGCCCCGCGGCGTACCGGAGGGTGTACGGCGTCTTGCCGAAGGTCCCGCGGGGCGCCCGTCCGTGCATCTGTGGCCAGTCGATGAAGGGCGGCTCGGGCAGGCCCGGAGGCCGGCCTGTCCAGTCGTTCGCCTCACCCTTCCACGTCGTGGCCCGTACCCGCTCGTAGTGCTCGGCGAGCGCCGACACCTGGGTGCCGTGTCCGATTTGGAGCCACACCCGCAGCGGCTTGCCCCCGTCCGAGCCGTCGGCCGCATCCGGTGGGTCGGGTAACCCGCCGGCCTGCGCTCGGGTTTCGCGGCGTACGGACTGGCGGGCCGTCGACTTCGGTCAACAGCAACGGCTTCATGCGCGACTCCTGGCGGGGAGCGGCTCAGTCGATCCGCCCGCAGATGTCGATCACCGAACCGTGGGCCATGGTCACGGTCCTGTAGCCGGACGAGCTGATGTCCAGCGTGTACACGCCGTCGACGATGTACAGGCCCCGGTCGAGATCACCCTCGCCGATGCCGACGAGCACCGGTCCCAGTACCGACCAGAACTGGGAGCCGTCCGTGCGGTAGTCGACCACCGCGGTACCGCTCGCGTCCGCGTCGTAGAAGTCGCCCGTGTCCTTGTTGGTGACCCGGATGACCAGGTCCCCCTTGTACGCGACCCGCTTCGGCGACCCGTCCGGGTGGGTTTCCAGCACGCGCTGCACCACCTCGTCGACGATGGGCTCGCCGTGGACGGCGAAGTCGCACCGCACACCCGCGGCGACGTCCCACGGCGCGGACGGCGCAGGCTCCCAGCCGAGGTCAGTGGCGGCAGCGACGGCTCGCTCAGCGGCGGAGAGCTCCAAGGCGGACGCGGACGCGGGTGCCGCGCTCATCAGAGTGGTGGCGGCAACTGCCGTCAGAGCAACAACGGTTCGTCGCATGATGTCTCCCTGGGGAAGAGGTCCGGCTGTCCGGCACAGCTTCTCCGAGGTCTCTGACCACGCTCTCACCACGGCTTTCCGGCGACGGCGGTGCCGATTAGGCTCGCGGCTGCCATGGAGTTCCAGCTACTGGGTCCGTTCGAGGCCCGTCACGAAGGAGACCGGGTCCTGGTGGGCAGTCGCCGCCAGGAGCGCTGTCTGCTGTCGATCCTCCTGCTGGAGGCGGGCCGCGTGGTGACCACCCGGCGCCTCATCGACCTGCTGTGGAACGGCGACGCGCCCGCCTCCGCCCGCGGCACCGTGCACACGTACATCGGCCGCCTTCGCGCCCGCCTCGCACCGTACGGGCTGCACATGGACACCCGCCACGACGGTTACGTCCTCGACCCTGGCTGCCATGCGATCGACGCCCAGGACTTCGTCGATCTCGCCAAGAAGGCCGGGGCCGCCGCCGATCCCGCGCAGTGCGTGCGGCTGTACGACAGTGCCCTCGCGCTCTGGCGCGGACCGCTGCTCGTCGACGTCGCCGACGACACGCTGCGCGAGCGGCTCGGCGGGCCGCTCGGCGAGCTGCGGCTGTCGGCGCTGGAGCAGCGGGCCGAGGCACAGCTCGAACTCGGCCTGCACGACAGGGTGGTGGCCGATCTGACTGTGCTCGCCCCCGAACACCCGGGCAGGGAAAGGCTGGTGGCGGCACAGATGACCGCCCTGTACCGCGGCGGCCGGCAGGCCGACGCCCTCGAGCTGTACCGCGTCACCCGCCGGGCGCTGGTGACCGAGCTGGGCATCGAGCCCGGCGCCGGGCTGCACACCCTGCACGACCGCATCCTGCACGGCGACCCACGGCTGAACCGGCCGCCCACCCCCCTCTACGCGGTACGGGTGGGGGAGGAGTGGCTGCCCTGGAGCACGAGCGGGGTACCCGCGCTCGAGTTCTGCAACACCTACGCCGGCTGGAACGGTCCGCCACAGCCCGGTTCCGAGTGGCTGCGCACCTATACCACGCTGGCCGTGTGGACCGGGCATCTGGATCTGGCCGAGGGCTGGCAGGTGGCCGGACTGCTGGAACAGGCACGGCGGCGTCCGGAGGAGGCCGCGGCGGTGCTGGACGAGGCTCGCGCGTTCCGTACGCAGCTGTACGCCTGCCTGACCGATCCCGACGACATGCGGGCGTTCAAGGCGGTGGCCGACGTGGCGGAGGACGCCGCGAAGGTGTCGGTGTTCGTCCGCGGTGAGGACGGTCTGGGCCGGTGGCGGCTGTCGCCTTCCGCCGGGCTGCGGCTGCCGGTCCTGGCCGTGGCTCGCGGCGCCGCCGAGCTGCTCGGTGATCCCGGGCGTTTCACGGTCCGGGTCTGCCCGGCGGAGAACTGCGGCTGGGTGTTCGCCGACGAAAGCGGCCGGCGCCGGTGGTGCAGCCTCGGGACCTGCGGCAAGGAGACGTCGACGTACTGAATGAGACATTGCTGTCTCATGTGGGCTATGGTTGTCTCATGGCCATGGACCGAGAACACGTGCTCCGCGCAGCCGCCGCCCTCCTCGCCCGTAAGTCGACCGCCACCATGGACGAGGTCGCCCGGGCCGCCGGCATCGGCCGCGCCACCCTGCACCGGCACTTCGCCGGCCGGGACGCGCTGGTCAGGGCGCTCGAGCAGCTCGGCATCCAGGAGTTCGAGGCGGCGCTCGACCGCGCGCGGCTCGATGAGGGCGGTGCGGGCGAAGCACTGCGCCGGCTGATCTCCGAGACGGAACCGGCCGCCGATCTGCTGGCCTTCCTCTACACCGAGAACCAGCTCTTCGAGGGCGACCAGATCAACGAGGGCTGGGCCCGTCTCGACGCCCGGGTCTGCGACCTGTTCCGGCGCGGCCAGCAACAGGGCGAGTTCCGCATCGATCTGACACCGGCCTGGCTGACGGAGGCGCTCTACGCCCTCATCGGCTCCTGCGCCTGGGCCGTGATGGACGGCCGGGTCGCACAGAAGGACTTCCAGTACATGACCGCCGAGCTCCTGCTCGGCGGAGCACAACGGAGAGTGGAGAAATGAGCAGCACCGTCCAGCACACGACCGGGACGGACGAGACCCTGTACCGCCCCGGCCGCTGGCTGGCACTCGCGGTCCTCGTCCTCGCCGTTCTGCTGGTGACCGTGGACGCCACCGTCCTCGGTCTCGCGACCCCGTTCCTCAGCGAGGATCTCAAGCCGACCGGTACGCAGCTGCTGTGGATCGGCGACGTCTACTCGTTCGTCATCGCGGGCCTGCTGGTCTCCATGGGCAGCCTCGGAGACCGCATCGGCCGCAAGAAGCTGCTGCTGAGCGGCGCCGTCGCGTTCGGCGCGGTCTCCGTGCTCAACGCGTACGCCACCACTCCCGAGACGATGATCCTCGCGCGGGCGCTGCTCGGCGTCGCCGGCGCGACGCTGATGCCGTCCACGCTGGCGCTGATCCGCAACATCTTCCACGACCCGCGGGAGCGCAGCCTCGCCGTCGGCATCTGGGGCGCCGCGGCGTCCGCCGGCGCGGCCGTCGGGCCCGTCGTCGGAGGGTTCCTGCTGGAGCACTTCTGGTGGGGCTCGGTCTTCCTGATCAACCTGCCCGTGATGGCCGTACTCGTCGTTGTCGGCATCAAGCTCCTGCCCGAGTCGAAGAACCCGGTCACCGGACCGTGGGACCTCACCAGTGTCGCTCTGTCCCTCGTCGGCATGGTCGCGGTCGTCTACGCGATCAAGGAGGCCGCGAGCCACGGCCCGGGCTGGGAGGCCGGCGCCGCGGCGCTCATCGGCATCACCGGACTGTACGGATTCGTCCGCCGGCAGCTCACGCTCGACACGCCGCTGCTCGACATGCGGCTGTTCAGGCACCGGGGCTTCTCCGGAGCGGTACTCGCGGATCTCCTGACCATTCTTGGCCTGTCCGGCCTGGTGTTCTTCCTGTCCCAGTTCCTGCAACTGGTCCAGGGCCGCGAGCCGCTCGAGGCGGGCCTCGCCGAACTGCCCGCCGCGATCGGCGCGGTCGCCACGGGGCTTGTGGCCGGCAAGGTCGCACGCCGCTTCTCCGTCCGCTCCGTGGTGGCCGGCGGCCTCGCCGCCGTCGGACTCGCCCTCGCCGTACTGACCCTGCTCGACAGCACGACCGGCTATCCGCTGCTCGGAGCGGCCCTGCTCATCGTCGGTGCGGGCGCCGGGTTCTCGTTCACGGTCACCACGGACGTGATCCTCTCCAGCGTCCCCAAGGAGCAGGCGGGAGCGGCGTCCGCGGTGTCGGAGACCGCGTACGAACTGGGTGCGGCGCTCGGCATCGCGCTGCTGGGCTCGATCGTGAACGGCGTCTACCGGGACTTCACCGCCCCCGAAGGCACACCGGCGGGCGTCGCGGTCGCCGCCCACGAATCGCTGGGCGGCGCGGTCGAGGCCTCGGCGGTACTCCCGACACACCAGGCCCAGGCGCTGGTCGCCGCGGCGCAGGAGGCCTTCGTCGACGGCCTGAGCCTGGCGGCGGGCGCGGGAGCGGTGGTGCTGCTGGTGACTGCGGTGGTGGCGTGGTTCCTGCTACGGGGCCAGAAACTGGTGGACGGCGTCGAACACTGACGCGTCAGGGTCGGGCCGGGGATCATTCCCCGCCCGCCCCTTCCCGCTGCACCGCTACTGCGTCGGGAGCCGTGCCGCGTTGCCGAGGTGGGCGCTGCCCACGTGGCGGCCGAGCCTGGGGCGCCGTATCGCGCCGAGGAAGCCAGTCCTGCGGCGTGGAGGGCCATGCCAGGGCCCGCCGTAACGCCGGCAAAGTCAGCCCCGCCGGGGGTACCGCCCACGGTCGCCAGGCCGTAGGGGGAGTTTGAGCCGCGGGGTTCGGGGCGGAGTATCGACAGGGCAAGGTTCTGGCCCTGCGACACGGAGGGCGCGGGGTTCGGGGCGGAGCCCCGACAGGGGCGGCAGGTTCCGGCCCTGCCGGCTCAGACGCGCCCGGGGGCCCGGGGCAGCGCCCCCGCAAAAAGCGCTATGCGGCCTTCGCCTTGGTCGCGTACATGTCCACGTACTCCTGCCCCGACAGCCGCATGACCTCCGCCATCACCGAGTCCGTCACCGCCCGCAGCACGTAGCGGTCGCGGTCCATGCCCTCATAGCGGGAGAACTCCATCGGCTCGCCGAAGCGGATCGACACCCGGCCGGGACGCGGCAGGCCCGCGCCGCCCGGCTGGAGCTTGTCGGTGCCGATCACGGCGAACGGGACGACCGGCGCGCCGGTCATCAGGGTCAGGCGGGCGATACCCGTGCGGCCCCGGTACAGGCGGCCGTCGGGGGAGCGCGTGCCCTCCGGATAGATGCCGAAGATCTTGCCCTCCTCCAGCACTCGGCGGCCCGTCATCAGCGCCGCCACGCCGCCGTTGGCGCCGTCGCGGTCGACCGGGATCATGCCGCAGCCGGTGAAGAACCAGGCCATGGTGCGACCCTTCAGGCCCTTGCCCGTGACGTACTCGTCCTTGCCGATGAAGTACACCGGCCGGTCGCACACCAGCGGAAGGATCATCGAGTCGATGAAGGTGAGGTGGTTCCCGGCGAGGATCACCGGCCCCGTTCCGGGGATGTTCGCCGCGCCTTCCACGCGCGGGCGGAACATCAGGCGCAGGATCGGCCCGAGCACTGCCTTGATGAGCGTCAAGCGGGACAACGGGTCCTCCGGTGTCATGGGGCGGGCGGTTATGGCCGGTGAAGTCTGTGCAGGTGAGGACGATACTCGCGGGTCACCCCGGATCGCACATCGGGTTCATGGAGCTGATACGCGGCGTTGACGTGTGTTTCCGCCGTGTTCGTGCAGGGTCTGCCGTCGCGAAGGCTCAACTGCCTACCATCGGGCGTCGCTTGACAGTGCGGGACGTCACATGGAGGAACGTTTCATGACACAAGGTGCGAGCAGTGGTCCGGCGCGTCGGAGTGTGCTGGGAGCCGCGGTCCTCACCACCGCCGCGCTCGGCGTCGGCGCCGGCCCGGCGCAGGCGGGTGAACGCAGGGGAAGCGGGCGCCCGCCCGGTGGGGACCTGCCCGTGCCCACCGTGATCGCCCACCGCGGCGCCAGCGGCTACCGTCCCGAGCACACCATCGGCTCCTACCGGCACGCCCTCGACATGGGCGCGCATGTCATCGAGCAGGACCTGGTGCCGACGAAGGACGGGCATCTCGTATGCCGTCATGAGAACGACATCACCGGTACGACGGACGTCGCGGCGCATCCCGAGTTCGCAGCGCGCAGGACCACGAAGTCGGTCGACGGCGTCAGTCTGAACGGGTGGTTCACCGAGGACTTCACGCTCGCCGAGCTGAAGACCCTGCGTGCCAAGGAGCGGATCCCCGGCACCCGCGAGGAGAACACCCTCTATGACGGCCGCTGGACCGTGCCCACGTTCGAGGAGGTGCTGCGCTGGGCCGAGCGGGAGGGCCGCCGGCGCGGCCGCCCGGTGTGGCTGCACGTCGAGACCAAGCATCCCAGCTACTTCCGCGGGCTCGGTCTCGGCCTCGAGGAGCCGCTGGCGAAGCTGCTGCGCCGGTACGGGCGGCACCGCCACAACTCGCCGGTCTTCGTGCAGTCGTTCGAGCCGAGCAGTATGCAGCGGATGGCGAAGCTCGTGTCCTCGCCGCGGGTCGTCCTTCTGTCGGGCGCGAGCTCCCGCCCGTGGGACTTCGTGGAGGCCGGCGACCCGCGCACCGTAGCGGATCTGGTCAAGCCGGAGGGCCTGAAGTGGATCGCCTCGTTCGCCCAGGGCCTCGGCCCGACGCTGGACCTGGTCATCCCGAAGGACACGAACGGCCGTCTGACGACGCCGACGACGCTGGTGCGGGACGCCCACGCCGAGGGCCTGATCCTGCACCCCTACACAATGCGCAACGAGAACACGTTCCTTCCCGCCGACTTCCGGCGCGGCACCGACCCGAATGCCTACGGGGATGTTTTCGGTGCATACCAGGTGTACTTCGCGACGGGGATCGACGGCATTTTCACCGACAACCCGGACACGGGCCTGCTGGCGGCAGCCGACTTCACGGCCTGAGCCAGGGCAGGCAGCCGACTCCGTGCCGCCCGAAGCCGCGTGGTCGGGCGCCGACTCCGCGGGGCCCGACTCCGGCCGCCGCCGAGGCCGCCGGTCCGGCTCCGGAGCCCGCGCGGCCCGACGCTGCGCGGTCGGCAACCGACTCTGCCGGCCTGACTCCGGCCACCGCCGACGCCGCCGGGTCGGCAACGCCGCTGGCCTACGCCGCGTGGTCGGGCGCCGACTCCGCGGGGCCCGACTCCGGCCGCCGCCGACGCCGCCGGTCCGGCTCCGGAGCCCGCGCGGCCCGACGCCGCGTCAACCGCTGTCTCCACACGAGGTTGACGCGGCGTCGCCCGTGATCCCCGGACGGCCGCGCCCCCGCTCCACCCCGTACGGGTGACGGCAGCGTCGCCGGGCAACCGCTGCCCCTCCGTCCGCCGTCCCGCCCGGCGTGACCGTTCTCGACGAAACACCGACCCCCGTCCATGTCGTCGGCGCGCTCAGGGACCTGGTGAGCGCCGAGGCCACGGCTGAAGCACCCGGCGCCTCGATGGAGGCCGGTGACCTGGAACAGGCCGTATGGGTAAGGCTTCTGGAGCGGCTCGGCGGCGACGGGCTGCCGCCCGACGCCGTGCGCTGGGTCAGGGCTGCCGTACGGGCGGAGGCGCGCCGCGCCCGCAGGAAGGCCGCGCGTGAACTTCCGTACCGTCAGGAACCCTCCGCCGACCCTGCGGGCGGGCCCGAGCGCGCCGTGCTCAGGAGCGAGCGCCGTCGTGCGCTGCGAGCCGCCGTGGCCCGCACTCCGGGGGACTGCCCCCGTCTGCTGACTGCGATGTTGTCGCCCCAGGACCCTACCTACCGAGAAATCGCAGGGACGTTGGGTATCTCACAAGGAAGTCTGGGGCCGCTGCGTTCCCGTTGCCTGGGATGTCTGCGCAGAATGCTCGCGACAGAGGTTGCAGCTCCTGAACATCGGGGAAAGGAGCGGTAGACAACCGGTGGTGACAGGTGAGCGGGAGGCGTGCGCACATGGGCATGAGCGTGACCATCTCGGCGGCGGCGGAGACCGACGCGGAGCACATCCTCAAGCTGCAGTATCTGTGCTATCAGACCGAGGCCGAGCTCTACGGCGACTACGGAATCGAGCCCCTGACCCAGTCGCTCGCGGACCTGAGGGCCGAAATCGCCGAGGGCCCCGCCCTCGTCGCCAAGCTCGGTGACGAGGTCGTCGCCTCCGTGCGCGCCCGGACGGACGCCACGGGGACGGCCCGCATCGCCAAGCTGATCGTCCATCCCCGGATGCAGCGGCACGGCCTGGGCGGCCGGCTGCTCGACGCGATCGAGCAGCGTTTCGCCGGGGACCCGGCGGCCAAGCGGTTCCAGCTCTTCACCGGCCACCGCAGCGAGAGCAACCTGCGGCTGTACCGCAGCCGCGGCTATGTGCCGGTCTCCCGCGAGCAGGTCGGACCGCGCCTGACCCTGGTCACCCTGGAGAAGGAGTCGTCCGCCGGCGCGTATGCGGCCAGCGCCTGACGCCTCGAGCAAGTCCCGGAGAGTTCAGGAGACCCGCGAGCGCCGCAGCCAGAGCATCCCGGTGACCGGCAGCAGCACCGGGATGAAGATGTAGCCCATCCCGTACTCGGACCACACCGTCGAGTCGGGGAACGCCGACGGGTCCAGTACCGTCCACGTCCCCACGATGAGCACGCCCGCCAGCTCGGCGGCGCAGCACACCAGCGCCGCCTTGCGGGCGGTCTCGCCGCCCCGCACCAGCGTGTAGGTGATGAAGGCGTACACCACGGCCGCGACGGCCGACAGCACATGCGCGAGCGGGGCGCTGCCGAAGTCCGTGAGGATCTGGTAGACGGACCGGGACACGGCGCCGACGGACATCACACCGTAGAGCCAGACCAGCAGCAGCCCCGGTCCGGCGACCAGCTTCGTCCGCTTCTTATGCGTGCTCTCGTGCGTGTCCTCCTGCGCGGTGGGCTCGGCCATGGTCAGCCTCCCCAGATGTCGTGGAGCCGCACCTCGAGGACCGCGAGCACCACCGCGCCGGCCGCGACCGTCGCCGAGCCCCAGCGGGTCCGCTCGGCCAGTGACAGGAAGCCGGCCGCGGGCACCGCCAGAGCGGAGCCGATCAGATACGACAGGAAGATCGCGGTGCCCTCGGCGGCGTTCTCGCCCCGTCCGAGCTGGACGATCCCGACGACCAGCTGCGCGAGCGCCAGCACGCTCACCACGGCCATGCCGATGAAGTGCCAGTCCTTGGTGGGCTGGTCGCGGTACGCGGCGAAGCCGCACCACACGGCGAGGGCGAGCGCGGTCACGGCGACCGCGACCGTCAGGGCGTCAAGCATGGGCTCGAGGGTATTACGGGCCAAAGGGCGCGATGCGCGCGGCCCCGGCGCAACCGGAGGGCGACTGCCCACCTATGGTCGGCGGCATGAAGCTCCACGCCGAAGCCCTGCTGTTCGACAACGACGGAACCCTCATCTCCTCCATGGAGTCGGTGAACCGCTGCTGGACCCGGTGGGCCGGTGAGTACGGCATCACGGCGGAGTTCGCCCGCGTCGAGCTGCACGGCCGCCCGGCCGCCGAGATAGCTGCCGACCTGCTGCCCGCCCGCATCCTCCCCGAGGCGGTGGCGCGCATCGAGCACCTCGAGGTCGAGGACGTGGCCGGCGGAGTGGTGGCGCTGCCCGGGACGTCCGCCCTGCTCGCGCAGCTCCCCCCGGAGCGGTGGGCCGTGGTCACCTCCGCCACCCGGCGGCTCGCCGAGGCCCGGCTCGCGGAGGTCGGCGTGCTGCCCAAGATGATGATCGCCGCCGACGACGTGACCCGTGGCAAGCCCGACCCGGAGCCGTTCCTGCTCGCCGCACGCCGCCTCGGCGTTGATCCCGCCCGCTGCGTGGTCTTCGAGGACGCTCCCGCCGGTCTTGCCGCCGGACGCGCCGCGGGCATGCGAACGGTGGCATTGACCACAACGCACGGGCGCGAGGAACTCGCGGCCGACGTGGTCGTCCCCGACCTCTCCGCCGTCTCGGTGCAGGTCACCGCCGTAGGCGTCGAGATCACCGCCGGGGAATGAGCTGTCCGCATAGCGTGCCAGAAGCGTCCGCTATGCGGACAGTGCCGGTTCGATCGACGGCCTGTCTGTTTTACTTGCAGCCATGACCACGACGAGCAGCCGCACCTTTGCGACCGAGGCGATCACGACGCCCGGTGCTCGTTGTATGTGTCGAATGTGCGCCATCTGAGGGCCCCTGCCAGAGCCTCGCGCCCCGAAGCGAGACCGACAGTCGCGCCGCGTCCGATCGTCCCCGGAAGAACCAGGAACGCACCCGGACCGAGCCTGCCCCGCGCACACGTTGCCCCGGCCACCAGCCGAACCGGCCGTGCCGCGTCGGAACTGAATGCCCCGTGCCCGGCGGACACCGCGCCGTGCACTCGACAGTGACGGAAACCCCTTGATCACCACTACGGGCCTTACCAAGGTCTACCAGTCGCGAGGCGGCCGCGAGGTCACCGCTCTGGACGGCGTCGACCTGCACGTCAGTGAAGGCGAGGTCTTCGGAGTCATCGGCCAGAGCGGCGCCGGCAAGTCCTCGCTGATCCGCTGCGTCAACCTCCTCGAGCGCCCCACCTCCGGCACCGTGACCGTCGACGGAACGGACCTCACCGCCCTCGCCGGCCGAGGCCGCCGCGCCTCCAAGGAACTTCGCGAGGCACGCAGCCGCATCGGCATGGTCTTCCAGCACTTCAACCTGCTGTCGTCGAGGACCGTCAAGGGCAACGTCGAGCTCCCCCTCGAGATCCTCGGCGTCTCGGGTGCCCAGCGCTCCCGCAAGGCCCTGGAACTCCTCGACCTGGTGGGCCTCGCCGACAAGGCCAACACCTACCCCGGCCAGCTCTCCGGCGGCCAGAAGCAGCGCGTCGGCATCGCCCGCGCACTCGCCGGCGACCCGAAGGTGCTGCTGTCCGACGAGGCCACCAGCGCCCTCGACCCCGAGACCACGCGCTCGATCCTCCAGCTCCTGCGTGACCTCAACCGGCAGCTCGGACTCACGGTGCTGCTGATCACCCACGAGATGGACGTCGTCAAGACGATCTGCGACTCGGCCGCCCTGATGAGGAAGGGGAAGATCATCGAATCCGGAACGGTGAGCGAACTGCTCGCGACCCCCGGCTCCGAGCTTGCCCAGGAGCTGTTCCCGGTGGGCGGCGAGGCCTCCGGCCCCGACCGCACGGTCATCGACGTCACGTTCCACGGCGAGGCCGCCACCCAGCCCGTGATCTCCCAGCTCTCGCGCACGTACAACATCGACATCTCGATCCTCGGCGCCGCCATGGACACCGTCGGCGGCAAGCAGATCGGCCGGATGCGCATCGAACTGCCCGGCCGCTACGAGGAGAACGTCGTCCCGGTCGGCTTCCTGCGCGAGCAGGGCCTCCAGGTCGACATCGTCGGCCCCGGCGGCCGGTCGGCCTTCGTCCCCGCGCAGGGCGCCCCCGAGCTGGTCAAGGAGGTCGCGAAGTGACCTGGTCCGAGATGGAGCCCCTGCTGAGTCAGGGAACCCTCGACACCCTGTACATGGTGCTGTGGTCCACCCTCGTCACCGTCGCGGGCGGACTGCCGCTCGGTGTGCTCCTCGTCCTCACCGACAAGGGGGGACTGCTGCAGAACACCCCGGTGAACAAGGTTGTCGGCGTGACCGTGAACATCGGCCGCTCGCTGCCGTTCATCATCCTGCTGATCGCGCTGATCCCGTTCACGACCCTTGTCGTCGGCACCTTCATCGGCCCCACCGCGATGATCGTGCCGCTCGCCGTCGGCGCCATCCCCTTCTTCGCACGGCTCGTGGAGACGGCTGTCCGCGAGGTCGACCACGGTCTGGTCGAAGCGGTCCAGTCCATGGGCGGCTCGATCCCCACCATCGTCCGCAAAGTGCTGCTGCCGCAGGCACTGCCCTCGCTGGTCTCCGCCGTCACCACCACCGTGATCGTCCTCGTCGGCTACTCGGCGATGGCCGGCGCGGTCGGCGGCGAAGGCCTCGGATCCAAGGCCGTCACCTACGGATTCCAGCGCTTCGAGACGCAGTTCATGCTCATCACGGTCGTGATCCTGATCGCCGTCGTGACGATCGTGCAGCTCGTCGGCGACGGAGTCGTCCGGCTCCTCGTCCGGCGCGGACGCGCTGCGAGCTGAGCCCCGACCTTCTCTCCCCACACAGCCCGCACTCCTTGTCCGGGCGACGTTCCACCACCAGAAAGAGGCACTTTTCGTGCGTAAGAAGATCAAGCTCACCGCGGCTGCCGCCGCCACCGCAGCTCTCGCCCTCGGCCTCACCGCCTGCGGCACGGCCTCCGATCCTGGCGCCAGGTCCGACTCCGGCACCAAGGCCGACGGGTCCAAGGCGCTCGTCGTCGCGGCGTCTCCCACGCCGCACGCCGACATCCTGACCTATGTCAAGGACAACCTGGCGGCCAAGGCGGGCCTCAAGCTGGAGGTCAAGGAGTTCACGGACTACGTCCTGCCGAACACCGCCACCCAGCAGGGCCAGGTCGACGCCAACTTCTTCCAGCACAAGCCGTACCTCGACGACTTCAACAAGAAGAACAAGACGACCATCGCCCCGGTCGTCAACGTCCACCTCGAGCCGCTCGGCCTCTACTCCAAGAAGGCCGACGACATCCTGGACATCAAGGCCGGCCAGACCGTCGCGGTCCCCAACGACACCACCAACGAGGGCCGCGCGCTCCATCTGCTCGCCGACAACGGTCTGATCACCCTCAAGGACGGTGTGGGCACCGACGCGAAGCTCTCCGACATCGCCGACGCGAAGGGCCTGAAGTTCAAGGAGCTGGAGGCAGCCACGCTGCCCCGCGCCCTGAACGACGTCGACGCCGCCGTCATCAACGGCAACTACGCCATCGAGGCCGACCTCAAGCCCGCCTCCGACGCGCTGGTGCTGGAGAAGGCGGAGGGCAATCCGTACGCCAACTTCCTCGCCGTCAAGGAAGGCAACGAGGACGACAGCCGTGTGCAGAAGCTCGCCGGGCTTCTCAACTCGCCCGAGGTGAAGAAGTTCATCGAGGACAAGTACGCAGGCTCCCTCGTGCCCGCCTTCGGCGCCGCCAAGTAAGGCTCGAGCAGCCTCACTTGACTCAGGCCCCGCGCACCTACCAAGGTGCGCGGGGCCGCCGTCGTACCCCACCCGGCCATGCACGGCCCGCACCCGATGTTGCATGCTGTGCCTTTACGGTTACGACGACCCAACGGCTTTGACCATTTATCGACAGTCTTCGGCATGGAGCTGCGCATGACTACCGCCTTCCCGGACGTGTCCATCAGTACGGAGCGGTTGGTGCTGCGCCCCTACGAGGACGCCGACATCGCGGCCCACACCGAGATGATGAACGACGAGACGGTCACCGCATGGACCTCTGTGCCGCACCCCTACACGGCCGCGGACTCCGAGGAATGGGTGCGCAGGATCGCTCCTGCGATACGCGCGGAGGGCCACGGCATCGTCCTTGCCGTCACCGAGTTCCTCACCCAGCGGCTCGTCGGCGTCGTCCACCTGCAGAACACCGACTGGCGCACACTGTCCACCGAGGTGTCCTACGTCACGGCCCCCTGGGCGCGCGGCGAGGGATACGCGACCGAGTCCGTCCTCGCCGTGGCCCAGTGGCTCTTCCGCAACCAGAAGTTCGAGCGCATGGAACTGCGCACCGCGGCGGACAACACAGCCTCCCAGCAGGTGGCACAGAAGATCGGCTGCATCAGCGAAGGCGTCCTGCGCAACGCCTGGATAGCGCGCACCCAGACACAGGACGGCACGTGGGCGGAGATCCGTACCGATCTCATCGTGTGGAGCCTGCTGCCCGAGGACCTGGAGGCCGACCGCATGGCCGAGGCGGGCTACACCTCCTTCACCGACTGGAACTGATCGCCCCGGCGCGCGGCGCGCGGACGCCCCTCCCCAGGGCCGGCCGCCGGGGCCGCCAGGTACCCTCACCCTGCGACGCATACCCGCGCGACTGCTCCGACCTGCGACAACCTCCAGGAGACTGACGACGATGGCCGACCGGGTCACGGTGATCGGCTGGGACGGTTCGCCGCTCACCCAGGCGGCCAGGTCCGCGCTGTCGGCCGCCACCCTGGTGGCCGGCGCCGCCCACCACCTGGCACTGCCCGAAGTACCGCCCGCCGCCGAACGCATCCGGCTCGGCAGCGTGGACCTCGCCGCCCGCAGGATCGCCGGACACCGCGGCAGCGCCGTCGTCCTCGCCGACGGCGACCCCGGCTTCTTCGGCGTCGTACGCACGCTGCGGGCACCCGAGTACGGCCTCGAGGTCGAGGTCGTCCCCGCCGTGGCCTCCGTGGCCACTGCCTTCGCAAGGGCGGGCATGCCCTGGGACGACGCCCAGATCGTCGTCGCACACAGCCGTACGCTGCGCCGCGCGGTCAACGTGTGCCGGGCCCACACCAAGGTCGCGGTCCTGACCTCCCCGGGCGCCGGGCCCGCCGAGCTGGCGCTGCTGCTCGACGGCATCCACCGCACCTTCGTCATCTGTGAGGAACTGGGCACCGATCGGGAACAGGTCACCGTCCTCACCTCCGACAAGGTCGCCGACCACATGTGGCGCGACCCCAATGTCGTCATCGTCATCGGCGGCACCGGCAGCGCCGCCGCCCACACCGGCCTCGGCGGCTGGATCGCCGGCCGGGACCCGGGCTACCCGCCGGCCCTGCGCGGCTGGGCGCTGCCACACGCCGAGACGGCCACGGGCGAACACACCGAAGCGGCCACAGGCGAAGGTGAATACGCCGGACTGCGGGCGGCGCAACTCGCCAGGCTGGGACCCCGCATCGGTGACCTCCTCTGGGACATCGGCAGCGGCAGTGGCGCACTCGCCGCGGAAGCCGCGCGTTTCGGTGCCGCCGTGATCGCCGTCGACGCCGACCCCGACGCCTGTCGTCGCACCGAGGCGGCGGCCCGCCGCGTTGGTGTCCAACTCCAAGTGGTCCAGGGACGAGCGCCGCACGTTCTCGAACGTTTGCCCGAACCCGACGTCGTGCGCATCGGCGGCGGGGGAGTGCCGGTCGTCACCGCCGTGGCGGACCGGCGGCCGGAGCGCATCGTCGCCCACGCCTCCACGCGTGACGAGGCGGAGGCCATCGGTGCGGCGCTCGCCGCGGGCGGATACGCCGTCGAATGCGCCCTGCTCCAGTCCGTCGAAATGGACACCTCCGACTGGTCGGAGCGGGAGCGGTCGGTCGTCTTCCTGCTCTGCGGACGGCAGCCCGACCCGCGCCCCCGGCCCCCCGCCACGGACGGTCCGGGGTAGGCTGGCCGATCGTTGTACCGCAGCCGGGTGTTCGTCGCTTCGTTCGTCAATGTCCGGAAAAGGGAGCCACTTTGGTTCCCAAATGTGGTACGCCGATACCGGGGGGTCGCGCGACGTGGCGCAGCCCACAGCCGACCGCGGCGGATCTTGCTGCCGCGGCGGCGAACGACCGCGACAATGTCTGGGTCCGAGGGTCAATCGTGCCGCGCGGCGCACACGCTCGTTCTTGTTGACGGGCGTCAGGTATGCCGCTGTCGGACGTCCCGGGCGATGGGCGAAGGAGCAACCGATGGGCGAGGGGTACGCGCATGACTGACACCGGCCAGATCCCGGGCGAGGGGCTGCCGGAGAACGCAGGCATGGTGGAGCAGCCGGGCGTCCCCGCTCCCGGCGCGTACACCTACCTCGAACCCTCCGAGAACAGCCCGGAAGAGGACGACCTGCTGCTGATGCCTGGTGCACAGGGCGCGTGGAGCGACCACCAGAGCGCTGCCACGGCTCCGGCCGGGAACATGCAGGCGGCGCCCGCCACCGATCAGTACGCGGTGGCGCCCGCGGCAGTTCAGCCGATGGCGCCCCAGGACGCGGCGCTGCAACAGAGCGGCGAGTACCAGACCGATTACGGCTCCGCCGCTTATCAGGCACACGACTACCAGGCCGCCCCGGCGGTGCACGGTGTCGAGCAGGGGTCGGGGGAGCCCGCGTTCGCGTCGGGGCCGGCGCCGGAGGCGGTGGCGGCCCCCGAGTTCGTCGCGGTGCCTCCGGCAGCCCAGGAGCCCCAGTTCCAGGACGTCCGGGCCATGCCCCAGGACTCTCAGCAGTTCCAGGTCCCGGCGCAGGAAGCCGCCGCGCAGGAGCCGTTGGTGCAGGTGCAGGGGACGATGTCGGTGGTCCCGGGCGTGGCGCCGGCCGACTCGGCCGCCGTCGCCGCGCAGGCCCCCGTCGCGGCCGACGCCTCTGTCGAGCCCCCTGTCGAGGCTTCTGTCGAGGCCGAAGCCCCGGCCGAGGCGGTCGCCGCTGCAGCGCACGCGCAGGGCGCGCCGCAGTACGAGGCGGCCGCCGCCACGCAGACGGCGGGCCACGAGACCGGCGCCCACGAGGCGGGTGGCCGTGACTCCGGATCCGTCGACCTTGGCGCCGTACGTATGCCCGCGGCCGCCACTTCCGCCATGACGACGCCCCCGCCGGCGCGTCGCCCGCTCCACATGGGACCGCCTGTGCCCGATACCTCCAGCGGCGTAGTCCGCTCGCTCGCCGACCGAGGGCCCGCGGGAACGCCGCCGCACCCGATGGTCGTCCGCCCCACCCCGGCGCAGCCCGCCCAGACGGGCGTGGAATACCTCGACGTACCGCGCGAGGAGCCCGCCGCCGAGCTGCCCGGCCCGCAGCTGGGGGAGATCCCTCCGCAGGCCGGTGCCCCCTGGGATCCCCGGCCTCCACAGGACCAGGCGCCCACGGCCACCCCCATGGCCCCCGCAGAAACGGTCGTCCCGCAGACATCGGTCGAACCGGCGGCGTCGGTCGAACCGGCGGCGTCGGCCGAACCGGCGACAGAGCCGACGGCCGAACAGGCTGCGGCTGAGGCCGCGTCGGAGCAGGCGCCCGTCGCGGCGGAGGCAACCGTGCCCGCTCCGCGCATGGGCGGCTCCGAGCCGGTGGCGCCGAAGGAGCCGGCCCCCGTCCCGGAGGCCGAGCCCGTGCTTGCCGCAGAGGTCCCGCAGGCCGAGGCCGAGGTTCCGCAGACCGAGCCCGTTCCCGCTGAACCCGCCCCCGTCGAGGTCCCGCAGGCAGAGACTCCGGCCGCCGCGCCGTCCGCGCCGGCTCCCGAGGCGGAGCCCGTGCCGGAAGCCGTGCCCGCGCCGGCCGCGGAAGCCGCGGCCCCTGCGCCCGCACCGGCTGCCGAAGCCGCGCCGGAACCCGCCCCCGAGGCCGTCGCGGAGCCCGTACCCGCTGCAGCCGGGGCGGCGTCCGACACCGTTCCCGAAGCGGGTCCCGGCGGGACCCCCGCGGACGTGGCACTGACGGACACGCACCCCGCTCCGGAGCCAGTCGAGCCCGCTCCCGGCCAGGACACCATCGCGCCTCCCGTCGCGGCCGACGGCGAGCCCGCCGGCGAGCCCCCGCAGGCCCCACAGCCGGTCGAGAGCGTCACGGCCCCCGCGCCCGGCTACGACGACGCCGAACGTGAAGCGGTCCTGCGCGTCATGCGCGAACGCCGCGACATCCGCAACGGATTCCGCAGCGACCCCATCCCGCACGAGGTACTCCTGCGGGTCCTCGAAGCGGCGCACACCGCGCCCAGCGTCGGCCACTCCCAGCCCTGGGACTTCGTTGTCATCCGCTCTGCCGAGACGCGCCGCACGATGCACGAACTCGCCCAGCGCCAGCGCGAGGCGTACGCCAAGTCGCTGCCCAAGGGCCGGGCGAAGCAGTTCAAGGAACTGAAGATCGAGGCCATCCTCGACACCCCGGTGAACATCGTCGTCACGGCCGACCCCACCCGCGGCGGCCGGCACACCCTCGGCCGGCACACCCAGCCGCAGATGGCCCCCTACTCCTCGGCGCTCGCCGTCGAGAACCTCTGGCTCGCCGCCCGCGCGGAAGGGCTCGGCGTCGGCTGGGTCTCCTTCTTCGACGAGCGCGAGATGGTCCGTACGCTCGGTCTGCCCGAGCACCTCGAGGTCGTCGCCTACCTCTGCGTCGGATACGTCGACGAGTTCCCCGAGGAGCCCGAGCTGATGCAGGCGGGCTGGTCCAAGCGCCGCCCCCTGTCGTGGGTCGTCCACGAGGAGACGTACGGCCGCCGGGCGCTGCCCGGCGAGGAACCGCACGACCTCCTGCAGGAGACCATCACCAACATCCGCCCGCTGGACGCCAAGGCGCTCGGCGAGGCGTGGGAACGCCAGAAGCGGATGACCAAGCCCTCCGGTGCGCTGGGGATGCTGGAGATCATCTCCGCACAGCTCTCCGGCCTCTCCAGGATGTGCCCGCCGCCGATCCCGGAGCCCGCGGCCGTCGCGATCTTCGCGGGCGACCACGGCGTGCACGCCCAGGGCGTCACCGCCTGGCCCCAGGAGGTCACCGGCCAGATGGTGGCCAACTTCCTCGGCGGCGGGGCGGTCTGCAACGCCTTCGCCAACCAGGTCGGGGCCGAGGTCTGCGTCATCGACGTGGGCGTGGCCTCCGACCTGCCGGCCACCCCCGGCCTGCTGCCGCGCAAGGTGCGCCCCGGCACCGCCGACTTCACCACCGGACCGGCTCTCAGCCGGGAGGAGGTGCTCTCGGCGATCGAGGTCGGCATCGAGACCGCCCGCGACCTGGTGGCCGCCGGCAACAAAGCGCTGCTCACCGGTGAGATGGGCATTGCGAACACCACCACGTCCGCAGCGCTGATCTCCGTTTACACGGGCGCCGACCCGTCGGAGATCACCGGTCGCGGTACCGGCATCAACGACGAGATGCACGCCCGCAAGGTGGACGTCGTCCGTCGCGGCCTCGAACTCCACCGGCCCGACCCGGCGGACCCGATCGGGGTTCTGTCGGCAGTCGGCGGCCTGGAGCACTGCGCGCTGGTCGGTCTCATCCTCGGCGGCGCCTCGCTGCGGACCCCGGTCGTCCTCGACGGCGTCAGCACGGGCGCGGCGGCCCTCGTCGCCCGCGCCATCGCCCCCGAGGCGCTGGCCGCGTGCATCGCCGGTCACCGCAGCGCGGAGCCCGGCCATGTGGCGGCGCTGAACAAGCTGGGCCTGCGTCCGCTGGTCGATTTGGATCTCCGCCTCGGCGAGGGCACAGGCGCCCTGCTGGCGCTGCCGGTGGTGCAGAGTGCCGCGCGCGCCATGCACGAGGTGGCGACGTTCGACTCGGCCGGCGTCACCGAGAAGTAGGTCGCTTCCGCACCGCGCACCCGGTCCGCTCCGTACCGGGTGCGCGGCGCACAGGTCTCGGAAGCAACTGTTCCGCAACGGCCCCCGAGGCCCCCGGCCCGGGGTCGTATCGTGGTGGCCAGGATCCTGCACCCGCCCCCACCAGCCGCTTCAGCGTCGCAGCGGCCTCACTCACCGCACTGCCCCGCCCGAGGAGCCGCACCGCCATGGCCGAGCACGTCCCGCACGCCGAGCAACCCGCCTACCCCGTCGGTCTCCGTCTCGCCGGGCGGCGCGTCGTCGTCATCGGCGGCGGGCAGGTCGCCCAGCGCAGGCTCCCGGCCCTGGTCGCGGCCGGCGCCGACGTCACCCTGATCTCCCCGTCCGCCACCCCCTCCGTCGAGGCCATGGCAGAGTCCGGCGAGATCACCTGGACCCGCCGCCGCTACGAGGACGGCGACATCGCCGACGCCTGGTACGCCCTCGTCGCCACCGGCGACCCCGACGCGAACGCCCGCGCGTCCGCGGAGGCCGAGCGGACCAAGACCTGGTGCGTCCGCAGCGACGACGCGGAAGCCGCCACGGCCTGGACCCCGGCCACAGGCCGCAGCGACGGCGTGACCGTCGCCGTCCTCACCGGCCGCGATCCGCGCCGTTCCGCCGCCGTACGCGACGCGATCGTCGAGGGGCTGCGCGACGGCACCCTCGCCGCGCCGCACCATCGCAGCCGCGCCCCGTTCGTCGCCCTCGTCGGCGGGGGACCCGGCGACCCGGACCTGATCACCGTCCGCGGCCGCCGGCTGCTCGCGGAGGCCGACGTCGTCATCGCCGACCGCCTCGGCCCGCGCGACCTGCTCGACGAACTCCCGCCGCACGTCGAGGTGATCGACGCCGCGAAGATCCCGTACGGTCGGTTCATGGCCCAGGAGGCCATCAACAACGCCCTGATCGAGCACGCCCGGGCCGGCAAGGCAGTCGTGCGGCTCAAGGGCGGCGACCCGTATGTCTTCGGCCGCGGCATGGAGGAGGCCCAGGCCCTCGCGGAGGCGGGCATCCCCTGCATCGTCGTGCCCGGCATCTCCAGCTCCATCTCGGTCCCCTCCGCCGCCGGTATCCCGGTGACCCACCGCGGCGTCGCTCACGAGTTCACCGTCGTCAGCGGCCATGTCGCCCCCGACGACCCGCGCTCGCTCGTCGACTGGAAGTCCCTGGCCCGCCTGCGGGGCACACTGGTGATCCTCATGGGAGTCGACAAGATCGGCGCCATCGCGCAGGCCCTCATCACCCACGGCAAGGCGCCCGACACCCCGCTGGCCCTCGTCCAGGAGGGCACGACCGCCGCCCAGCGGAGGGTGGACGCCACGCTCGCCACGGTGGCGGAGGCCGTGACGGCGCAGGACGTACGGCCTCCGGCGGTCATCGTCATCGGTGACGTCGTCTCCGTCGGCCCGACCAAGTAACGACCGGCACACGTAACCACCGGTAACCGCGTCGTGCGGGAACCGTTGGCACCGCACATCCAAGAAGGCAGTATCACCCTGTGGCCGAACTCATCACCGTCGAGGACCCCGACGACCCCCGCCTGTGCGACTACACGGGTCTGACCGACGTCGAACTGCGCCGCCGCCGCGAACCGGCGGAAGGCCTGTTCATCGCCGAGGGCGAGAAGGTCATCCGCCGCGCCCGGCAGGCCGGCTACAAGATGCGGTCGATGCTGCTCTCCGCCAAGTGGGTCGACGTGATGCGCGACGTCATCGACGAGGTCCCGGCGCCCGTGTACGCCGTCGACCCCGCCGTCGCGGAACGTGTCACCGGCTACCACGTGCACCGGGGCGCCCTCGCGTCCATGCAGCGCAAGCCCCTCCCCGCGGCGGCCGAACTCCTGTCCACCGCCCGCCGGGTGGTCGTCATGGAATCGGTCAACGACCACACCAACATCGGCGCGGTGGTGCCTTCGGGTCTGCAAGAAGGTGCAGCTCGGCGCGTCGCCGTGTTCGAGGATATCGTTGATCATGCCAACCTGGGGGCTGCCTTCAGGAACGCCGCTGCCCTAGGCGTCGACGCGGTCCTTCTCACCCCGCGCTGTGCCGATGCTCTCTACCGTAGGTCCGTGAAGGTCTCGATGGGGGCCGTCTTCCAGGTGCCGTGGACTCGCCTGGAGTCCTGGCCGAAGGATGTCGAGGTCTTGCGTTCCGCGGGCTTCACGGTCGCCGCGCTCTGCTTGAGTGACCGAGCGATCACCCTCGATGAACTCGCCGCGCGGAACGACGAGAGACTCGCCCTGGTCTTCGGCACGGAAGGCGCCGGCCTCACCCCCGGGACCCTCGCCGCTGTCGACGAGCACGTCCGCATCCCGATGGACGCCGGTGTCGACTCCCTCAACGTGGCGGCCGCCTCGGCTGTGGCCTTCTACGCCACCCGGCCGCGAGCTGCCTGAACCCGGCGTGCAGCCCGACTCGTCTGCCGCTGCCTGCGGCTTTGCCTTGAAAAGAGCCTCTGATCTGCGATGGAGACCCTTTCTGATCTTTCAGGGGCTTGCTGTGTTGGGCGGCGAAGAATCCCTCGGAAGTCCCTCGGACAGTGTTGAAGGTCCCTGAAAAGTCCCTGGAGCGGAGGGGCGGGCGAGGCCTTTGGGCTGGGCGTTCGCGACAGCCATCGGAGCACGACGTCGGAGTCGCAGCCCTCGGGCTGGTCTTGGACCGGCGGGATCGCGCGGCCTCGGCGTTGGTGGTCGTGTCGGTCCGCGCGGCTCATTCGGCGCGGGCTGCGGTGAGCGGGGGGTGCCTCTATGTTTTCGTCAAGGTATCCCTGTCGGGTTGCCTGCCGGAGAGGTGTCGACGGGCTCGGCCCGTCCCGGGATCAGCGTCCACGCCACTGAGTGGTCATCGGTGGCGGTGGCCGCCCCCTCGTTGCTTCGTGCGGGTCGCGCCGGCCCGGTCGGACCGTCTCGGCGGTGCGACCGGGCCACCGCGACCGGCGGCGGGTGTCAGGGTTCGATCGTCACCTTGATCGCGTCACCGGCCGCGACGGTGCTGATCGCGTCCGGGACCTTGTCCAGAGGCATCCGGTGGGTGATCAGGTCGCCTACGGGGACTGCACCGGAGGCGATCAGTTCCAGGGCCCGCTTGTTGTGGGCGGGACTGGAGCCGTTGGCGCCGACGATGGTCAGTTCGCGGTAGTGCACGAGGTTGGAGTCGAGGGTGATGGTGGGGGCGGTCTTGGGCAGGCCGCCGAAGAGGCTGACGCGGCCGCTGCGTGCGGTCATGCGCAGCGCGTCTTCCTGTGCCGCGCCCGAGGCGGCTGCGGTGATCACCACGTCGGCGCCCCGGCCGTCGGTCAGTTTGAGGATCGCCTCCACGATGTCGCCGTCCGCTCCGCAGACCGTCTCGTCCGGCTGTACGAGGGCGGCCGACTTCTCCAGTCGCGCGGCGTTGAGGTCGGCCAGGATCACCCGGCGGGCGCCGCGGGCGCGGGCGAGGCGCACGTGCAGGCAGCCGATCGGTCCGGCCCCGATCACGACCACGTCGTCGCCGCTTCCGACTCCGGCGAGTTCCTGGCCGTTGAGGACGCAGGCGAGGGGTTCGGCGACGGATGCCTCGGCGAAGCTCACGCCGTTGGGGATCCGGTTGAGTCCGTCCACTGTGAGGACGGCGTGCGGGATGATGAGGTATTCGGCGAAGCCGCCGTCGTACTGGTAGCCGACGGAGGTCTGGTTCGGGCAGATCGTCATGCGGCCGCGGTGGCAGTCGTGGCAGTCGCCGCACGGTACGGCGGCGATGACCTGGACGCGGTCGCCCACGGACCAGCCGTCTACCTCGGCGCCGACCTCGGCGATCTCGCCGGCTATCTCATGTCCCATCACACGCGGTGGGGACAGGTGCTGGTGGCCGTGGTTGAAGATCTTCACGTCGGTGCCGCAGGTCGAGCAGTTCCGTACGCGGATCTTGACCTCGTTCGGCTGCGGTGAGGGCTCCGGTACGTCCTCCAGCCGGAGGTCACCGGGGGCGTAGAAGCGTGCCACTCTCATGGTGCAATGTCCTTACTGATCGACTTGAGCAGGTGGTAAATCTCGTCGGGGTCGGAGGAAGAACGCAGCCTTTCCGCCTGGTCGGGTTCCAGGAGGACGAGGGCGAGCGCGGAAAGCACCGCGACGTGTTCGTCGCCCTTGGCAGCGATGGCCACGCATGTGGTGACCGTTTCGCCGTCCCAGTTCACGCCGACGGGGAACTGGAGAACGGCGAGGGTGGTGCGGCGGACCAGGTCGCGGCTGGCTTCGGTCCCGTGGGGGATGGCCACGCCCTCGCCGACGTAGGTGCTGATCGAGCGCTCGCGCTCCAGCATGGTGAGTCCGTATCCGTCGTCCACAGCGCCGAGTTCCTCCAGCACCGCGCCGCACTGGCGCACGGCGTCCCACCGGTTGTCGGCACTCAGGCCCAGTCGGATGCCCTCGCGGGTCAGCACGTCAGCCATGGATGTCACCACCGTCTCGGATGGAGGCCTCGAGCAGGTCGAAGGCCGGATCGTTGAGGAAGGACTCGAAGGGGATGATCACCGCGTCGGGCACCACCGCGCGGGCGCGATCGGCCAGATTGCTGTGGGTCACCACGACCTGGGTCCCCGGGGGGATGTCGTTGACCGGCTTGTGCGTGGCCGTCACGCCGTACGGCTTGAGCCGCTTGGTCAGCTGGCTGGCCAGCATCACGCTGCTGCCCATGCCCGCGTCGCAGGCGACGACCACGCTGGTCACCGCCGTGGCGGGGACCGACCGCATGTCGGTGGTCCCTGGCTCGTCGGCCTCCGGCTCCTCGGTGCGCCCGATGCGCAGCAGTGCGGCGGCCGAGGCGAAGGACACAGCGGCGGCGACCACTATGGAGAGGAGGACGGGGAAGTAGCCGCCCCTGGGAGTGACCGCGAGGTAGGCGAAGATGCTGCCCGGCGACGGGGTGGCGACCAGGCCGGCGCCCGTGGCCATGGCGGTCGCCACGCCGGCCATGCCGCCCGCGATCGCGGCGAGGATGAGGCGCGGCTTCATCAGCACGTAGGGGAAGTAGATCTCGTGGATGCCGCCCAGGAACTGGACGATGATCGCGCCGGGCACGGTGGGACGCAGCCGTCTGGGGCCGAAGAACCAGTAGGCGAGCAGGATGCCCAGGCCCGGGCCGGGGTTGCTCTCGATCATGAACAGGATCGACTTGCCGGTCTCGGTGGCCTGCTGCACGCCCAGCGGGGAGAGCACCCCGTGGTTGATCGCGTTGTTGAGGAACAGGACCTTGGCGGGTTCGACGATGACCGACACCAGAGGCAGGACCCCGGTGTCGACCAGGAAGTCGACACCGTTGCCCGCGGCCTTGGTGAGTGCTGAGACGACCGGCCCGATGCCGAGCAGTCCGGCCAGAGCCATGGCGCCGCCCAGGATGCCGGCGGTGAAGTTGTCCACCAGCATCTCGAAGCCGGCGCGGGTGTGGCGGGCAGAGACGCCGTCGACCAGCTTGAGCAGGTAGGCCGTCAGCGGGCCGATGATCATCGCGCCCAGGAACATCGGGACGTCGGAGCCGACCGCCACGCCGACCGTGGCGATCGCGCCGACCACCGCCCCTCGCTGGCCGTGTACCAGGCGTCCGCCGGTATAGCCGATCAGCACCGGCAGCAGCATGGTGATCATCGGCCCGACCAGCTTGGCGAGCGTCTCGTTGGGCAGCCAGCCGGTCGGGATGAACAGCGCGGTGATCAGGCCCCAGGCGATGAAGGCCGCGATGTTCGGCATCACCATGCCGGCCAGGTGGCCCCCAAGACGCTGGACCCTGGCCCTGAACCCATGGCCTTCCAGGTGCTTGAGTTGCGCGGTGTCAGTCATGACATTCTCCGATCCGCTTCGGTGTAGGGATGTGAAACGTCCCCGACCTCCGGCCGGCCGTGGGCCCGCCGTTTTGGCCGCCGAGCGGCCGGTCCAGCGGAATGTCCGCCGTGACAGTGACTCCGGCCGGATCGAGATCGGCCGGTGTCGGCATTGCGCTGCCCGGTAGCTTCACCGCGGCGGCACCGTGTGCCACCGCCGCTGCCAGGGCCTTCGGTCCGGCGCCGCCTGCGCCGAGGAAGCCTGCGAGCGAGGCATCACCCGCTCCTACATCACTGCGAACCGTGGCCACGGGCGCGCTGCCGTACCAGCTGCCCTCCTCCGCGACCAGCAGCATCCCGTCCGCGCCGAGGCTGGCCAGCACCTGCTGGGCACCGAGCCTGCGCAGCTCGCCTGCCGCGTCCACCGCTTCGCCGATGGTGGCCAGCGGGCGGCCGGCTGCCTCGGCGAGTTCCTCCCGGTTGGGCTTGACCACGTCGGGACGGGCTGTGAGCGCCGCCAGCAGCGCGGAACCCGAGGTGTCCAGCGCGATACGGGCGCCGCCGTCGTGGACCCGCGCCACCAGATCGGCGTACCACTGGGGCGCCAGACCGCGCGGCAGGCTGCCACAGCAGGCCAGCCAGTCGGTGTCCGGCCCGATCAGGTCGCGCACGGCGTTCAGCAGGGCGTCCGATTCGTCTGCGGTGAGTTCAGGGCCCGGCGCGTTGATCTTGGTGAGTGCGCCGTTCTTCTCGACCACGCTGACGTTGATCCGCGTGTCGCCGCGCACCGATACAGATGCCACCTCGATGCCCTGGCGGCTGAGCAGCTCGGACAGCAGCATTCCGGAGAACCCGCCGAGCGGCAGCACGGCTGTCGTCCGGTGCCCGGCGGCGTTCAATGCCCGGGACACGTTGACGCCCTTGCCGCCGGGGTCCACCCGGTCGGCTGCCGCACGGTTGATCTCGCCCCGGGACAGCCGTTCCAGTTCGAAACTGCGGTCCAGGCTCGGGTTCGGGGTGATGGTGACGATCATGCCCGGATCACCTCCGGTCCGAGGCCGGCGATCTCGTCGGCCTGTTCCTCGGTCAGCCCGGTGTCCGTGACCAGCACGTCCACCTGCCGCAGCGTGGCGAACCGGGCGAAGTGCCGGGCGCCGTACTTGGAGGAGTCTGCTACCAGGATGACCCGGCGGGCGCTGGCGACCATGGCTCGCTTCACCGCGGCCTCGGCGAGGTCCGGGGTGGTCAGTCCGCCTTCCGGTGAGAAGCCGTTGGTCGCGATGACAGCGGTGTCCGCATCCAGGTCGGCCAGGTCGCGCAGGGCCCAGGCGTCCACCGCCGCCTGGGTACGGTGCCGCAGCCGGCCGCCGACCAGGTGGAGGTCCAGCTGGGGGTGATCCGCGAGCCGGGCGGCCACCGGGAGCGCATTGGTGACCACGGTGAGTGTGGAGTCCACGGGCAGCATGACGGCCAGCCGGGAGACGGTGGTGCCGGCATCCAGCAACAGGCTGCCCTCTTCGGGCAGCAGGGCCAGGGTGGCCTTGGCGATCCGCTCCTTGTCGGCCGCGGCGGTGGAGTCCCGCTCCGCTAGCCCCGGTTCAAGGTGGAGTCCGCCGGCGGGCAGTGCGCCGCCGTGCACCCGGCGCAGCAGTCCCGCCCGTTCCAGAACGGTCAGGTCGCGCCGGACGGTCTCCTGTGTGACGCCGAAGTCTTCTGCCAGCGAGGGGACTTCGACCCGGCCGCGCTCCTGGGCCAGCTGAACGATCCGTTGCTGACGCTCGGGTGCGTACATGTGGGTTCAGGTCCGTTTCATGTGGGGTGATGCCTGTCTACGACGGACCTTACTCGCATCCGCAGGAAAGGCAATACGTCTGAGTGCGTTGATTCTATTTCTGAATGTGTTGACATCACCGGGCTGGCGGACGTAGAACCGTCAAAACCGCCTCCCTCGGGCGGCAACCACAGACGTCCGGACACGTACCCCCCTGACCGCGGGTCCGGACTTGGGGCAGTCCGACCGCCTTCGGACTGCCCCACCACCACACACATACGCGGTAGCCGACCCCTTCCTGAAGGCTGCCGCTCGCCATCACCGTCGAAGGAATCGCGATGCCCCACCTCCTGATCACCGTCGGCCCGCGGCACGGGCTCCACGCCCGCCCGGCCACCCTGTTCGTGCAGGCCGCAGCCCGCCAGCCCGTCAAGGTCACCGTCGGCCGCCCCGGCCAGCCCCCCGTGGACGCCGGGAGTCTGCTGTCCGTGCTGGCTCTCGCGGCGGAGCACGGCGACACCCTGCAGCTCGCCGCCGAGGGCGAGCATGCCCAGGCCGCCCTCGAAGAGCTGGCCCTGCTGCTGTCTCAGGACCTGGACGCATGAGCGCGGTCCTGCCCGGTATCGGCGTCGGCACGGGAAGCGCCTCGGGTCCGGTGGCCCGGATGACGCCACCGCCCGAACTGCCCGCCCCCCGCCCGGTCACCGACCCCGAAGCCGACGCGGCCGCCCTGCGCCGGTCCCTGACCAGCCTGGTCGCAGACCTTGACCACCGCGCCGCGCGAGCCCCCAACCAGACCGCCGCCGACGTGCTGTACGCCCAGGCGCAAATGGCGGCCGACCCAGCCCTGGCCGATCAGGCGGTAGACGCGGTCCACCAGGGCACCGACCCCGCCCACGCGCTGACCGCCACCTTCGACGGCTTCCGCACCCGGCTGCTGGCCGCCGGCGGCTACTTCGCCGAACGCGCTGCGGATCTGGACGACCTGCGCGACCGCGCCGTCGCCCACCTGCTCGGACTCCCGCTACCGGGGCTGCCCGACCCCGGCCACCCGTACATTCTGGTGGCCGACGACCTCGCCCCGGCCGACACCGCCTTCCTCGACCCGAAGCGGGTGCTGGCGCTGGTCACCGCACGCGGCGGCCCCACCAGCCACACCGCGATCCTCGCCAAGGCACTCGGCCTGCCCGCCGTCGTCGGCTGCTCCTCGGCGGCCTACCTGCAGAACGGCCAGACCGTGCTCGTCAACGACGGCACGGTGGAAGTCGACCCGTCACCGGAAGCGGTCTCCGAGGCAGCCTGCCGGGAACGACGGCGCCGCGGCCGGGCGGCGGCCGTCCATGGACCCGGCCTCACCGCGGACGGGCACCCGGTGGCGCTACTCGTCAACCTCGGTGCACCGCACGAGCTCCCGCGCGCCGCCGCCGCTGACTCCGAAGGCGTCGGGCTGTTCCGCACCGAGTTCCTCTACCTCGACCGAACCGAGGCACCCGGCCTCGACGAGCAGACAAAGGCGTACCGCCAGGTCTTCGACGCCTTCAACGGCCGCCGGGTGGTCGTACGCACCCTCGACGCGGGCGCGGACAAGCCGCTCCCCTTCGCCACCGCCGACGACGAGGAGAACCCGGCCCTCGGCGTGCGCGGCCTGCGGACCGCGGCGCGGGATCCACGACTGCTGGACACCCAACTGGCCGCCATCGCCGAGGCGGCCCGCGGCAACATCGCCGACGTCTGGGTCATGGCGCCGATGGTCTCCCTGCCCGACGAGGCCGCGGAGTTCGCCGCCCGGGTCCGCTCATACGGACTACCGGTGGCCGGTGCGATGGTCGAGGTCCCGGCCGCCGCACTGCGCGCCGACCGGCTGGCGGACGTCTGCGACTTCCTCAGCATCGGCACCAACGACCTCGCCCAGTACACCTTCGCCGCCGACCGAACCCTCGGCGCCCTCGCCGAACTTCTCGACCCCTGGCAACCCGCCCTCCTCGACCTGGTCGCCACCACCGCCCGCGCCTCCGCGGACCTCGGCCGACCCGTCGGCGTGTGCGGCGAAGCGGCGTCCGACCCGGCGCTCGCCCTGGTCCTGGTAGGGCTCGGTGTCACGAGCCTGTCCATGGCCCCGGCCTGCCTGCCCGAAGTCCGCGCCGCCCTCGCCTCACACTCCCACGCCCACTGTCAGGCCCTGGCCGACATGGCCCGCCAGGCACCCGACGCGGCCACAGCACGTGCGGAGGTCCGCCGCCGGATGTCCTGAGCAGCCGGCATCCGCCGCGGCACCGGGACCCTCAAACCTCACCGGTCCCGCTGCCCTCCCACACCGCCCCAGTCATCAGGCCCGACGAGCCAACCGCCCGCCCAACAGAGCGTCCCGCAGCCGGGATCGGCCTGCGGTGACTTCGGCCCCCTCTCCTGGTCAAGACCGATCCTGCGGGCCGTCTCCACCAGCAGGACCGTACCGGCCTGCGAGACGACCGGACGGCCGTCAGCCTGGGTGCGTTTCGTCTCGAGTGACCTTGCTTTCTTGACGATCACGCTGTGAGGTCGAAGTTCTGCCGTAAGCGGGCGGTGTGGGTGTGCCGGTCCTCGCGATCGACATGGAATCGACAGCAGGCGTCGAAGCCGCCGTTGGCGATGACCGCGCGCAGGAGGAGGACGGCTTCGGCGCCGTCCAGGCTCCATCTCGCCCCGGTCACATCGAGGCGGTCTTTCACGAGGTAGCGACACGACCCTTCGACGACGCCGGTGGCGATCGGCCAGCCCAGGGCGAGGGGGATGTGGTAGTTGGGGCAGGGCTTGTTTGGCCGTCAGGTAGGCGGTGGCACGCACCATTCCCCGGGCTGGGCGGTCGTGGTCGGCGCGGGCACGCCAGTGGGCGCCCAGGTCGGCGACCACGCGCGGGGCGTGCCCCTCCATCAGATCCGCGGGCGGTCTGCTGGACGAAGGCCGCGCGGGCCGGCCGGGCGGGGTGCAGGTCGGCTGGGGCGTCCTCCGTGGTGGCGGCGCACGAGGCGGTGGAGGCTGGTCTTCGATGCCGCTCGTCTCTGATCGCCCTTGGGGCCGGTGGCCGGCGTGGATGCGGCATATGGCACGTACACTGTCAGCACCCCCGCTGCCCAAGAGCCGTAGCACCTCAGTGCGCCCGTGCATCGAAGCCGGGGCCACCCGCGCCTCGTCGGCATTGCCTTACACGCGCACGACGCGTGGCCCCATCGCGGCGAAATCCGCCGCGACCTCTTCCTCCATCGCGGTGTCGGTGACCACGACGTCGAAGTCGCGGAGGTCGGCGAATCGGCAGAAGGTGTCGTTCCCGATCTTGCTGCTGTCGGTGAGCAGCACCCGCCGCCGCGCTCGCTGGCACATCGTCCGTTTGACCTCCGCTTCGGCCAGGTCCGGGGTGGTCAGGCCGTGTTCGACCGAGACTCCGTTGGTCGCCAGGAAGGACACGTCGATGAGGAACGTGCTCAGGGTGCGGATGGCTATCACGTCGACTTCCGCAAGTGTGCGGGCTCGTACCCGGCCCCCCAGGGTGATGACCGTGAGATGAGGATGCCCTGCGAGCAGCTGGGCGATCGGCAGGCTGTTGGTGATCACCGTCAGCTCACAGTTGAGGGGCAGCAGTTCGGCAAGGTGTGAGGTGGTTGACCCGGAGTCGAGCAGGATCGCCCCGTCGGCGGGCACCTCGTCCAACGCGGCCTGGGCGATCCTCTTCTTCTCTTCCTCCATGGACCCGCCACGGGTGGGCAGGTCCGGTTCGAAGCCGAGCCGCCTGAGCGGGATGGCCCCACCTTGTACCCGCCGCATCAGGCCCTGGCGTTCCAACAGGGCCAGGTCCTGCCAGATCGTCTCCCGTGTCTCTGAGAACGCCGCAGCCAGCCGTTCTACGCTCGCGTGCCCTTCCCGGCGAGCCAGAGCGACGATCTCTCGCTGGCGTTCCTCGGCCTGCATGTGATCACCTCTTGCTGTCGTGGCCCTTCTGAGTGCACTCGGTGGGGCGAGTCACCGGGAGGGCCGTCCGAGAGAGGGTGCTGGGCACAGGGGCTGTTCGGTCCAGATGACTTTGCCTCGGGGGGTGTAGCGAGCGCCCCACCGCTGAGCGAGCTGGGCGATGAGGAACAGACCGCGTCCGCCCTCGTCGGTTTCGGCGGCACGGCGCAAGTGAGGGGAGGTGCTGCTGGCGTCGGAGACCTCGCAGATCAGAGCGCGGTCGCGGAGCAGTCGTACCTGAATGGGGCCGCTGGCGTGCCGGATGGCGTTGGTGACCAGCTCACTGAGCAGGAGTTCCGTGGTGAAGGCGCATGCGTCCAGGCCCCATTCGGTCAGCTTCCGGACGGCGGCTGCGCGTACGCCGGAGACCGCGGACGGGTCGTCGGGCACATCCCAGTTCGCGATGTGCTCGGCCGGCAGGGCGTGGGTGCGGGCGACCAGCAGGACCACGTCGTCACTGGACCGGGGGCCGGGCAAGGCTTGCAGGATCGCCTCACAGGTCTGTTCGGGGGGCCGGTCGGGATGCGACAGGGCGCACTGCAGCTGTTCGAGGCCGTAGTCGGCATCCCAGTCGCGGTCTGCGATGAGCCCGTCCGTGTAGAGGACGAGCTGGCTGCCTTCGGGCAGGTGCAGTTCGGCGGATTCGAAGGGCAGGCCGCCCAGGCCGAGGGGAGGGCCGGAGGGGAGATCCGGGAGGCGCACGGCGCCGTCGGGGTGGACCACCGCGGGCAGGGGATGGCCCGCGCGGGCCACCGCGCAGCGCTGGGAGACCGGGTCGTAGATGGCGTACAGGCAGGTGGCGCCAATGATGTCGCCTCCGCCGGGGTGCGCGGCCTCCTCCTGGTCGAGAGCGATGACCAAGTCGTCGAGGCGTCCGAGGAGCTCGTCGGGGGACAGGTCCAGGGCGGCGAAGTTGTGTACCGCGGTACGCAGGCGGCCCATGGTGACGGCAGCATGAAGGCCGTGGCCGACGACGTCGCCGACGACCAGGGCGACGCGCGTTCCGGGCAGTGGGATGATGTCGAACCAGTCGCCGCCCACGCCGCCCACGCCGGCCTGGGCGGGAATGTAGCGATGGGCGACTTCGACCGCGGTCTGCTCTGGGAGGACGCCCGGCAGCAGGCTGTGCTGCAGGGTGAGGGCGATGGTCTGCTCGCGGGTGAAGCGGCGGGCGTTGTCGATGTACATGGCGACGCGGGCGATGAGCTCCTCGGCCAGGTGCAGGTCGTCCTCTTCGAAGGGCCTGGACTCCTGGCAGCGGTAGAAGCTGACCAGGCCGAGGACCACCCCGCGTGTGCAGAGCGGGACGGTGATCAGGGAGCGGATACCGTACTCCAGGACCTTCCGGACGCGATCGGGATCCTGGGCCAGCCATTCGGGGACGGCGTTCAAGTCCGGTTCCAGGATGGCCTGTCCGTCGGCGAAGGATCGGGCCTGCGGCGCGGAGGAGGCGAAGCTGACCCGCCCGCCCACCGGGTCCAGCGGCGAGTCGGCGCGCCGGGCGCCGAACGCCGCCCGTTGCAGTGGGACGTCAGGGGTGAGAGGTTCGTCTCCATGCAGCACGGGCTCCAGCAGATCGATCGTGACGAAGTCGGCGAACCGCGGGACGACGAGCTCAGCCAACTCCTCTGAGGTGCGCGTGACGTCCAACGTGCTGCCTATGCGCACACCCGCGTCGTACAGAAGTCCCAGACGCTCCCGCGCGGCCATCGCGAGCCGTCCCACCTCCGGGTGCCCAACTGACAGCAACCAGTCGACAGGAGCATCCGTCTCCGCGGCCTCCTGCGTGCCCTCAGGCTCTGGCTCGCCCTCCGCCGGAGGTGCCGCGGTTTGCGTGTCGCTCGGCGCGGCGTCGGTGAAGTGACACGATTCGGAAGCAGCAGTCGCCTCGTGATGCGGCGATACCTCCCCGGGGAGGCTGACCCTGACTGCCACACCGTCCTCGCCTGCGGAACCCGCCACCGGTCGGCACACGAGTGTGGCGAGCCGGCCTCCGGACAGCGGCACGCGCACCGTAGCGGTGCGGGCCGCGGAGATCAGTTCTGTGGCCCTTTCCCGCAGAACGTGCCTGTCACTGTCGGTGAGGCTCGCGTCCTGCGAGCGCGCGAGGCTCTGTTCCACATCGGCCATTTCTCCTTGTAGGTGGCGCGGGACCTGGAGAACCTCCTGGAACAGGCCGCGCTCCCGCTCCGTGCGCTGCGCCAGTAGCCGCCGCTCGATGGCTTCGGCTGCCTCTCGGGCCATGGCCGCCATGGCCGGATCCGCATCGGAGCACCAGCACGTGAGAGCAACGACGCCTTCGAGGCGCCCGCTGAGGGCGTCCCGTACGGGGGCGCCCGATGACATGAACGGCTGCAGGCAGTCGGCGAAGTGTTCGGCGCCGAAGGCGTGGAAAGCCCGCCGCTCCTCGAGCGTCGTGCCGATACCGTGGGTGCCGACGTATTGCTCGGAGTAGTTGAAACCGGGTGTGAGACGAACCGCTTCGAGGTGCTTGTAGAGGGCTTTCTCCCCGGCCCGGCAGCGGAGGACCACTCCGTGTCGGTCGGCGAGAACCACGCCCACGCGGGTGCCCGCCACCTCGGATTCCAGTCGCTCGAGCACGGGCACGGCAGCCTGGAAGAGGTGGGCTTCCGGGGCGAGATCCGACTGGTAGGGGGGTGCGATCACATCCGGTGTGAGTGCCAGGGACTGGCAGCGCCGCCATGAACGCAGGACCGGGATCCTCAGGCTTGTCACGGCCCGCTCGCCGGCCAGCACCCGCTCACGGCTGCGGGCTACGACATCACGGTCGCCCCAGATGTCCGCCACCGGGATCACTTCCTTCCCCGGACGAGGAGCCTGAACGGGCTCGGCTCACTCTCTGGGACTGTGAGCGAGAATGACCTGTGGATCGGGCGGGCGATCCCGCCGAGAACTCCGAATGCGCAGGAGAAACGTCCTGGGCGCCAGGACTCGGCATGTGATGCCCTTCGCCTGAGGGCAGCGGACCCGGCTCGGCGACCATGATTCCGCTCGCCCTCGTACCCGATTTCACGATACTCCGATGGCTGGATTGCGCTGCCTCGCAGGCCTGGCCAGAGGTGCACCGCGCGGCGCATCCAGCGAGCGGCGGCCTCGGGCCCGCGGCGGCCACCTGCTCGGCCGTCAGCGGGAGTGCGCCCGTCGCGCCCTGCGTCTCCACCGTGATCTGGTGCCCGGCGTGGATGGCGGCCTACTCCAGAGCCTCGGCAGCCATGTGCGGGTGGGCGATGCCAGTCGGGCAGGAGGTGGCAGCGACGATTCTCGTCTGCCGCCGGGGAAATCGACCAACAGATTGTTTCAGCATGAGGTGCGGAGTCGGCGGAGGCAGATGATGCCGCATGCCACTTCCCTTGACGTGCTCCCTGGCCTGGAATCCAGGGATTCCGGCTTGGCGCGTCTGACCCTTCCGGGGGCTTCCTGCTTCACCGCGCTGCGCGGGCACGTGTGCCCGTCTTACCGGCGCTCCACAGGCGTTTAGCGTCTCCGCCCGTCCGGCGGCGTGGCGGACATGTTGTTTCGGCAATGCATGTGCCCTTGGTCTTCGTGACGAAGTACCGGGCGGGGTGTTCAACGACGAGATGCTGACGCGCTGCGAAGAGATCAGGCGCAAGGTGTGCGAGGACTTCGAAGGGGAACCGAAGGAGTTCAACGGCGAACGCGATCACGTCCACCTCCTGGTGCACTGCCCGCCCAAAGGTCGCCGTCTCGAAGCTGGTCAACAGCCTCAAGGGCGTCTCCGCTCGCCGGATACGGCAGGAGTCCACCGGCCGGATCAACCGCGCCGTCATGCACGGAAGCTTCAGGCTGCTCGCCCTCACCCCCGACGAGAAGGCCGCCTCCATCGAAGAGGCGGCCCCGCACCGCCTGGAGCGCGTAGCGCTCATGCTCGGCGCGGAGGGCGACGGGCTGTCCACCAAGGCGCTGATGGCCGCCGACGAGTGGGTCCGCATCCCCATGGCACACGGCGTCGACTCGCTCAACGTGGGCGCCGCGGCCGCGGTCGCCTTCTACGCGGTCGCGACCGGCCGCCCCCGGTAGCCGGCCTCCCCGTACAGCTGATAGAGGCTACAGCTTCTGGGCCGCCGCGATGCCCAGCGCCACGATCAGCGTCACCACGAAGAATACGGTGATCCGCTGACGCAGCAGCCGCGGATTGGCCGGTCGCCGCCCCGTCGACGTCGTCCTCGCGCCCGGCCGCGTACCGCCCTGCCGGCCGTTCGTACGGCCCGTGTTGCGCGGTTGCGCAGGCCGGGACCCGCCGCCGGTACGGGAGGGCGCCTGCGGCCTCGTCGAGCCACCCGTACGCCGCTCCATGCGCTCGGTACGCTCCATGTGCTGCGGGTAGCGCGCGGTGGCACGGTCCAGCTCCACCCGCTCCCGCTGCGCCGGCGGCCGTGCGTCGTGCAGCCCCTGGGCCTCCCTGGCTGCGATCTCCTTGAGCCGCATGGACAGTTGCAGGGTGCTGGGACGCTCCTCCGGATCCTTCGCCAGACAGGCGGAAACCAGCGGGGCCAGCGCGTCGTGCACCTCGTGCAGCTGCGGCTCCTCGTGCACCACCCGGTACAGCATCACCTCGGAACTGCCGTGTCCGAACGGTGAGTCGCCCGCCGCCGCATAGGCCAGCGTGGCACCCAGCGCGAAGACGTCCGTGGCCGGCGTGACCACGGCACCGCGCACCTGCTCGGGAGCCAGGAACCCGGGCGACCCCACGGCCGTGCCCACATGGGTCAGCGTGCTCGCGCCGGTCGCCCAGGCGATGCCGAAGTCGATGATCCGAGGCCCCTTGGGCGACAGCAGAATGTTCGACGGCTTCACGTCGCGGTGCACCACACCGGCCTCGTGGACCGCGACGAGACCTTCCGACAGCGCCGCGCCGATCGCGGCCACGTCGGCCGCCCGCAGCGGGCCCTCCTCCGCCACCTTGTCGTGCAGTGAGGGGCCGGGGACGTACTGGGTGGCGAACCAAGGCCGGTCGGCCTCCAGGTCCGCGGCCACCAGCCGGGCCGTGCAGCCGCCGCGGATCCGACGCGCGGCGGACACCTCGCGCGCGAACCGCGATCGGAACTCCTGATCCTCCGCCAGGTCCGGCCGGATCACCTTCAGCGCGACCCGCTGGCCCCGCCGGTCCGACCCCAGGTACACGACGCCCATGCCGCCCGCGCCGAGCCGCCGGTGCAGCCTGAACGAGCCGACGACACGCGGGTCCTCGCGCCGGAGCCGCATCATCGCCATGTCCGTCCCCTACCTACGGTGGGAAAGGCCCCACCCCGCTGCCCGGTCGTCCGCTTTTGACGTGGCACAGCTTACGTACCGCCGCGCCGGTGCGCTCATAGGCCGCGCCCTCGTGAGCCGATCGATTGTCAGTGCCCGATAGGACACTTGAGGAGTGGTCAGCGGAGGCCGGATCCAGCTCCGTCCGTTCGAGATGTCAACGCCTTGTCGCAGAAGGGGGATTGGATCGATGAAGGGTGACCGCGTGGAGATCGTCGTGGATGCGGGGGACACGACCCGTACGTACGAAGTGGTGGCAAGCAGGGCGGGCCGCAGGGTCGAGACGGCGGTGCGCAGGGGGGTGGTCGAAGTGAGCGAAGTCACTCGCACCGGGACCGTCGTCCGCACGGCCCGGTTCATGGCCAATCGCGTACTGGCCCTGGTCGAGCAGCCGATCCCGCGCGAGGATGCCACCGACTGACCGCGCCCCCTCAGGGAAGACCCCAACTCCGGAAGCGGCGTCTCCACCCTGGGGAGTACGCCGGGGGGTGACGGCTCATCCTCCGGGAGGCCCGCCAATCGGTACGAGGGCATGACGCCCGGACCCCTCCGCTTCCCTAATGTTGATGTCAAGCGGCGGGTGCAGCACTCGTCCCCCGAGGTCAGACACCCGCCGCTGCCAATCACGACAGGAGAAGGACCATGGCGGACACGGCATCGCGGACGATGATCCGCGCGCAGGGACGCAGGGCTTCCGCCGCGTTCGGCGCCCGTCCGTCCGGCACCCGGCACCCGCTGGTGGCGACGGCCATGGTCCTTCCCCTCGCGGCACTGCTCGTGGTCGTCTTCGGCGGCTGGGATGCGGTGGTCACACAGGCGTCGTCCGTGGGCGTGATGCTGGGGCGCTGAAAGGCGCCCCGGGCCCGGAAGAGCGGTCCGGGTCGGGGACATCCGGCCAACAGCCCCGTGGGGACGGGGGTGCGGCGGACGGCAGCGTTTGGCCGGTCAGCTGGGGAGCTGACCGGCCATCGCGCATTGCGGACCCGGGATACGCTCCACCGGTGACCGGTCCAGTCGTACGTGCCCTGGCCGACGTCGCCCGCGACGCCGCCCACCTCACCGTCCCCCGTGCCTCCTGCCGAGCCTGCGCCACCCACGACGTCCCCGGTTCACACTGCGGCGAGACACTCGCCGACCGCCCCGACGGCATCGTCGTCCGTCACGGCGCCGCCGTCGCCAAGGCCCACGCCCCCGACACCGACCGCCTCGCCCACCGCGCCCGCCTCGCCCTGGCCGCCCACCCGGCCTTTGCCGGGATCCTGCTGCCGCCACTGCCGCTCCCGCGCGGGACCGTCGCCGCGCCGCAGGACCGGCCCGTCACGGCGTGGCCCTACGGCACGCCCATCGACCCGGCGGACCCGGACGCCGCCCCCTGGGAGGACGCCGCCGTCCTGCTGGCGCGTCTGCACCGCCTCGAGCCGGCGCGCCTCCCCGGTCCGCTCCCGGACCATCGCGGCACGGTGAAGGCCGCCGCTGCGATGGCCCGCATGGAGGCGGCCGCAGGGGACCACCGGGCTGCGCCCGACGTCCGGCGCGCGTGGGCGCGGCTGCCCGCCTGGGCGCGCGGCGAGGCACTCTCCCCGCGCCGGGACGCCGTGTGCCACGGCGACCTGCATCTGGGCCAGCTCGTACGTCACCCGGTGCCGGACGGCCCCTGGCTGCTGATCGACGTCGACGATCTCGGTGTCGGCGATCCCGCGTGGGACCTCGCCCGCCCGGCTGCCTGGTTCGCGGCCGGGCTGCTGCCGCCGGAGGTCTGGCAGCGCTTCCTCGGGGCGTACACCGCCGCACACGGTCCGGCGGTCCCGGCGGCCGGTGACCCCTGGCCTCAACTGGACGTTCCGGCGCGGGCGCTGACTGTTCAGACGGCCGCGCTCGCGCTGGCGAGGGCTGCGTCGGAGCAGCGTCAACCGGACGAGGTGGAGCAGGCGGTGATCGACGCCTGTACCCGAATCGGGACACTGCCACCCGAGTTGGAAGCCGCGGCTCCGTCGTAGGGTGAAGTTCTCGTCGCCGGGCATGCATTCCGGCGATGTCGACCGAACGGCGAGGAGCTGAGCCGACGATGCAGTGTCCCAAATGCCATGCAGCGATGCACACGTACAACCGCAATGGCGTCCAGATCGAGCAGTGCAGCGGCTGCCGGGGCATATTTCTTGACTACGGGGAGCTGGAGTCCCTGACCCGTCTCGAGTCGCAGTGGACCCAGCAGGCGCCGCCCGCGCCGCCGGTCCAGGGCTACCCGGCCGCGCCTGCTCCCGCGGCGCCGGCGTGGGGCGCACCGCAGCACGGCGGTCACCACGGCGGCCACCACGGGCACCACCGCCAGCGCAGCTTCGGGCGGATGCTCTTCTCTTCGTGAGTCCGGCGTCGTGCGTTCCCCGTCGTGAGTTCTTGAGCGGCGGGTGGACGACGAAGCCCCCGGTCGTCGATACGACCGGGGGCTTCGGACGGTGCGCGATACTGGGATTGAACCAGTGACCTCTTCCGTGTCAGGGAAGCGCTCTCCCGCTGAGCTAATCGCGCAGGGTGACCTGCTATGTGTAACGGGTTACTGCGTACTGCGTGCGCGATACTGGGATTGAACCAGTGACCTCTTCCGTGTCAGGGAAGCGCTCTCCCGCTGAGCTAATCGCGCTCGAATCCTCGCGGATCCAGTGGACGATACTGGGATTGAACCAGTGACCTCTTCCGTGTCAGGGAAGCGCTCTCCCGCTGAGCTAATCGTCCTTGGAGGTGGAGACGGGATTTGAACCCGTGTAGACGGCTTTGCAGGCCGTTGCCTCGCCTCTCGGCCACTCCACCCGGAGTGCAGGGGTTCGGGAAGATCCCCCTTCTCGAGCGGACGACGAGATTCGAACTCGCGACCCTCACCTTGGCAAGGTGATGCTCTACCAACTGAGCCACGTCCGCTTGTCGGTTCCGATCCGCTTGCGCGTCCCGGCGACGAGTTGAACTCTAGCGGATTCCCGGGCCAGTACAAAAACGCGTTTGTGCAGCTTGCCGACGTGTGTTCGCTCCGTGGCAGCCGGGCAGCGGCCCACCGGCGGTTCACCCGCAGCCCGCCGACGGCTCACCGGACGCTCGTCCGCACCTCATCCCTGCCGGTCATAGACTCAACAACGTGCATGACCTTGCTCCTCTGGCCCGCTTCGGTTCCCTTGTCGCCACCGGCCTCCGGGATGTCACCAGCGACCCCGCAGCCCTCGACTCCACCGGCTTCTGGGCCGTCGCGGCAGACTTCGAGGGCCGGCTGACGTGTGCCCGCTTCGGGGACGTCCGGAGCGAGCCGGTCCCGGAGCCCGTGCCCGGGCGGTGGCGGGGGCCGGCCGCGGAGGACTGGACGAGCTCGCTGGACCGCGCCGGCTACACCGCCGGCGTGCGGCGTATCCGCGAGCACATCGCGGCGGGCGAGGTCTACCAGGCCAATCTGTGCCGAGTCCTGTCCGCACCGCTGCCCGACCCGGCCGCGGCGGACGTCGACGAGCTGACTGCCCTGCTGGCGCGAGGCAACCCGGCGCCCTACGCAGGAACGATCCGGCTGCCCGCGCACGGCGTGGAGATCGCCACGGCCTCGCCCGAGCTGTATCTGCGCCGCGATGCGGACACCGTCGAGTCGGGTCCGATCAAGGGGACGGGCCGTACCGCCGACGACCTGCTGGAGAAGGACCACGCGGAGAACGTCATGATCGTGGACCTCGTCCGTAACGATCTGGGTCGCGTCTGCGCCGCCGGCAGCGTCACCGTCCCCGCCCTCTGCGCGATCGAGCCCCATCCCGGCCTGGTGCACCTGGTCTCCACCGTGCGCGGCACCCTCGCGCCGGGAGCGGGATGGCGCGAGCTGCTCGCGGCCACCTTCCCGCCGGGATCCGTCACGGGCGCCCCCAAGTCCAGCGCGCTGAACATCATCAAGGCTCTCGAGACCGCACCTCGCGGACCGTACTGCGGCGGTATCGGCTGGGTCGACGCCGACCGGGGCACGGCGGAGCTGGCGGTCGGCATACGCACCTTCTGGATCGACCGTACGGACAGCACCCTGCGCTTCGGCACCGGCGCCGGAATCACCTGGGGCTCCGACCCGGAACGCGAGTGGGCCGAGACGGAACTGAAGGCATCCCGGCTGCTGGCGGTAGCGTCGGGCGCGTACGCGGCAAGTGGAAGGACAACTCGATGAAGGTCGCCATGAAGGTTTGGGTCAACGGCGCGCTCACGGACCTGGAGGACGCCCGGGTCTCCGTGCTCGACCACGGAATGACCGTGGGCGACGGCATCTTCGAGACCGTGAAGGCGGTGGACGGGGAGCCCTTCGCCCTCACCCGCCACCTGGAACGGCTGGCCCGCTCGGCCAGAGGCCTCGGGCTCACCGAACCCGACCTCGACGAGGTGCGCCACGCCTGCACCGCCGTACTGGCCGCCAACCCGATGCCGCTCGGACGGCTGCGCATCACCTACACCGGCGGGCTCTCGCCCCTGGGCTCCGACCGCGGCACCGACGGCCCGACGCTCGTCGTCGCCGTGGGCGAGAGCGTCCGACGCCCCGACGCCACCGCGGTGGTCACCGTTCCCTGGACCCGCAACGAACGCGGTGCGCTGACCGGGCTGAAGACGACCTCGTACGCGGAGAACGTGGTGGCGCTCGCGAGGGCGCACGACCGGGGCGCCTCCGAAGCCCTGTTCGCCAACACGGTCGGGCAGCTCTGCGAAGGCACCGGCTCCAACGTCTTCGTCGTCCTCGACGGCGAACTGCACACCCCGCCGGTCTCCTCCGGGTGCCTCGCCGGCATCACCCGCGCGCTGACCGTCGAGTGGACGGGCGCCAAGGAAACGGACCTGCCCATGGACGTGCTTCACAGCGCGGAGGAGATCTTCCTGACCTCCACGCTCCGCGACGTCCAGGCGGTGCGGCGCGTCGACGGCCGTGACACCCCCGGGGCGCCGGGGCCCGTGACCACGAAGGCGATGCGCGTCTTCGAGGAGCGTGCGGCGGCGGACCGCGACCCCAAGTCCCTGTAAACGACCCGGGGCCGTCGAAAAACCTGGTGTCGGACAGCCGCGGGGCAGGTAGAAACTCCTCGATGACCACAACCCTGCGGCCCACCGGGCCGATTCAGCGCGACGACACCGGCGCCACCGCACGCACCTACGACGTCTGCGTCAACGGCAGGCCCGTCGGGGCGGTCGAACTCGCCACGGACCCCGGCGCCGGCCGCCCGGTCGGCCAGGTACGGTCACTGCGCATCGACGACGCGGACCGCGGACGTGGCCGCGGCACCGTCGCCGCCCTCGCGGCCGAAGAGGTGCTGCGCGGCTGGAACTGCACGGAGGTACGTGCCTCCATCCCGGCCGACGCGGCCCGCGCGCTGCGCATGGCCGCCGCGCTCGGCTACACCGAGCGGGGCCGCAACATGCTCAAGGAGCCCCTCGGCCCCCGGCTGTCCCTGCCCGACGGGGTCGGCAGCCGGCCCATGGCGGAGGAGGAGTTCGACCACTGGCGATCGCACGCGGTGCAGCAGTTCGCCCAGGACTGGATCTCCCGCGGTGTGCCCGAGGCGGAGGCCCTCGCCCGCTCCGAGGCGGTCCACGTGCGGCTCCTCCCCGACGGCCGCGCGACTCCCGGCACCCACATCCACTGCCTGCTCACCGAGAACACCGTGGTCGGTCATGTCTGGGTATCGGAGACCGAGGTGCGCCCCGGCCGACAGGGTGCGTACGTCTTCGACGTCGAGGTCGCACCGGACCACCGCGGCCGGGGCTACGGACGCGCCCTGATGCTGCTCGCCGAGCGGATCGCGGCACGGACCGGCCACCCGCGGATCGCCCTGCACGTCTTCGAGGGCAACACCCCCGCACTCGCCCTCTACGAGTCCCTCGGCTACCGCACCACCCACCGCAACTTCGTCAAACGGCTCCTGTAGCCCTGCCCTGGCTCACTCCTGCCCGGCGAGCAGCCGGTCCGCGATCTCCTCGATCCGGGCCCGCAGCCCCTCCTGGCTCTTGCCGCCGTCGAGCCGCTGCCCGTCGATGACGTACGTCGGTGTGCCGGTCACGCCGATCGCCTTGCCCTCCGCATGGTCGGCGTCGACGATCAGGATGTGCCGTCCGTCGATCAGCGCGGTGTCGAACTCCTCGGCGTCCAGGCCCAGTTCGCGAGCCACCTCCAGCAGGAACGGCTCGCCCTTCGCCGCCAGATCCTCGGTGCGCGCCAGGACGGCCTCCACGTACGCCCAGTCCTTGCCCTGCACGGCGGCCTCCTCGGCGGCCTGCGCGGCGGCGAAGGCCTGCTTGTGCTTGTCGAGGGGGAAGTGCCGCAGCCGCAGCTCGAGCCGGTCGCCGTAGCGGGCGCGCAGGGCGCGCAGGGCGCGCAGGGCGCTGCGGCAGTCGGGGCACTGGAGCTCGCACCAGACGTCGAGGACGACGGGGGAGCCGGTCGTGGAGTCGCTCATGCGGCCAGTCTCCCAGCCCGGGCGCCCCGCGCCCCGACCGGGACCCGGGTAGGAGAGGACCCCGGAGATCTCCCCCAGATGTTCCGGGCGGGGGCATCGCACCATGGCCCGGACCGGGCGGGGCGGTGCAGGATGGAGGGGACACACCGTTCGTACCGCGCTATGCCCTGGAGGACCGGATGCTGGCCGAGACCATTTGTTCCGCGGTGTCCGCGGCGGGCCTGGGCATCGCCGCGATCACGGCCTACCGCAGGCGCTTCCTCACGGCGGCGCGTGTCGCCGCCTACTCCCTCGTGCCGCTCGGCCTGGTGCTGACCGGCGCGGTCGCCTGGGTGGCCGGCACGGCCTTCAGCCCGACCGCCTGGGTCGGCTTCGGGCTCCTCGGCGGCGCGTGGCTGCTGTTCATGACGACACGGGCCGTGGAGCGGCGTACGGGCACGAGCCGCAAGGAGCGCAAGGCCGCTGCCGCTGCCGCCCGGCGCGAGGCGGTCGAGCCCACCGCGTCCCGGCCCTCGCTCGGCCGGTCCGGACCGACGGCCGCCGCCGACCCGAAAGCCGGCCGCCCGAAGGCAGCCGGCACGGACGACGACTTCAGCGACATCGAGGCGATCCTCAAGAAGCACGGCATCTGACCCGACCCCGACCCCGACCCCGGGCCGGGCTCCGGCGTCCCCGCACCGGGCTCTGGCGTCCCGGCACCGGGCCGGGCTCCGGCGTCCCCGCACCGATCCGTGGCACGGGATGTGATGAACGACCCTGCCCGGTGGGTGTGTTGGTCGATCACCGGGATGCGGGCTGCGTCATCATCACCCCCGAGATGCTCGATACCTCCCGGGGGCAGCCCCCCGTACCGACCCAGGAGCCGCGCGGATGTCTTTTCGCGCTCTCCCAGCCGCCCCTGATGATCTTCCTCGGGGTGATCGGTGTCCTGCTGCTGATGGCCGCCGTGCATGACCTCTTCTGGCTGTGACGCCGCGGTGAGGCAGCACGCTCAGGTCAGCCCGCGGCCTTGCGGCGCGCCCGGTACGCGGCGACGTGCAGGCGGTTGCCGCACGTACGGCTGTCGCAGTAGCGGCGGGAGCGGTTGCGTGACAGGTCCACGAACGCGCGCCCACAGTCCGGCGCCTCGCAGCGCCGCAGCCGTTCCTGTTCGCCCGCGACGACGATGAAGGCCAGCGCCATCCCGCAGTCCGCCGCCAGGTGGTCGGCGACCGAAGCGCCCGGCGCGAAGTAGTGCACATGCCAGTCGTAGCCGTCGTGGTCCGTGAGCTGCGGCGTCGTACCCGCCGCGGCCACCAGGCGGTTGATCACCTCGGCGGCGGTCCTGCTGTCGGGCGCCGCGAACACCGACGCGAACAGCGCACGCACGCCGTGCACCGCCTTGAGGTCCCGCTGGGTCAGATCCCCGACACCGCTGACGTCGTGGCTCCGCACGAAGTCGTACAGCGCCTCGACGTCCGTCAGTCCGTCGTCCCGATCGCCCTCAGGTGCGGTGTTCACCAGATCGACGACGGTGTCGAGGGCGATACGGGTGTCGTGGGGGATCAGCACGAATTCGCTCCCTGGCCGGATGCGGGCCGGTGCCCGCCGAATTGCGCTGAACTCTATCGGTTCGTGTCGAGAGAGCACGGGCGTCGTCGCCGCGGTGGATTCCGCGACGACGGCGCCCGTGATCGCCATATGTGGTTGTCCGCGCGGCGCCGTCTCCCCGAGTCGGACGGCGCCGTGCAGTTTTCCGCCGGCCGGACTTCGGCTCAGCTTTCGGCCAGAATGTGCGACAGCTCCGTATCGAGATCGAAGTGTCGATGCTCGGTGCCGGGTGGCACCGCGGCGTCCGTCCGCTTGAGGAACGACTCCAGGGCCCGCGCCGGGGCCTCGAGCAGGGCTTCGCCCTCCGGGGAGCTCAGCGCGATGCAGACGACGCCCTGACCGTGGCTGCGGGACGGCCAGACTCGTACGTCGCCCGTGCCGGTGGGCCGGTGCAGACCCTCGGCGAGAAGATCGCGGGCGAATACCCACTCGACCGTCTCCTCGGCTCCGGTGTGGAAGGTGGCGTGCACGGCATAAGGATCGGCCGTGTCATACCGCAGGCCCGCGGGTACAGGCAGTGATGACTCGCTCGATACAACGAGGCGCAGGTGCAGCTCGCAGCTGACCGTGGTGTTCATAAGCGCCAGGGCCTTTCGCTCAGTGTGCGCTCGGGGATTCGCACGTCGGCGAAATCGACATGCCACCTACGGTGCCGTTGTAAACCCCTCTGACCGTTTTGGGGTCGTTCAGGTCGCTCGTACGGCGGTGTATTACTTTGCGCTATACGGCCATTCCGGTGATCGCGTTCAATCCGGTAGGTTTGGATTTATGAACGCGGAGAGTGACGAGCGGGAAGAGGCCGTCGCGGCGACGACGGCCCGCCCCGCGACGGGGGACGTGACGGACGGAGCGGCCGAGCCGCTCCCGGAAGGGGCGAAGGAGGAACCGGCGCTCGGCTCGAGGGCGCCGCACTTCATCAAGCGGTCCAGGACACTGCATGTGAGCTGGCAGGTCGGGGTCTTCATCGTCGGCTTCGCCGTCGTCGGCGCCGGTGTCTCGATGCTGGTGCTGCCCGGACCGGGCTGGGTCGTGATCTTCGGCGGTATGGCGATCTGGGCGACGGAGTTCGTCTGGGCCCAGCTGGTGCTGCGCTGGACCAAGCGCAAGGTCACCGAGGCCGCCCAGCGGGCGCTCGACCCGAAGGTGCGACGCCGGAACATCATCCTCACCACGATCGGCCTTGTGATCATCACGGTGCTGGTCGGTATCTACCTCTGGAAGTTCGGGCTCACCATGCCGTGGAAGATCGACGAGTGACGCCGAAGTGGTCCTGAGAACCCGCTGACATGCGGTAATGTTTGCGCTGCGCCCGGGCGATTAGCTCAGTGGGAGAGCGCTTCGTTCACACCGAAGAGGTCACTGGTTCGAACCCAGTATCGCCCACCCGGACCGCAGGCCCCGGAGACCGACACGTCTCCGGGGCCTGCGGGGTTTCCACCCCGTCACCGCATGCGGCTGAGGCTTTCCCGCAGCTTGCGGGCGTCCCGCAGACGCTGCTCGTAGGTCGCCCCCACGGCGAGGAGCAGCAGACCGACCAGGGCCGGCGGCAGCCAGCGGGGCAGGGCGCCGACGACCTGCACCACATAGGGGGCGAGCTCGTGCAGAGCGTCCAGGGCCAGGACCGCGCCGCCGAGCACCAGCAGCGCCTGCAGCCGCAGCCTGGCGCCGGCGAGCGTGACGGCGAGCGCCGCGAGCCCCAGCAGCAGCGGGCGCAGCCAGTGCGCGTCGCCCCACGCGGCGACGAGGCTCGGCACGAGCGTCGCCGCCAGGCCCGGCCCGTACGCCGTCCAGGACGAGGCCTGCGGGTCCTTGCGGCGGCGCAGCACACCGACCGCCAGCGCGGCAACCGTGACGGGCAGCGAGTAGGCCTCCGGCGACGCGATGTCCGAGGCGGCCAGCCGCACCCACGTCGCCAGGACGAACAGCACGACCGCCAGATACCCGGCGACGGGGCGCCGCTCGGCCCGCACGGCCGTGCCTGCGGCGATGACACCGCACAGCGCGAGGACCAGGGCGAGCGTGGGCAGGTGGCCCGCCGCGAGCGGCAGCGCGACGAGGCCGGCCGTCGTGCCGGTGATCTCGATGGGGAGGGCTGCCGGGTGGCGCCGCAGCCGGGCGCCGAGGAGCGCCGTGAGCGCCGGGACGGCGAGGAGCAGCGGCGCGGCCCTGTGCGCGGGTAGCTCGAGGGCCGCGGCGGCGGCTCCGGCGAAGGCCGTCGCGTAGATCGTCGCGGTGCAGGCGAGCAGGGCCTGCAGCGGGCCACGGGTCCGTACTGCGGCCACTGCGAGGGCTGCCACCAGCACACCGAGGACGGTGAAGGTCGCGGGGCGGGTCGCGAGCGAAAGCATCGCCACGCTCACCGATCCGGTGAGCGCGCACGCCAGAGCGGTCGACGTCCGGGCACCGGGCTGTCGCGACGCGGCGGCGCCGAGCAGGCCCAGGGTCGGCGCCAGCTGCCAGACGACGGCGGCGGAGTGAGCGAAGCCGAACACGACCGGCACGGCGACGAGCGCCGCCCACACCAGCACGACGGCACCGCAGCGGGCGGCAGTGCGCAGCCGGTCGGTTCGCACCGGCCACCCTCCGCTCGCGGACGGCGGCCGGGAGCCGGGGGAGGGCGCGCCCCGGTGGCGGACGGCCGTCGCGAGGACCGTCGCGGTGATCAGAAGAGCGAGAGGCGCCGGGAGCAGAGTCGTCGCCGTGGAGTCCGGATCCGGCAGCGGGGACGTACCGGACCAGACGTCCGTCAATGCCGTCACCGGGCCCGCCAGCGCCAGAACCGACAACGGCAGGGCCGTCAGGGCCGACGCCGCGTGAACCAGGCCTGACGCGCCCGCCAGACCCGGCAGCAGGCGCCGCGGCACCGGAGCCCGTACGGCAGCCAACAGCGCGGTCCCGCACAGCAGGTAACCGATGACGGCCCAACCGCCCGGAACCGCCGCGCGGGCCACGCCCCCGACACCAGCCACCGCCGCGAGACCCGCCACTGCCGAGACGCCGGCGGCAGCGGGGACACGCCACGCCGCGAACAGAGCGACGGCCGCCGCCGCGACCAGCAGCACCGCCGGGTTCGCGGCGGCCGACGGGGAGTCGGCCGCCAGCGACCGGAAGCCGCCGACCAGCAGCGCCCCGCCGCCCGTCATCGCCGCGACGACGCCTGCGGTGACCCTCACCGGGACCGGCCGCGTCCACACCACGACCGCGACGTCCAGCGCGGCGGTCAGCAGCAGCGCCCACTCCATGGGCGGTGCGCCGGCGCCGGCGGTTAGGGCCAAGAACGGCAGCGGGAGCTGGGCGGCCACCACGGCCGCGGGCAGCGGTGTGTGGAGGCGCGGCAGGGACAGGCCGTACACGGACCACAGTGCGGCGAGCGCGGCCGAGGCGAAGGCCGCGTAAATGAGCCGGTCGGTCTCCGGCAGCGCAGCGCGGTGCAGGGCGTACACGTCGAGCACCATCAGGACCAGGCCCAGCACGGCCACCGACTCGGCCGTCGCGACGAGCCCGCGGCGCAGCAGCGCGTACGGGGTGCCGAGAGCCGCCACCGTCACGGCGGCGAGCACGGCGGAGCGGCCGCCGATGCCCATGGCGCCCCAACTGACCAGAGTGAAGGCGATTGCCGCGACGGTCAGCAGGATGCCGCCGAGCGTCAGCAGCAGGTTCTGCACGCCGGGCGGGGAGGTGTCCGGCCCGGCCGGGGCGGGGAAAGGCCGGCCGAACCCGGCCGGAGCGGGGAAAGGAGGGCCGAACCCGGCCGGCGGCGGCGCAGACGGGGCGGCATGTGGTTGCAGCGCAGCGAGCAGCCAGGCCCTGCGGGCCAGCAACTGCGTCCGCCGGGCGTCCAGTTGCCGCAGTTCGCGGTCGAGTATCCCCAGCTCCTCGGCCGGTGGTGGCACGTTGTCCATGGCCGGAAGTGTGGTCCCCGCCACGGCCCGCGGCATGGGCGCGGATACTCAGTTCCGTGTGAGTACCCCTCCAAGGGCCGTCCGAGGGGCGCAGACTGGGCCCATGGACTGGAGCCACTACCGCTTCCGCACCATCTGGGATCTGCCTGCCGCGCCGGGAACGGTGTACGAAGTGCTGTCCAAGGCCGAGGACTATCCCCTGTGGTGGCCGCAGGTGCGCGAGGTGGCCACCGTCGACGGGGAGTCGGGCACGGCACGCCTGCGCTCCGTCCTGCCGTACGACCTTCGCATCACCGCCGGCGGCCGGCGCCGCGACCCGGCGGCCGGTGTGCTGGAGATGGACATGTCGGGCGATCTCGAGGGCTGGTCGCGATGGACGGTCCGGGCAGGCGGCCGCGGCACCCTCGCGCTCTACGAGCAGGAGGTGGTGGTGCGCCGGCCTCTTATGAGAAGGCTGGCCGTCCCCTGCCGGCCGCTCTTTCGCGCCAACCACGCGCTGATGATGCGTGCCGGGCGGCGAGGGCTCGAAGCGTACCTGGAAGGAGTTCGAAGGAAACCCGCGGTTTGAAGGAAGCCCGCAGCGCACTGTATGGTTCAGTGCGTTCCCGGGCGATTAGCTCAGTGGGAGAGCGCTTCGTTCACACCGAAGAGGTCACTGGTTCGAACCCAGTATCGCCCACCGGGAGAGGCCGGTCCGTCATCGACGGACCGGCCTTGCTCATTCCCGCCGACCGCACTCAGGCCGCGGCCGGCAGGTCCGGACGCAGCGGCCACGCCGGGTCGACAGCCTCCGGAGTCCCGCTGCGCGCGAACCACGCCTGCAGCCCCCGCGCCTGTGCCGCGTGCCACACCGCCTGCAGCGTGTGCAGCTCCGCCGGTGAGAGGCGCTCCATCCGCGCCGCGAAACGCCGGCCGACCGCTCGGACGACCTCGAGCGCCGCCAGCGCGTCCGCCGCCGCGTCATGGGCGCCGTCCAGCACCACCTCGTACTGCACGCACAGGTCGGCGAGTGTCCGCCGGCCCTTGCGGTAGCGGTCGAGATGCTTGTCCAGCACTCGCGGATCCAGCACGCACAGCGGCGAACGGTCCAGATAGCGGCTCAGTGACGAGGCGCGGTGGCGCCTCAACTCCCGGTCCAGCAGAGTCAGATCGAACGGCGCGTTCATCACCACCAGCGGGCGGGCGGCAGCGCACTGCTCGGCCAGCAACCTGGCTATCTCCTCCATCACCGGCGCCGGCCAACGGCCGTTGCGCTGCAGATGGTCGTCGGTCAGCCCGTGGACCTCGACGGCTCCCGGCGGCACGGGCACCCCCGGATTCACCAGCCAGCGGGTGATCCTCGGCCGCCCGCCGGGCGCGTCCTGGACCACGACCGCCGCCGACACGATCCGGTCCTCCTCTACGTCCACTCCGGTTGTCTCTGTGTCAAATGCGGCCAGAGGGCCGTCATACCAGTGCGTCATCCCCGAACTCCTCGCACGTAAGCGGCAGATGGCGACAACCCCTGCCCGAATCGGTGATACCCGGGCTGTTTGCACCGTACGCGGGCCGGTGACAACACAGGTGACGGGGAAGGAAATTGCCATGGCGCTCGCCCAGCCCGAGCCGGGAGGGCTGCTACCCCAGCGGACGGCCCCGCTGCGCGGAGCACTCGCGACCACCGCCTGTATGGAGACGCTCCAGGTGGGCTATCTGCATGCCGTCGCGGCCGCGGCGGGGTGTTCGCTCTCCCAGCCGTTTCCCGACAACGGCATCGACTGGCATGTCAGCCACAGCTCGGCCGGACACACGGTCGACGACGAAGTGACCATCAAGGTGCAGCTCAAGTGCACGTACCAGATCCCGCCGCACCCGCCGGGGCCCGCATTCTCCTTCACCCTCGACAACGACCATCTGGTGAAGCTCGCCCGCACCCCGGTCTCCGTGCACAAGATCCTTGTCGTGATGCTCGTCCCCAGAACGCAGGACGAGTGGCTGCGCGCCAGTCACGACCGGCTCGACCTGCGGCACTGCTGCTACTGGACCAACCTGGCCGGCCAACCCGTGACCGGCAGGCGCAGGACCACCGTGCGCATCCCGACCTCGCGGATCTTCGACGACCGAGCGCTCTGCGAGATCATGACGCGTGTCGGGGCGGGAGGGAGACCCTGATGCACCGGCCCTTCGACGACCACGTGCGCCCACATCCGGGCACCGAGGAGCCTTCTGGTCCCTGGCTGGGATCGGCGGAACCTGACCCGGCCGACGTCGACCCCGTCGTCCTCGGTGCGCTGCTGGACCGGCACGGCTGGCGCCGCCGCGGCGGCGCCGCCGGCCGCTACACCCGCTGGACCCCGCCAGGGCCCGCCACCGGCGGCACCAGCCTGCTCGTGCCCGAGAGCAAGGCCTTCCCCGACTGCGAGGACCTGCTCGGCGAGGCGATCACCGCCCTCGTCCGCAGCGCCGCACCGTCCGCCAGGGACGTCCTCGTGGGGCTCACCGTCCCCAGCGACGAGATCCGCTGGTGGCGCGACACGCCCCTGTCGGGTCCGTCGGGTACGGCGCCGTGGACCGTGCAGGAGCAGCTCCGCTCCGCCGCCCGGCAGATGCTGCTGGCGGGGGCGCTCGCCGCCCGGGGCCGTGCCGGCTACTACGGCGCCCGGCACCGCAGGCAGGCCCAGGCCCTCCTTGAAGGCGTCCTCGTCGGGCCCGCGCCGGGCGGCCGGACCCTGACCGCGTTTGTACCCGTCCAGTCCGGACGGGCCCTCGCGGTACGGCTCTGCCACGCGCTTCAGGCGGCGCGGGAGGCCATCGACTACCAGCGCGCGACCGGCGGGATGGAGGCCTTCGACGCGGCGGTCCACGCCGGGGTGAGCCGGGAGCTGACCGAGGCCGTCATCGCCCTGGTACGGGGCTGCGAGGGCGCCCGGATCGCGCTCGCGTGGTCGCCCGCCGCCGGGGTGCCGCAGGGATGTGCGGCACGCATGGAACCGGTCGAGTTCTCGCCGGGCGATCTCCCGGCTCTGCGCGCTGCGGGCGCCCGCTACCTCCAGGACGAGCCGTCCGTACCTGTACGTATCACTGGCGCCGTCGTGCGGATGAGGCGCTCGGGAGCGCGCGGATCCGGCACCGTACGGCTGCGGGTCCTGTCCGGCGCGGACGTCCCCCACGTCCGGGTGGCGATGGACGAGGACGCGTACCGCACGGCCGGCCATGCGCACCTGTCCGGACTGCCGATCCGGGTGGCCGGACGGCTGGAGAGCCGGGGCGGCTTCCGGCGGCTCACCGACGCGTCCGGCGTGGTGCCGGTGGCCGTGGACGAGGCGGAGCGGGACCGGCTGATGAAGTCGCTCCAGGAGAACCTGGACTTCTTCGAGGAGGCGGGCGAGCAGGAGGAGGACGGACAGGGCCCCGCCCCGGCTCCTTGACCGTTTCGCAAGTGGCCCCTCCGGCTCGGTACGATTCCGGGTGCGTACACACCACGAATCGGGTACGCATCCGCCTTCAGTCAGGAGAGACCGGTGTCAGACGTCCGTGTGATCATCCAACGCGATTCCGAGCGGGAAGAGCGCGTGGTGACGACGGGCACTACGGCCGCCGACCTCTTCCCCGAGCGCACCGTCGTCGCCGCGCGAGTGGCCGGCGAGCTCAAAGACCTGGCGTACGAGCTGAAGGACGGCGACGAGGTCGAGCCCGTCGAGATCTCCTCCGAGGACGGCCTGGGCATCCTGCGCCACTCCACCGCGCACGTCATGGCCCAGGCCGTGCAGGAGCTCTTCCCCGAGGCGAAGCTCGGCATCGGCCCGCCGGTCAAGGACGGCTTCTACTACGACTTCGACGTCGAGAAGCCCTTCCACCCCGATGACCTCAAGGCCATCGAGAAGCGAATGCAGGAGATCCAGAAGCGCGGCCAGCGCTTCTCGCGCCGCGTCGTCACCGACGAAGCCGCGCGCGAGGAGCTCGCAAACGAGCCGTACAAGCTGGAGCTCATCGGCCTCAAGGGCTCGGCCTCGAGCGAGGACGGCGCGGACGTGGAGGTCGGCTCGGGCGAGCTGACCATCTACGACAACCTGGACGCCAAGACGGGCGAGCTGTGCTGGCGGGACCTCTGCCGTGGCCCGCACCTGCCCACCACCCGGAACATCCCGGCGTTCAAGCTGATGCGCAACGCCGCCGCGTACTGGCGCGGCAGCGAGAAGAACCCGATGCTCCAGCGCATCTACGGCACCGCATGGCCGTCGAAGGACGAGCTGAAGGCGCACCTCGACTTCCTCGCCGAGGCCGAGAAGCGCGACCACCGCAAGCTGGGCAACGAGCTCGACCTGTTCTCCATCCCCGAACAGATCGGCTCCGGCCTCGCGGTCTTCCACCCCCGGGGCGGCATCATCCGCCGGGTCATGGAGGACTACTCGCGCAAGCGCCACGAGGAGGAGGGCTACGAGTTCGTCTACAGCCCCCACGCCACGAAGGGGAAGCTCTTCGAGACCTCGGGTCACCTGGACTGGTACGCCGAGGGCATGTACCCGCCCATGCAGCTCGACGAGGGCGTGGACTACTACCTCAAGCCCATGAACTGCCCGATGCACAACCTGATCTTCGACGCGCGGGGCCGGTCCTACCGTGAACTGCCCCTGCGTCTCTTCGAGTTCGGGACCGTGTACCGGTACGAGAAGTCGGGCGTCGTGCACGGCCTGACCCGTGCCCGCGGCTTCACGCAGGACGACGCGCACATCTACTGCACCAAGGAGCAGATGGCGGACGAGCTCGACTCGACGCTGACCTTCGTGCTGAACCTGCTGCGCGACTACGGTCTGACCGACTTCTACCTGGAGCTGTCCACCAAGGACGAGACCAAGTTCGTCGGCTCGGACGAGGCCTGGGAGGAGGCCACCGAGACCCTGCGGCAGGTGGCCGAGAAGCAGGGCCTGCCGCTGGTCCCGGACCCGGGCGGCGCCGCCTTCTACGGCCCGAAGATCTCCGTCCAGGCCAAGGACGCGATCGGCCGCACCTGGCAGATGTCGACCGTGCAGCTCGACTTCAACCTGCCCGAGCGCTTCGACCTCGAGTACACCGGCCCGGACGGCACCAAGCACCGTCCGGTGATGATCCACCGCGCGCTGTTCGGAAGCATCGAGCGGTTCTTCGCGGTGCTGCTGGAGCACTACGCGGGTGCGATGCCGCCGTGGCTGGCGCCGGTGCAGGCGGTGGGCATCCCGATCGGTGACGCGCACGTCGAGTACCTGCAGGAGTTCGCCGCGGAGGCGAAGAAGAAGGGCCTGCGGGTCGAGGTGGACTCGTCCTCGGACCGCATGCAGAAGAAGATCAGGAACCAGCAGCGGCAGAAGGTCCCGTTCATGATCATCGTCGGCGACGACGACATGAACGCCGGCACGGTCTCCTTCCGCTACCGCGACGGCTCGCAGGAGAACGGGGTTCCCCGTGACGAGGCGCTTGCCAAACTCGTTGATGTGGTCGAGCGTCGCGTGCAGGTGTGACGTGGTCCCCGCGTGAGCGGGGATGGTCCCAGGATCCGGAAACAGCACAAGATCAAGGTGCCTTGCTCCCCGCCTCCGCGGGGATGAGCGAGGGGCGGCCCCTTCCCCGGGGCCGCCCCTCGCAGCATGCCTCCACCCAGGCCGAATATGCTGGCCCGCATGACGACAGAGCAGCCGGAGCAGCAGATCGGGGTCGGGACGCCGGACGCGTTCCAGCGACTGTGGACGCCTCATCGGATGGCGTACATCCAGGGTGAGAACAAGCCCACCGGCCCGGGCTCGGGCGACGGCTGCCCGTTCTGCTCGATCCCGGCGAAGTCCGACGAGGACGGTCTGGTCATCGCCCGCGGCGAACGCGTGTATGCCGTGCTCAATCTCTACCCGTACAACGGCGGCCATACCATGATCGTTCCGTTCCGGCACGTCGCCGACTACACGGATCTGGATGACGCCGAGACCCTTGAGCTGGCCGAGTTCACCAAGCGCGCCATGACAGCCCTGCGTACGGCCTCCGGTGCGCACGGATTCAATGTGGGCCTCAACCAGGGCTCCGCCGCCGGTGCCGGTATCGCCGCCCACCTGCACCAGCACATCGTGCCCCGCTGGGGCGGCGACACCAATTTCATGCCGGTCGTGGGCAACACCAAGGTGTTGCCGCAACTGCTCGGCGACACCCGCAAAATGCTCGCGGAGGCCTGGCCCGCGTAAGGCCTACGCGTCGTAGACGTCCGCCTTGCGCGGGCTGGGGTCCTGGACGAAGGTGCTGACCACGGAGGCGCGGTTGTTGAAGCGTTCCGTGTCGACGCCGTTGTCCTCGAGCACTTTCATGGCGGCCGCGTGGGCCACGCGCAGTACGGGCGTGGCCGCGCGCATGGCGTCGTCCGCCATGAACCGGTGCCGCCACGGCTTCTCCGCCCAGGCGTGCCGCAGGCCGAAGGGCTCGGGGAGCACCAGCTTGCCGCCGAGGTAGTCGAGCAGCGGCGGATACCAGGTGAACGGGGCGCGCGCGGCGAGCCGTACGACCTCCCGTGCCTCGACGAGGGGCAGCACGCGGTCGACGGTCTCCCAGAACCGGAAGGTCTTGCTGACCGTGACGGTCTTGGGCTCCGGCTTCGTGGTGAAGAGGGAGTGGACCGGGCCGAGTGCGTGGCCGGTGACCTCGAGGCGCAGGGTCTCGTGGAGCACGGTCACGGTGATCATCATGGTGATGACCAGCTGTCCGTCCCAGAGGGTGAACTGCACGCCCAGGTAGTGGCGGTTTCCGCTGCCGAACTGCTGGTGGTTGCAGATGCGCTGTATCTCGTGGCCCTTGATCTGGAAGGTCTCGACCTCCTGGCCCTCGGGCCGGGCGACGGCGCCGGCGTTCTCGCCGACGGGGGAGACGATCCAGTGCGTGACCGAGGGCGCGGGGAAGCCGCCCGAGTTGAGCGGGCCGCGCTCCAGGAGCTTGAGCTTGTCGTGGATGGCCCTGATGACGTCCCAGCTGCGGAACTGGTTGATCTCCTTGCCGGGGTCGTCGGAGACGAGTTCCTCCGCCATCTGCCAGCTGCCCCAGCGGGTTCCCATGCCGAGTATGCCCTTGGGGCCGGCGTAGAAGACGACGTTGGACCGCTGCTCCGCGGTGAGTTTCTCGAGGCCCTGGCGGAGCTGCTCACGGGCGGCGTCGCCCGGGTTCCCGGGGACGGCCTCCGGCACCTTGGCGCCGATGCCGCCGCCCGACAGCAGAGCGTCCCAGCGGGCACGCATGTCCTTGGCGGAGGACTCGCAGATGCGTTTGGCCAGGAACCAGCCGATGACCGGAGCGATGAGCATGGCCCGGACGTAGTACGCCCAGAAGCCGCCGAAGGGGAGGCGGACGAGGAAGAGCACGACCAGGATCCCGATGGCCACCAGCAGCAGGCTGCCGATCGCTCCGGCGGTCCTGTTCTGCGAGCCGGCGAGGGTGCGGCGGAGCTGGAAGACGCCCAGCCACAGGAGTAGTCCCGGCAGGAAGAGCAGTCCGCACAGGCCCATGACGGTGGTGAGTCTGCTGTCGCGTTCGCGGCGCAGGCGGGTGGCGGCGAGGCAGTGCTCGACGACGGCCTGGGGCTCCGTGCCGAAGGACTGGACCAGGGGCGCGCGGGCGCCGCCCAGCATGCGGACCTGGACGGCTCTGGCGAAGGCTTCTCCGAGATTGGGCTCCAGGAGCGAGAGCTTGCCCGGCTTCACCTCGGATTTGTGCCACTCGCTGTTGGCCTTGAGGATCTCCTTGAGCTCGCTGTCCCGGTACGCGGCCGACGCGAGCGCATGCGTCGCCGCGGTCTGTCCGGCCGACCCCATGAGCGGGACCTGAGCCCCGGGGGTGAAATCGAATGCGTCGTTCGCCACTACCGCCCCCATCGCCGCGCGCTTCCGCTCTGCGGCCTGTTCCCAACTACCGTGCCCGGCACACCTTCTGAACTGGGCCGCCCGGTTCGTTGCCCAGCGTATCGAGGCTGTGGCCGTCGCGTCAGTGGGCGTGGGGCCGCCGCCCGCCGCGGAGGGTCCGGGCGGGCGGCGGACACAACTAGGCGGTGGCCGCGGCCTGTTCGCGCATTCTGTCGGCGACCTGCTGGGGCATGGCCTCATGGCGTGCGTAACAGCGGCTGAACTGCCCGGTGCCGTGGGAGAGGGAGCGGATGTCCACCGCGTACCTGCCGATCTCGATCTCCGGCACCTCCGCTCGGACCAGGGTGCGAGACCCGCTGACCTGTTCGGTGCCGACGACTCTGCCGCGGCGGCCCGACAGGTCGCTCATCACCGCTCCCACGTACTCGTCAGAGACGAGCACCTGCAGTTCGGCGACGGGCTCGAGCAGATTGATGCGGGCGTCGGCGGCGGCTTCGCGCAGGGCGAGGGCGCCGGCGGTCTGGAAGGCGGCGTCGGAGGAGTCCACGGAGTGGGCCTTGCCGTCCCTGAGGGTGACCCGTACGTCGACGAGGGGGTAGCCGGCCGCGACACCGCGGGCGGCCTGGGCGCGTACGCCCTTCTCCACGGACGGGATGAACTGGCGCGGCACCGCCCCGCCGACGACCTTGTCGACGAACTCGATGCCGGAGCCGGGCGGCAGCGGTTCCACGTCGATCTCGCAGATCGCGTACTGGCCGTGCCCGCCGGACTGTTTGACGTGACGGCCGCGGCCCGCGGAGCCGTCGGCGAAGGTCTCGCGCAGCGACACCTTGTGCGGGACGACGTCCACCTGCACGCCGTAGCGGCTGCGCAGCCGTTCGAGAGCGACATCGGCGTGTGCCTCGCCCAGGCACCACAGGACGACCTGGTGGGTGGCCTGGTTCTGTTCGAGCCGCATGGTGGGGTCCTCGGCCACCAGGCGTGCGAGCCCCTGGGAGAGCCGGTCCTCGTCCGCCTTGCTGTGGGCCTGGATGGCCAGCGGCAGCAGTGGGTCGGGCATGGCCCATGGCTCCATGAGGAGCGGGTTGTCCTTGGCGGACAGCGTGTCTCCGGTCTCGGCGCGGGACAGCTTCGCGACGCAGGCCAGGTCGCCGGCGATCACATGCGGGAGCGGGCGCTGCTGTTTGCCGAAGGGGGCGGACAGGGCGCCGACGCGTTCGTCGACGTCGTGGTCCTCGTGGCCGCGGTCGGCAAGGCCGTGCCCGGACACGTGCACCGTCTCGTCGGGGCGGATGGTTCCTGAGAAGACCCGGACGAGCGAGATCCGGCCGACGTAGGGGTCGGAGGCGGTCTTGACGACCTCGGCGACGAGGGGACCGGCTGGGTCGCAGCTGATCTGCGGGCGCGGCAGGCCGTCGGGAGAGGTGACGGCGGGCGCCGGGGGTTCGAGCGGCGTGGGGAAGCCGCCGGTGATGAGCTCCAGCAGTTCGACGGTGCCGAGGCCCTGCTTGGAGCCGTTGCCGGCGGGGGCGGCGGCGAGGACCGGGTGGAAGGTGCCGCGGGCGACGGCCTTCTCCAGGTCGCCGATGAGGGTTTTGAGGTCGATCTCCTCACCGCCGAGGTAGCGGTCCATGAGGGTCTCGTCCTCGCTCTCGGCGATGATCCCTTCGATCAGACGGTTGCGGGCCTCGTCGATGCGGGGCGTCTGGGCGGGGTCCGGCGGGGTTTCCTTCCGTTCGCCCGAGGAGTAGTCGAAGATCGTCTGGCTGAGCAGGCCGACCAGGCCGGTGACCGGCGCGTGCCCGTCGGCGTGCTGTGGGCCGTACTGCGGCAGGTAGAGCGGCAGTACGGCGTCGGGGTCGTCGCCGCCGAAGATGCCGGCGCAGACGGCGGTGAGTTCGTCGAAGCCGGTCCGCGCGGTCTCCAGGTGGGTCACGACGATCGCGCGGGGCATGCCGACCGCCGCGCACTCCTCCCAGACCGCGCGGGTGGCGCCGGCCACGGCATCGGCCTCCTGTGCGGCGGACACGACGAAGAGGGCCGCGTCCGCGGCTCGCAGACCGGCCCTGAGCTCACCGACGAAGTCGGCGTATCCGGGGGTGTCCAGCAGGTTGATCTTGCACCCGCCCCATTCCAGGGGGACGAGGGAGAGCTGTACGGAGCGTTGCTGGCGGTGCTCGATCTCGTCGTGGTCGGAGAGCGTCGCGCCGTCCTCGACCCGGCCTGCCCGGTTGACCGCTCCCGCGGCCAGAGCCAGCGCCTCGACCAGGGTCGTCTTGCCGGATCCGCTGTGGCCGACCAGCACCACATTCCGTACGGATGCGGGGTGGTCGGCCGTTACTGCTCTGCCGGCGGCTCCGGGGTGTGCATGTGCCTTGTCGCCCATGATCTTGCCTCCCGATCGATTGCACGGCGAGGAGGGGGATCCGCGGGAGCGCGGGGAGCGGTGAGGGCTTCCCTCAGGGGTCGTCCGGGGCAGCTCCGGCGATGCCCGCGGTGGTCTTTCGAGCTTTCCACTCCCGTCACCGTGCGTCCATACGTCGGACGCCGCCTCCCCGGACGGGTGCCCGGCGCTGCGGTGCTGCGGTCGTGGCTACGATGGGCCAGCCGGTGGCCGTAGGGGCCACGCGGCACACCGGACCCTCGGGAAGGCCATGCTGAACAAGTACGCGCGTGCATTTTTCACGCGTGTCCTCACACCGTTCGCCGCGTTTCTGCTCCGCCGCGGGGTCAGCCCGGACGCGGTCACCCTCATCGGCACGGCCGGAGTGATGGCGGGAGCGCTGGTCTTCTTCCCCCGTGGGGAGTTCTTCTGGGGCACGATCGTCATCACGCTGTTCGTCTTCTCCGACCTCGTCGACGGCAACATGGCACGTCAAGCGGGGATTTCCAGCCGGTGGGGCGCCTTCCTCGACTCGACGCTCGACCGGGTCGCCGACGCAGCGATCTTCGGCGGGTTCGCCCTCTGGTACGCGGGCGGGGGCGACGACAACGTGCTGTGCGCGGTCGCGATCTTCTGTCTCGCGAGTGGCCAGGTCGTCTCGTACACCAAGGCGCGCGGAGAATCGATCGGCCTGCCGGTCGCCGTCAACGGGCTCGTCGAGCGTGCTGAGCGGCTCGTGATCTCGCTGGTGGCCGCAGGGCTCGCCGGACTGCACGCATTCGGCGTGCCCGGCATCAACGTCCTGCTGCCCATCGCGCTGTGGATCGTGGCCGTCGGCAGCCTGGTGACACTGGGGCAGCGGGTGGTGACAGTGCGGCGCGAGTCGGCAGAGGCGGACGCGGCCGCGTCGCAAGAGCCCGGGGCGGGGGCAGCGTGATGCGGGACAAACTGACCGACGCGCTCTACGGACTGGGCTGGAGCGCCGTCAAGAAGCTGCCGGAGCCGGCTGCGGCCAGGCTCGGCCGGACCATCGCCGACACCGCCTGGAAGCGGCGCGGCAAGGGTGTGCTGCGGCTGGAGTCCAACCTCGCCAGGGTGGTGCCCGACGCGGGTCCCGAGCGGCTCGCGGAACTGTCCAAGGCCGGAATGCGCTCGTACATGCGGTACTGGATGGAGTCGTTCCGGCTGCCCGCCTGGAGCCAGGAGCAGGTCGCACGCAGCGTCGAGATCCAGGACGTGCACCGCCTGACCGACGGCCTCGCCTCCGGGCGGGGTGTGATCCTCGCGCTGCCTCACCTGGCCAACTGGGACCTCGCGGGTGTGTGGGCGACCAGGTCCCTGGGCGTGCCGTTCACGACGGTCGCCGAGCGTCTGCGGCCCGAGTCGCTGTACGACCGGTTCGTCGCCTACCGCGAGAGCCTCGGCATGGAGGTGCTGCCGCACTCGGGCGGCGCCGCCTTCGGTACCCTCGCGCGCCGGCTGCGCTCCGGGGGCCTGGTCTGTCTGGTCGCCGACCGCGACCTGTCGGCGTCCGGCGTCGAGGTCAAGTACTTCGGCGAGAGCGCACGCATGCCGGCGGGCCCGGCGCTGCTCGCACAGCAGACCGGGGCGCTGCTGCTGCCCGTGACTCTCTGGTACGGCGAGGAACCGATGATGCACGGGCGCGTCCACGCGCCCGTCGAGGTCCCTGAGACAGGTACACGCGCCGAGAAGACCTCCTCCATGACACAGGCGCTGGCCGATGCCTACGCCGCTGGTATCGCCGAACACCCGGAGGACTGGCACATGTTGCAGCGGCTGTGGCTCGCCGATCTCGAGGAGCGCAGGACGTGAAGATCGGCATCGTCTGTCCGTACTCCTGGGATGTGCCGGGGGGCGTGCAGTTCCACATCAGGGATCTCGCCGACCATCTGATCCGGCTCGGCCACGACGTGTCCGTGCTGGCCCCGGCCGACGACGAGACGCCGTTGCCGCCGTACGTCGTCTCCGCGGGCCGGGCCGTGCCCGTCCCGTACAACGGCTCCGTGGCGCGCCTGAACTTCGGCTTCCTCTCCGCGGCCCGGGTGCGGCGGTGGCTGCACGACGGCACCTTCGACGTGATCCACATCCATGAGCCCGCCTCGCCGTCGCTGGGACTGCTGTCCTGCTGGGCGGCGCAGGGACCGATCGTGGCCACCTTCCACACGTCGAACCCGCGCTCACGGGCCATGATCGCCGCGTATCCGATCCTGCAGCCCGCCCTGGAGAAGATCAGCGCCCGCATCGCGGTCAGCGAGTACGCGCGGCGCACCCTCGTCGAGCATCTCGGCGGCGATGCCGTCGTCATCCCCAACGGCGTCGACGTCTCCTTCTTCGAGAAGGCGGAGGCGAAGAAGGAATGGCAGGGCAACACGATCGGCTTCATCGGCCGGATCGACGAGCCCCGCAAGGGACTGCCGGTGCTGATGAAGGCACTCCCCGCGATCCTGGAAGAGTGCCCGGACACCCGGCTGCTCGTCGCGGGACGCGGCGACGAGGAGGAGGCCGTGGCCTCCCTGCCGGTCGACATGCGCCGGCGCGTCGAGTTCCTCGGCATGGTCAGCGACGAGGACAAGGCGCGACTGCTGCGCAGCGTCGACGTGTACGTGGCGCCCAACACCGGCGGTGAGAGCTTCGGCATCATCCTCGTCGAGGCGATGTCGGCGGGCGCGCCGGTGCTCGCCTCCGACCTGGACGCGTTCGCCCAGGTCCTCGACCAGGGGGCGGCGGGCGAGCTGTTCGCCAACGAGGACTCGGGCGCGCTGGCCGCCGCGGCGATCCGCCTGCTGCGGGACCCCGAACGCCGGGCAGAGCTGCGGGTGCGGGGCAGCGCGCATGTGCGGCGGTTCGACTGGTCGACGGTGGGGGCGGACATCCTGGCCGTGTACGAGACGGTGACGGACGGGGCGGCGTCGGTCGCGACGGACGAACGCCAGGGCTTCCGGGCGCGCTTCGGCCCGGCCCGCTCGGGATGACGCCTGCGGGGGCTTGCTCCCCGCCGCGGCTTCTGCGGCCTTGCGGGCGTGGTGGCCCGGCCCCCTGCGGCTTGGCGGGCGTGGTGGCCCGGCCCGGCTTCTGCGGTCTTGTGGCCGTGGCGGCCCCACTCGCACTCGGCAGCAGCGTCGAGGCTCTCGCCGCGCCGGTTCCCGGGCCGGGCAACACCCGGATCCGGTACCGCCCTTCGCGCCGTGTCCGTCCTCCCTCTCCACTTGTCGCCGGGCGGCCCGTGGGTGTCTCCCACGCCGCCAGGCGTAGGGGTGGACGCGGACGGGCCCGATTTCGCTCCGCGAAGCCCCTGCCTCAGCGGTGCCCCCGGTCTGGGGTCCCCCACGGCCGCCAGGCCGGAGGGGCCGGGGGCGGGGTAGCGGCCCCGGGTAGTGGCCACGCCAGCACCCGCGGACCGCACCGGTAGCCTTACCGCCCGTGAGCACCCTGATCTGGATCGTCGTCGCCCTCGTCGCCATCGGCATGTACCTCAGCTGGACCGCCGGCCGGCTCGACCGGTTGCACGCCCGGATCGACGCGGCCCGTGCCGCCCTCGACGCGCAGTTGCTGCGGCGGGCCTCGGTCGCGCAGGAGCTCGCCACCTCCGGCGTACTCGATCCCGCCGCGTCGATCGTGCTGTACGAGGCCGCCCATGACGCCCGTCAGGCGGAGGAGGAGCAACGAGAGGTCGCGGAGAGCGAGTTGAGCGCGGCGCTGCGGGCCGTGTTCGGGGAGAGCGAGCAGGTCGAGGCGGTGCGGCAGGTTCCGGGCGGCGAGGAAGCCGCGGAGGAGCTCGCACAGGCCGTGCGCCGCGTGCCCATGGCGCGGCGGTTCCACAACGACGCCGTGCGCGCCGCGCGGGCGCTGCGGCGGCACCGGAAGGTCCGCTGGTTCCGGCTCGCGGGCCATGCTCCGTTCCCGCTGGCCTTCGAGATGGACGACGAGCCGCCGGCGGCGCTCGCGGACAGGCCCGGCTAAAACGATCCACCGGGTGTCCATTGGCCCTTGCAGTGGCCTGGTCGGCGGGGGTTCCATCGGTGACGCATCACAACGTCGTCATCAAGTGAGGTCCCCGTGTCCAGCACCCCCACCCCGCAGACCCCCGAGACCGGCACCGCGCGCGTGAAGCGCGGCATGGCCGAGCAGCTCAAGGGCGGCGTGATCATGGACGTGGTCGACGCCGAGCAGGCGAAGATCGCCGAGGACGCGGGCGCCGTCGCCGTCATGGCCCTGGAGCGCGTGCCCGCCGACATCCGCAAGGACGGCGGCGTGGCGCGGATGTCCGACCCGAACATGATCGAGGAGATCATCGAAGCGGTCTCCATCCCGGTCATGGCCAAGTCCCGCATCGGCCACTTCGTCGAGGCCCAGGTGCTGCAGAGCCTCGGCGTGGACTACATCGACGAATCCGAGGTGCTGACCCCGGCCGACGAGGTCAACCACAGCGACAAGTGGGCGTTCACGACCCCGTTCGTGTGCGGCGCCACCAACCTGGGTGAGGCCCTGCGCCGTATCGCCGAGGGCGCGGCAATGATCCGCTCCAAGGGCGAGGCCGGCACGGGCAACGTCGTCGAGGCCGTCCGCCACCTGCGTCAGATCAAGAACGAGATCGCCAAGCTGCGCGGCTTCGACAACAACGAGCTGTACGCCGCCGCAAAGGAGCTGCGCGCCCCCTACGAGCTCGTCAAGGAGGTCTCCGAGCTCGGCAAGCTGCCGGTCGTGCTGTTCTCCGCCGGCGGTGTGGCCACCCCCGCGGACGCCGCGCTGATGCGCCAGCTCGGTGCCGAGGGTGTCTTCGTCGGCTCCGGCATCTTCAAGTCGGGCGACCCGGCCAAGCGTGCCGCGGCCATCGTGCGGGCCACGACCTTCTTCGACGACCCGAAGATCATCGCGGACGCCTCCCGCAACCTGGGCGAGGCCATGGTCGGCATCAACTGCGACACGCTCCCCGAGGCCGAGCGCTACGCCAACCGAGGCTGGTAATGACCACGCACCACCTGCCTTCGGCGGAGGCTTCCCCCGTGATCGGCGTCCTGGCGCTCCAGGGCGACGTACGGGAGCATCTGATCGCCCTGGCCGCGGCCGATGCCGTGGCCAGGCCGGTCCGGCGCCCCGAGGAGCTGGCAGAGGTCGACGCCCTGGTGATCCCGGGTGGCGAGTCCACCACCATCTCCAAGCTGGCGGTTCTGTTCGGCATGATGGAGCCGCTGCGCGAGCGGCTGCGCGCGGGCATGCCGGTGTACGGCACCTGCGCCGGGCTGATCATGCTCGCTGACAAGATCCTCGACCCGCGGTCGGGCCAGGAGACGTTCGGCGGCATCGACATGATCGTCCGTCGTAATGCCTTCGGGCGGCAGAACGAGTCCTTCGAGGCGGCCGTCGAACTGAAGGGCGTCGAGGGTGCCCCCGTGGAGGGCGTCTTCATCCGCGCGCCGTGGGTCGAGTCGGTCGGCGCGGAGGTCGAGGTCCTCGCGGAGTACGGCGGCCACATCGTGGCCGTGCGGCAGGGCACCGTCCTCGCGACCTCCTTCCACCCGGAACTGACCGGCGACCACCGCGTCCACGGCCTTTTCGTGGACATGGTGCGCGCAGCGGCCTGAAGGGATCCCGGTAGGATCTCTGGGGTTCGTTCAGTAAAGGGTTACGCGAAGGAGACAGGCAGATGTCCGGCCACTCTAAATGGGCTACGACGAAGCACAAGAAGGCCGTGATCGATGCCAAGCGCGGCAAGCTCTTCGCGAAGCTGATCAAGAACATCGAGGTTGCGGCCCGCACCGGCGGTGCGGACGTGGACGGCAACCCGACCCTCTTCGACGCCATCCAGAAGGCCAAGAAGAGCTCGGTGCCGAACAAGAACATCGACTCCGCGGTCAAGCGAGGTGGCGGTCTCGAGGCCGGCGGCGTCGACTACGAGACCATCATGTACGAGGGTTACGGGCCGAACGGTGTCGCGGTGCTCATCGAGTGCCTCACCGACAACCGCAACCGCGCCGCCTCCGACGTGCGCGTCGCCATGACCCGCAACGGCGGGTCCATGGCCGACCCGGGCTCGGTGTCGTACCTCTTCAACCGCAAGGGTGTCGTCATCGTCCCCAAGGGCGAGCTCACCGAGGACGACGTCCTCGGAGCCGTCCTCGACGCCGGCGCGGAGGAGGTCAACGACCTCGGTGACTCCTTCGAGGTGCTCAGCGAGGCCACCGACCTGGTCGCGGTCCGCACCGCCCTCCAGGACGGCGGCATCGACTACGACTCCGCCGAGGCCAACTTCGTCCCGACCATGCAGGTCGAGCTGGACGAGGAGGGCGCGCGCAAGATCTTCAAGCTCATCGACGCGCTCGAGGACAGCGACGACGTGCAGAACGTCTTCGCCAACTTCGACGTCTCGGACGAGGTCATGGAGAAGGTCGACGCCTGACGCCCACTCAAATCGGCGTACACGACGGGCCGACGGGGACACGCTCCCGGTCGGCCCGTCCGTGCGTCGCGCGCGATGTCAGTGGCAGCCGATAGCCTGCACAAACAGTTGAGCGAAGGATGTGGTGGCGTGCGCGTGCTGGGGGTGGACCCGGGGCTGACCCGGTGCGGCGTGGGCGTCGTCGAGGGCGTGGCAGGCCGGCCGCTGACCATGCTCGGCGTGGGGGTCGTGCGAAGCCCGGCCGACGCCGAGCTGGGCATCCGGCTGGTCGCCATCGAGCAGGGCATCGAGCAGTGGCTCGACGAGCACCGGCCCCAATTCGTCGCCGTGGAGCGGGTCTTCAGCCAGCACAACGTCCGCACGGTGATGGGCACGGCCCAGGCCAGCGCCGTCGCCATGCTCTGCGCGTCCCGCCGCGGCATCCCCGTGGCCCTGCACACCCCGAGCGAGGTCAAGGCCGCCGTCAGCGGCAACGGCCGGGCCGACAAGGCACAGGTGGGGGCGATGGTGACGCGGCTGCTGCGGCTCGACGCCCCGCCCAAGCCGGCCGACGCCGCCGACGCGCTGGCCCTCGCCATCTGTCACATCTGGCGGGCCCCCGCCCGGAACCGACTCCAGCAGGCCGTCGCCGCGCACCGCTCGTCGACGTACGCATCGAAAGGCCGCACCGCATGATCGCCTTCGTGAGCGGCCCCGTCGCCGCGCTCGCCCCGACCACGGCCGTGATCGAGGTCGGCGGCATCGGCATGGCCCTCCAGTGCACACCGAACACCCTGTCGGAGCTGCGCATCGGCCAGGCCGCAAAGCTCGCCACCTCGCTGGTCGTGCGGGAGGACTCGCTCACCCTGTACGGCTTCGCGGACGACGACGAACGCCAGGTGTTCGAGCTGCTGCAGACCGCCAGCGGGGTCGGGCCGCGGCTCGCCCAGGCCATGCTCGCGGTGCACAGCCCCGACGCCCTGCGGATCGCCGTCGCCACCGGCGACGAGAAGGCGTTGACCGCGGTGCCCGGCATCGGCAGGAAGGGCGCCCAGAAGCTGCTGCTGGAGCTGAAGGACCGCCTCGGCGAGCCGCTCGGCGCGAGCCCCGGGGTCGGTGCTCCGGTCAGCCAGTCCTGGCGCGACCAGCTCCACGCCGCGCTGATCGGCCTCGGCTATGCGACGCGCGAGGCGGACGAGGCGGTCACGGCGGTGGCGCCGCAGGCGGAGACGATGGGCGCGGCACCGGAGGTGGGGCCGCTGCTGCGGGCGGCGCTCCAGACCCTGAACCGGGCACGCTGAGGTGTCCCCGCGGGGAGACCTTGCGCCGGGGGAGCGTCGACCCGGGCCCCGCACCTCCGACGCCGCGTACGCAGCCCGCCGGGTCCCTCCCGCGGCCGCCGGGCCGTAGGGGAGATCGAGGGCACTGCACGAAGCCAGGTCCGGGTCCGGGGCCCGCCTCCGGTATCGGGGTGGGGTGCCTCCCACGGCCGTCAGGCCGTTGGGGGAGGGTGGGGGACCACGCCCCACGCAGCGGCCGCGCCCCCGCCCGCCGACAACCGTACGAACCGAGAAGGCAGACACCACGTGAACTGGGACGACGAGACCACCGCCGAGGCGGAACCACGGCTGGTCGGCGGTGCCGCCGACGGCGAGGACCAGGCCGTCGAGGCGGCCCTGCGCCCCAAGTCGCTCGCCGAGTTCGTCGGCCAGGAGCGCGTCCGCGAGCAGCTGGACCTCGTGCTGAAGGCCGCACTCGCCCGTGGCGCCACCGCCGACCACGTCCTGCTCTCCGGTGCGCCCGGTCTCGGCAAGACCACCCTGTCCATGATCATCGCGTCGGAGATGAACGCGCCGATCCGCATCACCTCGGGCCCCGCCATCCAGCACGCCGGCGACCTGGCCGCGATCCTGTCCTCCCTCCAGGAGGGCGAGGTCCTCTTCCTGGACGAGATCCACCGCATGTCCCGGCCCGCCGAGGAGATGCTGTACATGGCGATGGAGGACTTCCGGGTCGACGTGATCGTCGGCAAGGGCCCGGGCGCCACCGCCATCCCGCTGGAGTTGCCCCCGTTCACCCTCGTCGGTGCCACCACGCGGGCCGGACTGCTGCCGCCGCCGCTGCGTGACCGCTTCGGCTTCACCGCGCACATGGAGTTCTACGAGCCCGCCGAGCTCGAGCGTGTCATCCACCGCTCAGCCCAGCTCCTCGACCTGGAGGTCGACACCGACGGCGCCGCCGAGATCGCGGGCCGTTCGCGCGGCACGCCCCGTATCGCCAACCGTCTGCTGCGCCGCGTCCGGGACTACGCGCAGGTGAAGGCCGACGGAGTGATCAACCGGGAGATCGCCGCCGCGGCACTGCAGGTGTACGAGGTGGACAGCCGTGGTCTCGACCGGCTCGACCGCGCCGTGCTCCAGGCGCTGCTGAAGCTGTTCGGCGGCGGCCCGGTCGGCTTGTCGACACTCGCGGTCGCGGTGGGGGAGGAGCGCGAGACCGTCGAGGAGGTCGCCGAGCCGTTCCTCGTACGGGAGGGCCTGCTGGCACGCACACCCCGTGGCCGGATCGCCACTCCCGCTGCGTGGGCCCACCTCGGTTTGACCCCGCCCCAGCAGGCGCAGGGTGCAAGCGGACAACAGGGTCTGTTCGGGACGTGACGGGGGTGGGACGGCGAGGAGACTCGCCCGGCCAGGAACCACAGTGGGATGCTGGGCGTTGTTCCATCGATGCGGACTCGCTTAGACTCCGCCGATGCCGCCCGTACAGGTCGGCGTGCCCACCCCCGTAGATCAGGCCGCTCGCTCACGCGGTCATGCGAAGGAATTCCCCCGTGGATATCTTGACCCTCCTCCCCTTCATCGTGCTCATCGGGGCCATGTTCCTGATGACCCGCTCCGCCAAGAAGAAGCAGCAGGCTGCCGCCAACATGCGCGACCAGATGCAGCCCGGCACCGGAGTGCGGACCATTGGGGGCCTTTATGCCACCGTCAAGGAGGTCACAGACGACACGGTCCTCCTCGAGGCCGCACCCGGCGTCCACCTGGTGTTCGCGAAGAACGCCATCGGCGCCGTGCTCTCCGACGAGGAGTACAACCGCATCGTCCACGGCGACGACGACCTCAAGTCCGACGCTCCGGCCGTTCCGGACGACGCTTCCTCGCTGACCGACGCCGACGCCGCGGACGTCGACGAGGGCGCGGTCTCCTCGGACGACGCCAAGCTCGACCTCGGCAAGAAGACCGACAAGGCCGACGAGCCCAAGGACGGCAAGGCCGACGGCGAGGCCGACGCGAAGTAGTCACGATCGGGGACCGCGGTGGCGCCGGGCAGGCGCCGGGCGGTCCCGTGGCGTGTCGACTGATCGCGGGGGCAGGTCCCCACAACACTTCGTGGCCGTCACGGGCGCACACCCGGCGCCGTGGGCGGTTGGACAGGGAGAAACGAGAAGGTGGCAGCACCGAACAGGGGCCGAAGGCCCGCGGGGGCTCAGGGCAAGCCGGGGCGTGCCCTGGCTCTGATCCTGATCGCCATGGTCGCGCTCACGGGCGGGATGTTCGCAGCGGGCGAGTTCACGCCCCGTCTGGGCATCGACCTGGCGGGCGGTACGTCCATCACGCTCCAGGCCAAGAGCCTGCCCGGCCAGAAGGACGCGGTCAACGAGACAAACATGAACACGGCGGTCGGCATCATCGAGCGCCGTGTCAACGGTCTCGGTGTCTCCGAGGCCGAGGTTCAGACCCAGGGTGACAACCACATCATTGTGAACATCCCCAAGGGCACGAACTCGGAGCAGGCCCGGCAGCAGGTCGGCACCACCGCCCAGCTGTTCTTCCGGCCGGTGCTGACCGTCGCACCCGGTGGCCCCGCCGCCCCGGAGCCCTCGCCGAGTGCGTCGGGCAGCGACAAGGCGAAGGAGGACAAGGGCAAGGAGACGGCCACCCCGCCGACGGGCTCCCCGTCCGGCAACCCCTCGCCCAGCGCCACCACCCAGGGCCGCGCGGTCACCGACGGCCTCAAGGCTCCCGCCGCGAGCCCGAGCCCTTCCGGCTCCGAGGAGCCGAAGGGCTCCGAGAGCCCCAAGCCGGGTGAGAGCCCCGAGCCGAAGCCGTCCGACGACCCCGCCACCGGCGCGCTCGAGAAGCAGTTCACCGCTCTCGACTGCACCGACCCCAAGGCCCGCGGCAAGCTCGGCGACGACGTCAAGCCGTCCGACACGACCGTTGCCTGCGGCGAGAACAGCGCCGGCCAGTGGGAGAAGTACATCCTTGGTCCCGCCGAGGTGGACGGCAGGGACGTCGACGACGCCAAGGGCCAGCTCGACCAGCAGCGCGGCATGTGGATCGTGACGATGGACTTCACCGACGCCGGTGCCAAGAAGTTCCAGAAGATCACCAGCCGTCTGTCGCAGCAGCAGCCCCCGATGAACCAGTTCGCCATCGTCCTCGACGGTGAAGTGGTCTCGGCCCCGCAGGTCAACCAGACGCTGAGCGCCAGCGCCGAGATCACCGGCAGCTTCGACCAGGAGTCCGCCCAGAACCTGGGCAACATCCTGTCGTACGGCGCGCTGCCGCTGTCCTTCGAGGAGGACAGCGTCACCACCGTGACTGCCGCCCTCGGTGGCGAGCAGCTCAAGGCCGGTCTGATCGCCGGTGCGATCGGTCTCGCCCTCGTCGTGATCTACCTGGTCGTCTACTACCGCGGTCTGTCGCTGATCGCTCTGCTCAGCCTCGGCGCGTCCGCGATCCTGACGTACACGATCATGACCTTGCTCGGGCCTACCATCGGCTTCGCGCTGAACCTGCCGGCCGTCTGCGGCGCGATCGTCGCCATCGGTATCACGGCGGACTCGTTCATCGTCTACTTCGAACGCATCCGGGACGAGATCCGGGAAGGCCGCACCCTGCGCCCGGCCGTCGAGCGGGCCTGGCCGCGTGCCCGCCGCACCGTCCTGGTCTCCGACTTCGTGTCGTTCCTCGCCGCCGCGGTGCTTTTCGCGGTCACCGTCGGCAAGGTCAAGGGCTTCGCGTTCACGCTGGGCCTCACCACCCTCCTCGACGTGGTCGTGGTGTTCCTCTTCACCAAGCCGGTGATGACGATGCTGGCCCGCCGGAAGTTCTTCTCCGACGGCCACCCGTGGTCCGGACTCGACCCGAAGCGGCTCGGCGCCAAGCCTCCGCTGCGGCGTTCGCGCCGCACCACCGCCCCGACGACCGACCCGAAGGAGGCGTGAGATGTCCCGACTCGGCAATCTCGGCGCCAGGCTCTACCAGGGCGAGGTCGGGTACGACTTCGTCGGCAAGCGCAAGCTCTGGTACGGCGTCTCCATCCTGATCACGATCACCGCGATCGTCGCCCTCGCCGTTCAGGGCCTGAACATGGGCATCGAGTTCAAGGGCGGCGCGGTCTTCACGACGCCGAAGGCGGACGTCAGCGTCAGCCGGGCCACGGAGGCGGCGGGATCCGTCTCCGAGCACATCCCGATCGTGCAGGAGCTGGGCACCGGTGGTCTGCGCATCCAGATCAGCGGTGTGGGCCCCGGTGAGGCCGATCAGGTGGGCAAGGACATCGCCCAGGAGCTCGGCATCCCCGCGAACACCATCGCTTCCGAGCTCGTCGGACCCAGCTGGGGTGAGCAGATCGCCAACAAGGCCTGGACCGGCCTCGGCATCTTCATGCTCCTCGTCGTGATCTACCTCGCCATCGCCTTCGAGTGGCGCATGGCGGTGGCGGCCCTGGTCGCGCTGATCCACGACATCACCATCACGGTCGGTATCTACTCCCTCGTCGGGTTCGAGGTCACCGTCGGTACGGTCATCGGTCTGCTGACGATCCTCGGTTACTCGCTGTACGACACGGTGGTCGTCTTCGACAGCCTCAAGGAGGGCCAGAAGGACATCACCAAGCAGACCCGCTTCACCTACAGCGAGATCGCCAACCGCAGCATCAACAGCACCCTGGTGCGCTCCATCAACACCACCGTCGTCGCGCTGCTGCCGGTCGCCGGCCTGCTCTTCATCGGCGGCGGTTTCCTCGGTGCGGGCATGCTCAACGACATCTCTCTGTCGCTGTTCGTCGGTCTCGCGGCCGGTGCCTACTCGTCGATCTTCATCGCCACCCCGCTCGTCGCCGACCTCAAGGAACGCGACCCGCAGATGAAGGCCCTGAAGAAGCGGGTGCTCGCCAAGCGCGCTGCCGCTGCCGCCAAGGGCGGGAGCGGGCAGGACGAGGGTGACGGGGTGGGTGAGCCGCACGACGAGGAGCCGGGCGACGCAGCTCCCGCCGCCGCGGTCGTCGGCCCCCGCGGCCGCGGCCGGGGCCGCCCCTCGGGAAGGCGCCGATGACGGCCACCACCCAGGAGCTCCTGCTCAGCCGCATCCGCGACGTCGCCGACTATCCGAAGCCGGGGGTGATGTTCAAGGACATCACGCCGCTGCTCGCGGACCCGGTTGCGTTCACCGCGCTGACCGATGTCCTGACCGACTACTGCGTCCGGCACGGTGCGACGAAGATCGTGGGCCTCGAGGCCCGCGGTTTCATCCTGGCCGCGCCGGTGGCCGTCCGCGCCGGCATCGGGTTCATCCCGGTGCGCAAGGCGGGCAAGCTCCCCGGAGCGACGCTGTCGCAGGCGTACGAGCTGGAGTACGGCACGGCGGAGATCGAGGTGCACGCCGAGGACCTCAGCGCGGGCGACCGCGTCATGGTCATCGACGACGTCCTTGCCACCGGCGGTACCGCGGAGGCTTCCCTGGAGCTGATCCGCAGGGCCGGTGCCGAGGTGGCGGGCGTCGCGGTCCTGATGGAACTGGGATTCCTGGGCGGCCGGGCACGGCTCGAGCCGGCGCTCGACGGGGCGCCCATGGAGGCCCTGATCACCCTCTGACGCCGCCCTGACCAGTGGATTGTCCACCGGTTCGAGGTCTGCCGACCGCCGAGACGGGCACCCGGGAACAACCGGGTGCCCGTCTCGCGTTGTGAGCAGCCTCCCCTCCGGACGCGATCGGGACGGCCAAGGTCGATACGATGGGCTTTCCGGGGCCTGACCGGGGACCCGGACCCGCACGAGGAGCGCTCTTGCCAGACGAGGCCCAGCCCGCCGCCGCGCAGCCCGACAAGAAGGCCGAAAAGGCCGCGGCAGCCCCTGTCACGCCCGAGCCGAAGCAGACACAGCGGGCGGAGCCCGCCGTGCCCGAGCGAGTGCGCCCGGTCCCCGTCACCGCCCCCAAGCCCATGCCGCCCACCGGGCCCCGCAGCGGCGGCTCCTCGAACCGTGTGCGCGCCCGTCTCGCGCGCCTGGGCGTGCAGCGCTCCTCGCCGTACAACCCGGTGCTGGAGCCCCTGCTGCGGATCGTGCGCAGCAACGACCCCAAGATCGAGACGTCCACGCTCCGCCAGGTCGAGCGCGCCTACCAGGTCGCCGAGCGCTGGCACCGCGGCCAGAAGCGCAAGAGCGGCGACCCGTACATCACGCATCCGCTCGCGGTCACGACCATCCTCGCCGAGCTCGGCATGGACCCGGCGACGCTGATGGCCGGACTGCTGCACGACACGGTCGAGGACACCGAGTACGGCCTGGAGCAGCTGCGCCGCGACTTCGGCGACTCCGTGGCGCTGCTGGTCGACGGCGTCACCAAGCTGGACAAGGTCAAGTTCGGCGAGGCGGCGCAGGCGGAGACCGTCCGCAAGATGGTCGTCGCCATGGCCAAGGACCCGAGGGTCCTGGTCATCAAGCTCGCCGACCGCCTGCACAACATGCGCACCATGCGCTATCTCAAGCGGGAGAAGCAGGAGAAGAAGGCCCGCGAGACCCTCGAGATCTATGCGCCGCTGGCCCATCGCCTCGGCATGAACACCATCAAGTGGGAGCTCGAGGACCTCGCGTTCGCGATCCTCTACCCCAAGATGTACGACGAGATCGTCCGCCTCGTCGCCGAACGGGCGCCCAAGCGCGACGAGTATCTCGCCATAGTGACCGACGAGGTCCAGTCCGACCTGCGCGCCGCCCGCATCAAGGCCACCGTCACCGGCCGCCCCAAGCACTACTACAGCGTCTATCAGAAGATGATCGTCCGCGGCCGTGACTTCGCGGAGATCTACGACCTGGTGGGCATCCGCGTCCTCGTCGACACGGTCCGCGACTGCTACGCCGCCCTCGGCACGGTGCACGCGCGATGGAATCCGGTCCCCGGCCGGTTCAAGGACTACATCGCGATGCCCAAGTTCAACATGTACCAGTCGCTGCACACGACGGTCATCGGCCCCAACGGCAAGCCGGTCGAGCTGCAGATCCGCACCTTCGACATGCACCGCCGCGCCGAGTACGGCATCGCGGCGCACTGGAAGTACAAGCAGGAGACCGTCGCCGGCGCGTCCAAGATCCGCACGGACGTGCCCAAGGCCGGCAAGGGCACCGCTGGGCAGGACACCGTCAACGACATGGCCTGGCTGCGGCAGTTGCTGGACTGGCAGAAGGAGACGGAGGACCCCGGGGAGTTCCTGGAGTCCCTGCGCTTCGACCTGTCGCGCAACGAGGTCTTCGTCTTCACGCCCAAGGGCGACGTGATAGCGCTCCCCGCGGGCGCCACGCCCGTCGACTTCGCCTACGCGGTGCACACCGAAGTGGGCCACCGCACCATAGGCGCACGGGTCAACGGCCGGCTCGTACCGCTCGAGTCGACCCTCGACAACGGCGACCTGGTCGAGGTCTTCACGTCCAAGGCCGAGGGCGCGGGCCCCTCCCGCGACTGGCTGGGCTTCGTCAAGTCGCCGCGGGCGCGCAACAAGATCCGCGCCTGGTTCTCCAAGGAGCGCCGCGACGAGGCCATCGAGCAGGGCAAGGACGCCATCGCGCGGGCCATGCGCAAGCAGAACCTGCCGATCCAGCGCATCCTCACCGGGGACTCGCTGGTCACCCTGGCACACGAGATGCGCTACCCCGACATCTCGTCCCTGTACGCGGCGATCGGCGAGGGACATGTCGCCGCACAGGGCGTCGTGCAGAAACTGGTGCAGGCCCTCGGCGGCGAGGAAGCCGCCAACGAGGACATCGCCGAGTCCATCCCGCCCTCGCGCAGCCGCACCAAGCGCCGCAAGAACGCCGACCCAGGCGTGGTGGTCAAGGGCGTCGAGGACGTGTGGGTCAAGCTGGCCCGCTGTTGTACGCCGGTGCCGGGCGACCCGATCATCGGCTTCGTCACCCGCGGCAGCGGCGTCTCGGTGCACCGCGCGGACTGCGTCAACGTCGATTCGCTGTCGCAGCAGCCCGAACGGATCCTCGACGTCGAGTGGGCCCCGACGCAGTCGTCGGTCTTCCTCGTCGCCATCCAGGTCGAGGCGCTCGACCGCTCGCGCCTGCTGTCCGACGTGACCCGGGTCCTGTCCGACCAGCACGTCAACATCCTGTCGGCGGCCGTGCAGACCTCCCGCGACCGGGTGGCCACCTCGCGCTTCACCTTCGAGATGGGCGACCCCAAGCACCTCGGCCACGTCCTGAAGGCCGTTCGGGGCGTGGAGGGCGTCTACGACGTCTACCGCGTGACCTCGGCGCGACGACCCTGACGGATCGCCGTAGCTCGTGACGAAGGGGCCCCCGCCACCGGCGGGGGCCCCTTCGTCACGAGCTACGGCGAAGAACTAGCCGCCGAACTCCTGCAGACCCTTCACCGCCTGGTCCAGCAGCGCCTGACGGCCCTCGAGCTCCTTGGCCAGCTTGTCGGCGCGGGCGTTGTTGCCCTGTGCGCGGGCCGTGTCGATCTGCCCGCGCAGCTTGTCGACGGCCGCCTGCAGCTGACCCGTCAGACCCTCGGCACGCGCACGCGCCTCCGGGTTCGTACGGCGCCACTCGTTCTCCTCGGACTCCTGAAGAGCCCGCTCCACCGCCTGCATCCGGCCCTCGACCTTGGGCCGGGCGTCGCGAGGCACATGGCCGATGGCCTCCCAGCGCTCGTTGATCGAACGGAAGGCGGCGCGGGCGGCCTTGAGATCGGTCACCGGCACCAGCTTCTCGGCCTCGGTGGCGAGCTCCTCCTTGAGCTTGAGGTTCTCCGCCTGCTCTGCGTCGCGCTCGGCGAACACCCCGCTGCGCGCCGCGAAGAAGACGTCCTGGGCGCCGCGGAAGCGGTTCCACAGGTCGTCCTCCGCCTCGCGCTGGGCACGGCCCGCGGCCTTCCACTGGGTCATCAGGTCGCGGTAGCGGGCCGCGGTGACACCCCAGTCCGTGGATCCGGAGAGCGCCTGGGCCTCGGCGACCAGCTTCTCCTTGGTCTGCCGCGCCTCCTCGCGCTGGGCGTCCAGCGAGGCGAAGTGCGCCTTGCGGCGCTTGGAGAACGCGGAGCGCGCGTGCGAGAAGCGGTGCCACAGCTCGTCGTCCGACTTCCGGTCGAGCCTCGGCAGGCCCTTCCAGGTGTCCACCAGCGCGCGCAGCCGCTCGCCGGCGGCGCGCCACTGCTCGCTCTGCGCCAGCTCCTCGGCCTCGGTGACCAGCTCCTCCTTGGCCTGCCGCGCCTCGTCGTTCTGCTTCGCCCTCTGGGCCTTGCGCTCCTCGCGACGCTTCTCGACCGTCGCCACCAGCGCGTCGAGCCGTACCCGCAGCGCGTCGAGGTCACCCACCGCATGGTGCTCCTCCACCTGCTGACGCAGATGGTCGATGGCGGCCTGGGCGTCCTTCGCCGACAGGTCGGTCGTCTTCACCCGCCGCTCGAGGAGGCCGATCTCGACCACCAGGCCCTCGTACTTGCGCTCGAAGTAGGCCAGAGCCTCCTCCGGAGTCCCGGCCTGCCACGATCCGACGACCTGCTCGCCCTCGGCCGTTCGCACGTACACGGTGCCCGTCTCATCGACACGGCCCCACGGGTCGCTGCTCACAGCGCCTCCTCAACCTGATGCCGGCGAGGGTTTTGTCCCCCCGGGCATCGTCCACAGTTTCCTGGACGGGCCTCGCCCGCCCCTCACAACGCGAATGCAGCGCGCTGCACAACGCCAATCTAGGCGACCGGCCGCCCGGCTGTCCGCACTCAGCGCGGCCGAAATTGCCCGGCTCACACCTTTGTGACCGTGGCCTTCTGCACGGTGACGGCCTTCTTGGGCGCCCCGTCCGGTGCGCCTCCCTGGGCCCCGGCCTTGCCCACGCCCTGCACGACCTTCAGGCTCTTGGCGTCCATGGTGCCGAACGGCGTATAGGTGGGGGGCAGTTTGCTGTCCTTGTAGACGAGGAAGAACTGGCTGCCGCCCGAGTTCGGCTGGCCGGTGTTGGCCATGGCCACCGTGCCCGCCTTGTACGTGACCGAGCCGTCGGCGCCCGGCTTGCCGAGGCCGGCCAGGTTCTCGTCGGGGATCGTGTACTCGGGGCCGCCGGTGCCGTCGCCCTTCGGGTCGCCGCACTGCAGTACGAAGATGCCCTGTGTGGTCAGGCGGTGACACTTCGTGCCGTCGAAGTAGCCCTTGTCCGCCAGCGACTTGAACGAGTTCACCGTGTGCGGCGTCTTCGCGGCGTCCATGGCGATCGTGATCGCGCCCTGGTTGGTCTTCAGCGCGTACGTGTACTTGGCCTTCTTGTCGATCGACATGGCAGGCTCGGGCGCTTTGCTCTCGGAGGGGGAGGCGCTCGGTGGTACGTCGAGGGGTGCCGCGTCGTCCTTCGTGTCACCGGCGAGGCCCATCGCGTACACGCCACCGCCCGCGGCGAGCACCACGGCGAGCGCCGACGCGATGATCGCGTTGCGCCGCCTGGCCTTCTGACGTGCCTGCTCCCGACGCTGCTGCTGGCGCTCGAACTTCTCCCTGGCGAGCTGCCGCCGCCGCTGATCGCTGCTGACCACCGGGTCTTCTCCTTGTACGTTCGAATACGTCGCGTAGTGATAACCGCCGAGCCTGCCCGTACCGTATACGGGTTGGCTGTGTGATGAGCAGCGCCGGTAGGCTCTGATCTGCTGCAATCGACGTGAGGCAGCTGTCCGACGACGACCGAACTGAGGACGATCGTGCTTATTGCCGGGTTCCCCGCCGGGGCCTGGGGGACCAACTGCTATCTGGTCGCCCCCGCCGCAGGCGAGGAGTGCGTGATCATCGACCCGGGCCACCAGGCCGCCGAGGGTGTCGAGGACGCGCTGAAGAAGCATCGGCTCAAGCCTGTCGCCGTCGTCCTCACCCACGGGCACATCGACCACGTCGCCTCCGTTGTCCCCGTGTGCGGGGCCCACGACGTGCCGGCCTGGATCCACCCTTCGGACCGCTACATGATGAGCGACCCGGAGAAGGCGCTGGGCCGCAGCATCGGGATGCCGCTCATGGGCGAGATCACCGTCGGGGAGCCCGACGACGTCAAGGAGCTCACCGACGGCGCGGCGCTGAGTCTGGCCGGTCTCGATTTCTCCGTCTCGCACGCGCCCGGCCATACCAAGGGGTCGGTGACCTTCCAGATGCCCGAGTCGGCGGACGTTCCGTCCGTCTTCTTCTCGGGCGACCTGCTGTTCGCCGGCTCCATCGGACGTACGGACCTGCCCGGCGGCGACATGGACGAGATGCTCGGGTCGCTGGCACGGGTGTGCCTGCCGCTCGACGACTCGACCGTGGTGCTGTCCGGCCACGGCCCCCAGACGACCATCGGCCGCGAGCGCGCCACCAACCCGTATCTGCGCGAGGTGGCCGCCGGCCTCGGGAGCGTATCGCCCGCTCCCCGACGAGGAATGTGACGAGACTTCTCACGTGAGTACCTTCCAGGCCCCCAAGGGCACGTACGACCTGATCCCCCCGCGGTCCGCGACGTACCTCGCGGTCCGCGACGCGATCTCCACCCCGCTGAAGAACTCCGGCTACGGTTACATCGAGACGCCCGGCTTCGAGAACGTGGAACTCTTCGCGCGCGGTGTCGGTGAGTCCACCGACATCGTCACCAAGGAGATGTACGCCTTCGAGACCAAGGGCGGCGACAAGCTCGCCCTGCGCCCCGAGGGCACCGCGTCCGTCCTGCGCGCGGCGCTGGAGGCCAACCTCCACAAGGCCGGCAACCTGCCCGTGAAGCTCTGGTACTCGGGCTCGTACTACCGCTACGAACGGCCGCAGGCGGGCCGCTACCGGCACTTCTCCCAGGTCGGTGCCGAGGCCATCGGCGTGGAGGACCCGGCACTGGACGCCGAGTTGATCATCCTCGCCGACCAGGCGTACCGCTCGCTGGGCCTGCGGAACTTCCGCATCCTGCTGAACTCCCTGGGCGACAAGGAGTGCCGTCCCGTCTACCGCGAGGCGCTGCAGACCTTCCTGCGCGACCTCGACCTCGACGACGACACCCGCCGCCGTATCGAGATCAACCCGCTACGGGTGCTCGACGACAAGCGCGACGCGGTGCAGAAGCAGCTGACCGGCGCCCCGATGCTGCGCGACTACCTGTGCGACGCGTGCAAGGCGTACCACGAGCAGGTGCGCGAGCTGCTGGGCGCGGCGGGCGTCGCGTTCCAGGACGACGAGAAGCTCGTGCGCGGTCTCGACTACTACACGCGCACGACCTTCGAGTTCGTCCACGACGGCCTCGGCTCGCAGTCCGCGGTGGGCGGCGGCGGCCGCTACGACGGCCTGTCCGAGATGATCGGTGGCCCGGCGCTGCCGTCCGTCGGCTGGGCGCTCGGCGTGGACCGCACGGTGCTGGCCTTGGAGGCGGAGGGCGTCGAGCTCGACATCCCGGCCGCCACCAGCGTGTACGCGGTCCCGCTGGGCGAGGAGGCGCGGCGCGTGCTGTTCGGCGTCGTGACCGAGCTGCGCAAGGCAGGCGTCGCCGCGGACTTCTCGTACGGCGGGAAGGGCCTCAAGGGCGCGATGAAGAACGCCAACCGCAGCGGCGCCCGGTACGCGATGGTCGCCGGCGAGCGCGATCTCGCCGACGGCGTCGTCCAGCTCAAGGACATGGAGTCCGGTGAGCAGGCTCCCGTGGCCCTGGCCGATGTGGTCGACGAGATGCGGGCCAAGCTGGCCTGACACGGGCAGCCACAGCGGTGACGGGGGCCCGGAGCGATCAACTGCCCCGGCCTCCCGCGCCGTTGTGCCGCCGCTTTCGGGTGTTCCTTATCCGGAGCGAACGGAGCGGACCCGTGCCGGTGCGGCACAATGACCGTGACCTCAGCAGCCCCGGAGATGGAACGGCGATATGACGAGTTCAGCGGCCAGCGACATGTCCACCGACCACGGCGCGCCCGGCGCCCGCACGGTCGGTGGCAGCAAGGGTCTCGCCTGGCTGCTGGTGGTCACCGGCGCCGCCGGGCTCCTCGCCGCGTGGGTCATCACGATCGACAAGTTCAAGCTGCTGGAGGACCCCTCCTTCACACCGGGGTGCAGCCTCAACCCCGTTGTCTCGTGCGGCAACATCATGGAGAGCGACCAGGCCGCCGTCTTCGGGTTCCCCAACCCGATGCTGGGCCTGGTCACCTACGGCATGGTGATCGCCATCGGCATGGCCCTCTTCGCGGGCGCCCGCTACCGCCGTTGGTACTGGCTCGGTCTGAACGCCGGCTGCCTGTTCGGCGTCGGCTTCTGCACCTGGCTCCAGTACCAGTCGCTGTACGAGATCAACGCCCTCTGCCTGTGGTGCTGTCTGGCCTGGGTCGCCACGATCTTCATGTTCTGGTACGTGACCTCGCACAACATCCGCAACGGGCTGCTGCGCGCCCCGGCCTGGCTGCGCGGCTTCCTCGACGAGTTCACCTGGGTCCTGCCCGTGATGCACACGGGCGTGATCGGGATGCTGATCCTGACCCGCTGGTGGGATTTCTGGACCGGCTGACCGGCCCCGGCGATGTCAGTGGGCTGACATAGGCTGCACAGCGTGGAGCCCGACCTGTTTACCGCCGCAGCCGAAGAACGCCAGGAGAAGGACCCGACCAGCAGCCCCCTGGCCGTCCGGATGCGTCCGCGCACCCTGGACGAGGTGGTTGGTCAGCAGCATCTGCTCAAGCCCGGCTCCCCGCTGCGCAGGCTCGTCGGCGAGGGCGGGCCGGGACCGGCCGGGGCCTCCTCCGTGATCCTCTGGGGCCCGCCGGGCACCGGCAAGACCACCCTGGCGTATGTGGTCTCCAAGGCGACCAACAAGCGCTTCGTTGAGCTCTCGGCGATCACCGCCGGCGTCAAGGAGGTCCGCGCGGTCATCGACGGAGCCCGGCGCGCATCGGGCGGCTTCGGCAAGGACACCGTCCTCTTCCTCGACGAGATCCACCGTTTCTCCAAGGCCCAGCAGGACTCCCTGCTGCCCGCGGTCGAGAACCGCTGGGTGACCCTGATCGCCGCCACCACGGAGAATCCCTACTTCTCGGTGATCTCCCCGCTGCTCTCCCGCTCCCTGCTGCTCACTCTCGAGTCACTGACCGACGACGACGTCCGCGGCCTGCTGCGGCGTGCGCTCGCCGAGGACCGGGGGCTGGGCGGCGCGGTGTCGCTCATCGAGGACGCGGAGGCCCATCTGCTGCGCATCGCGGGCGGCGACGCCCGCCGGGCACTGACGGCCCTGGAGGCCGCCGCGGGCGCGGCTCTCGACAAGGGCGAGGGCGAGATCACGCTCGAGACCGTGGAGGAGACGGTCGATCGCGCGGCGGTGAAGTACGACCGCGACGGCGACCAGCACTACGACGTCGCCAGCGCGCTCATCAAGTCGATCCGCGGCTCCGACGTGGACGCCGCGCTGCACTACCTGGCGCGGATGATCGAGGCGGGGGAGGACCCGCGGTTCATCGCCCGGCGGCTGATGATCTCGGCAAGCGAGGACATCGGGCTCGCCGATCCGACCGCCCTGCCGACCGCCGTGGCCGCGGCGCAGGCCGTCGCCATGATCGGCTTCCCGGAGGCGGCGCTCACCCTCAGCCACGCCACCATCGCGCTGGCGCTCGCTCCGAAGTCGAACGCGGCGACGACGGCGATCTCCGCCGCCCAGCAGGACGTGCGCAACGGCCTGGCCGGCCCTGTCCCGCCGCACCTGCGCGACGGCCACTACAAGGGCGCGGCCAAGCTCGGCCATGCCCAGGGATATGTGTATCCGCACGACGTCCCGGGCGGTATCGCCGCGCAGCGGTACGCGCCGGACGCGGTGCACGGCAGGCGCTACTACGAGCCGACGCGTTACGGCGCGGAGGCGCGGTACGCGGACGTGGTGGAGAAGGTACGGGAGCGGCTGCGCGGCGAGGACGGCTAGGGCGTGTTTCGAAAGTAGCGTCGTCCGCCCGCAGGGCGGGGCCCGCGGCGTCTGGTGCGTGCAATCGCAAGGCGGAGGATCATCCTCGTACTGGACGTACTTGGATGACTCCGACAACGCAGCGAGTGTGCGT